>LNEO01000368.1 GCA_001465015.1 Deltaproteobacteria bacterium Ga0077539 | reverse complement strand
TGGCCGTGAGGCGAGCGTGGTGCCGCTTGGGTGTTGACGCCGCTACTGATTTTCCTGCGGATGTGCATTTTCGAACCGAAATCCGGTTCCCTGCTGAGGTCGAGAGCGCGGTGAGATTGCGATGCGATCGGCGCGCTGCCTCGCCGCTCGCCAACTCCGGACGATCGAGCAGTCCGCTGAAGCTACACAGCTACGATTGCAGCGGCCGTCCTCCGACCACGCATCACGATCGCGCACGCTTCGCGAACCTTTTGCTCTGGTCGTGGTCCAACGCCGTTGGCCCGATGCTGCTTCGCCCGATTTCGCTCGCGCTCTTCGCGCTGGTTCACTGCCAGCCCGCGGCCCACACGTTCGTCGCCCGAACCACGAGACCTTGCCCCGCACCGCCACGAGCGCCGATCGTCCAACCCTCGCCGGCACGAACCAACACGCTCGTGCTCGAGCCCGTGGTCGCAAACGATCCGCGCCGATGGAAGGTCCGGCTCTCTGCCCCGTCGCCGTCGGTTCGCGTTCGACTGCGAACGCTGCGAGGCAATCAAGAGCGCTGCGACAACACCCTCGAGCGACAGTCGCCAGACGGTCGCTGGTGGTGCATCCCGGCGCGCTCGGCGATCGGAGGCACCGACCTGATCCTCGACGCTGCCCACCCGACTCGCACCTTCGACCTCGTGACGGCGCTTGCGTTTCGCCAGAGCGCGACGAGGCCCCACGACGAAGAGAGGCCCCTTCCGCCAGGGAGATATCGACTGCGAATCGACACACAGATCGACGATGGACCGTGGCGCCCGATCGAGCGCGTGTTCGTCGCGCAGTCCGAGGCTCGAGCCAACATCGACGCGCTCATCGGGCGAATGGTGACGGCCATCACGACAGACTGCAGACCCGCGCCGCCCTACGTGGCCGACGCGCTCGCAGCCGCAGCGTCGCCCGCGCAGCTCGAGCCGCTGCTCTCGCTCGATCGAGGTCGCACCGACGATCGAGCAGAGCTGTTCGTGAGCCTCGCGGTCCTACCCGAGGTTCAGGCGCTTTTGCGAGAGAGGCTCTTTCATCGAACCATGGGGTTCGTAGCGGCCACCGCGATCCTGCGCCGACAGCATCTCTTCGACGCGACCGCGGTCGCACAAGCTGAGTCCACGCTGGCCCGCGAGCTACCTGGAACGTCGGATCCGGGCGTGACCGCGATCTTCGCGGTGAACCGCAGCTCGTGGTCTTCAGGGATGATTGCTGCGCTCGCCGCGAGGATCGACCGCACGACGGACCTGGTGGAGTTGGGCCACTGGGACATGGCCTTCACGTGCGTCGATCGGCGCATCGAGCCGCTGGGTCTCGGCGAGCTTGTACGCGCGTTGCGCGGGGCCGCCGCGAGAGTCCGCCGAACGAGCCCCGATCTTCAGCGAACGCTGCTGCGGCGCGCGAACGAGCTCGAAGGACGAATCCGCGCAGAGCGAAGGGCGCTCGATCTCGCGCTGTCCGTCGCGCGTGGCCGTCGGTCGCCCCCGCCCAGTCCGAACATCTCGCGCGGCTGCGGGTTCGGCTTCGGAACGTCGCGACGCGACGGGCCGCAGTGCTCGTCGGACCCGTGGCCCACGATCAGCGAGGTCGTGTTTCGTCCGACGACGATCGTCCTCGACGATCCCGTCACGGAGCCGGACGCGCTGGCTCAGAACCGCAGAAGTCCCAGTCCGCCGTAGACTCCCCACGCCAGGTTCCCTGCTCGCGAAAGAAACGGCGGCGCGCAATAGCACCCTTCGGTCAGCGACACGCCCACGTCGGCCTCGACGCTGATCGAGAACCCGAGGCGCACGCCGTTCTCGAGCCGCTCGGACACAGGAAGCACGGTGAATCTCGCGCTCGCGCCGGTCATCGAGCCGCTGCCCTCGCCAAAGGCACCCTGGCTGTACGTGGGCCCCACAGCGAGGCTCACGCGCGACGCGACCGTGAAGTCCGCATAGACGTTGGCGCGCGCGTAGTACATCAACGCGAGCCATCCGCCCGCGAACTGCGCGTCGATCGCAAAGAGGTCGCTGACCTGCGCGCCTGCCCGAACGTAGCCCGCGAGCAACCATGACGCCGCGGCACCGATGCCGAAGCGCGCGTAGCCGCCGTGTGTTCCTGCGCCGAGTCGAAAGCGAGGCGTCGAGGGAGCAGCGCGTGGTGGATTGGCAACAACTGCCGGGCGCGGCTGCGCGCTCGCCTCCCGTGACGGCGCGATGGCGATCACCGCGATCACCATCGAGAGCGTCGACAACTTCGGTCCCGCGCCCCGCATCGTGCGAAGAGAAATAGCACGAGACGAGTTCGCCCTCGAATCAGCCACCAAACCGAACGTCGTCCTCTTGGTCGGGGGGTTGTGGGTGGGTGTCGTCGACGCGCGAGCGAGTTCGATCGGCCACGCGCGCTCGGTATACTCACGGCGTGATGGGTTGGGAGCGCGCCACGGCAGCTTGTTTGTTGGTCGCCTGCCATCATCCGCAGCGGGCGGCCGCGAATCGACCGCCGCGCCCGCCGACGGTCGACGCGTCGTCCGCTGCGCCCCGCGAGAACACGCTCGCGATCTCGTACGCACACGCCATCGTGGTCGCCGTCGACGGCGAACGCTCTCTGTTGATCGCAGGCAATCTGCGCGTTTGGGTCGCGGCGAACGGCGCGATCGAGCTGTCTCGCCAGCGAACAGAGACCGAAATCGTGTGGGCTCGACGCCTCCGCGACGGCCGATGGCTGTTCGCGACGAGGGACGGGCTCGTGCTTTCTGCGAGAACATTTACAGGTGATTTCGACAACAGAGCAGAGCTTCCGATCGCGCTTGCCCCTGCGTCCGAGCAGGGCTCGGCGCTCGAGAGCGCGACCGCTGTCGTGCGCACGCGCGATCGACGCTGGTGGACCGTCGACGGACTTGTCCGGTTGCGACCCTTCGGTGCGCCACGGGACGCGCACGAAGTGCACTTCGTCGACGAGCGACGGGTCCTCGCGTTGGTGTCGCCCGATCGCGCGCTGCTCTCGCCGGACGCGGGTCGCACGTGGCAGTCGCTCTCGACGCCCGGGGACGCGCCGTTGCGATTTCGGTCTGCGCCGGGACTCCCGTTCAGCATCATGGGAGTGTCCTTCGACTGGGCGCTCGACGGGCGCTCGACGCTCGTTCGCATCGATCGCTCTTCGGCGCCGAGGGCCTCCGAAAGCGTCGAACGATCCCCGGCAGGACGCGACGCGCTCGCTCGCTGGGAGCGCCATTGGCGAGCGAACCTCTGGCCGCATCACGCAGCGCAGTTCGCCCTGCAATCGGGGCCGCACATGGAGCACCAGGGAGCGCTCTTTCGCTCACACAAAGGGGCGATTCACGTTCTCTTTCGAGACGGTCGAGAGCGCGAGGTCGTGTTGGACCGCGGCGCTGCATGCACCCTCGCCCGCTTCGGACCGCACGTCTTCGTACGCTGTTGGCACCGTTCGCGGCCAGGCACGGCGTGGATCGTCGACGCCCGCTCGCTCGCGGTTCGTTCGGTGCCCGAGATCGCGCAACGCGACTACGTCACAGCCGCCGCGGACGGCTCGTCGCTCGTGCTCGAGAGTCGTTCTTCGATCGTTCGACGCGTGTGGACGCTGAACGGCGACTGGCAGTCGTTTGACGCGCTATCGCCAGACGCGTGGACCTGGCCAGCGAACGCACGGGTGTTCACCCTCGGTCCTCTCGGAGTCGAAGCGATCGAGACCGTCGGTCCACGAGCGGGCGAGCGCTCGCCGATCCCTGCGCAAACGCTCGATTCGGGCGACGGGAGCGCGGGTTCGCTCGCCTCGTCGCAAACCCCAGAGGCACGTTGGCGAGTGCTCGGCGAGAGCCAATCCCGCAGCACTGTCTCGTGGGTGCTCAGCGAACCGTCGGGAGCGCGCTGCTTCGCGCAGGTGTTGCGTGGCGAGCGCGTTCACGACGTTCCACTCGACCACTGCAGGGCGATCGAGCATGCCCTGTTCGTCGACGAACGATTCGGCGTGATTGTCTACCCGCGTGGTGCCGATGTGACGCGGGACGGACGAACGTGGACTGCGATCGCGGGCGCCGAGCGCGTCGAGCAGCGAGCGGACAACGAGCGAGTCTCGCGCGAGCCGTACGTCGATCCCGACGACCCCGACTCGATCGTCATTCGACCCCATACTCGCGTGCATCGCGACGCGCGACGGGACGCAGACGAGCCCTGGCTTCGACACCGCGTGACGCCACTCGAACTGAGAGCGCCACCCCTGGTTCCCATGAGGATCGAGTGCATCTATCCGACCAGCGGGTCGGAGTGCGACTCCAACCGCGAAGTCGATCACGAGGGCAGCACGCGCGTGCTCCACGGCGGAGGCGATGTCCGAGTCGAGCGCGCTTCGGGCGGAGCGACGATCGCGGTGTCGTGGAGACGTGACGGGGAGACGCGCGCGGCGTTTCGGGGGCCCGATCCGTGGCGGAGCGCGCTTCGCTCGGGGCAGCGCGAGGCGTTGACCGTGATGGCTTGGGCAGCGTCGGGCGTAATCATCGAGCGCTGCGTATTGCTGCCGAGCGAGCGCGTCGATGCGTGTTCTGTGCATCTCTTTCGAGAACGTGCCGTCACCGAGCTCGGGCTTCGGGACGCAAGCGTGTCGCGCTTCGGGGTCGCGGCAGTGCGCGCAGTCGACGATGACTCGGGTTGGGTGGTCGAGCTCACCGACGCCGACCCGGGTGACGCGCGACGCTTCGTTCAGTGGCAACATATCGACGCGAACGGACTGGTCGTTCGCTGGGCAAACGCCGCTCGCTACGGACGCGACGAGCGCGCGACGCTCGCTCGCATCGGCGGTCAGTGGGGGGTCATCGTGACCGACGAAGATCGCGACGAGAGCGACGTCCAGTTCGTCGCGCACGCCGACGGAACCCGCACGTCCGTGGATGTTCCGATGAGACCGATGTTGTGCCGCGAGTCGCCGGGGCCGAACAGCGATCGCTGGAACGACGAGGGGATCGTCGTCGTTTCCTGGCGCGCAGCGGAGAGCGACGCAGCGACGCAAACCACCGTGGATCTTCGCCGTGGTCGCAACGGTATCTGGTGCGTCGTCGGACTGCGGTCGCGTCGCCCCCGCGAAGGACGCTTCAACGTGCGCACGACTATTGACGACGCAGGGTGGAGCGCACAGTGCGGCACTTTCAACTGCAGCGGAACGACTCGTATCCGATCCGCAACCACGAGCACGTCGTGCGGACTCAGCTGCGGGCTCACGCCGAACGTCCTCTTCTTGTGATCGCCGCGCGCTTGCGGCGCGCTATGGGGCTTCGCCTACACTCGCACCGAATGAAGAAGCGCTCTGGCAGCATCGAACAGTGGCAGGTGCCGTCCGTTGTGCGTCCGCTCATCGAGCGCGCGCTGCGCGAAGCCGACCTGAGGCTCGCCTCCGCAGCGGCGTGCGAGGCCCTGCGAACCGTGCGGTTTCCGCTCGCGAAGAACCAAGAGATCCGCGTGTGTCTCCCCGACGCGCTCGACGACGCACAGAAGGCCGTCGCCCTCGCGTTGTCCGCGCGCGAAGAGCTCGCGATCGATCGCTTCGCGATTCCGTTCGGCACGGACATCGTCCGTCGTTGGCTCGGCGTCGATCCTCCGACGCTGCTCGAAGCCACCGTCACGCATGTCGACAGCGGCGCGCGCCGCACCGAGCCACGATGGGCTCGCTACCTTCGGCAACTCAATCCCAGGCTCGACGACGTCACGCCGCAAGACTCGATCGAGGCGCTCGAAGCCACCATCGCGTTGTTGGATCGCGCGTACGGAATCCACCCTGACCCAAACTTCGCCGCGCCCATCATCCGCGCGGTGGGAGCCAGGGGGCTGCCCGCTGCAAAGCGACACCTCGAGCGACTCAGCCGCGCGCTCGAAGCGACGAACGACGAGCGCCAGCGGGACGAAGTCACCCGCGACAAGTCGTTCATTCAGCACGCGTTCGTCGCGGCCAACGCGCCGTTCGACCCGAGGATCCTGCCGTTTCTCACGTTGGCCAAGTGCAACGACGAAGAGAAGCTCGCGCTGATCCGCTGGCTGCCCGAGGACCGTCGAGACGAGGTTGTGCTCGCGATGCTCCGAGCTGATCCGATCTGGCGGATGCGTACAGGTGCCAAGATCCTCTGCGAGTTCGCCCTGCCCCGAACGGCTGCGTACATCGCCGACGAGCACCGAAAGGACAAGCCCGACAGCCAATCACCGGCGTCGGCGAAGAAAGCGACGGGCGCGCTCCTCGAGAAGGCCGCAAAGAAACACAGGACGATCGCCGCGGCGCTCGCCCCGGCGCTCAGCCCCGCAGCGCGAAAGTCGCTCGGCGTGAAGTACGCCCGCAGCGAAGAGCCCGACGAGAGCTCGGCGCCGCGCTGGAAGCCGCTGCCCGCGAAGGCCTCTGTCCCTGCACGCGTCGGCAACTACGTCGACGGGGTGACCGCAGGCGGCCTACACGGGCCCGACGCGAGCGCGCTTCGCAAAGAAGGCAAGGCGCTGATCGACGAGGTCTTTCGCAAATCGCCTTCGATGTGTCGCCGCCCCGCGTCGTTGAGCGCGATGGAGCGAGCGCTGATCGTGGCGTTTCTGTCTCAGACCTGGTGGCCCAATTTGCTCGCCGCAGGTCTTTGGGACGAGCAGCACGAAATCGAGCGAGCGCTCGGGCTCTCGCCGCCATCGATCCAAGACATCGAGCTCGACGTCGATGGCGATCGCGCTCCGGCGTGGTGCTTCGTCCGCGAGCACCTGCACCGCAACAGTCCGACGCTGGACGCGCTGGAGCGCGCCGTCGCGAAGCTCGACGACCCGCAGCGCTTCGAGTTGTTCGCAAGCTTCTTGGCACAGCACGGCACGAGCAGTTCGGGCTACCCGTTTTGGACTGCTGTGGAGGGCGACGACGGCGGGCCACGGCGCAACGAACCACCGCCGCATCGAGCGAGGCTGTGTCGCCTGGTCGCCGCGCTCGCGATCGCGCTGGGAGAGCGAGCAGAACACCTTGTCACCGAGCATGCGTACGACGCTGAAGAGCTCGAGTACCCACCGTCGCTCCATGGTTCGCTCGCGCTCGCCGCGCTCAGCGCCCTCGCTCACAGCCGCGGCCACGAGCTCGACGCCCGATGGAACGCAGCCCGCGCGATCGTCACCGAACTCGACGACGTGAAGACAGACCCCGCGCTGCTCGCGGCGATCCTCGATCAGCCCGAGCCCGTCGAGAGCAAGCCCGCCGCGACGAAGAAGAGCACATCGAAGAGCAAGAAGTGACTCAGAGGGCGTCCGAGCGCAGCTCTTCTTCGAACTGCGCGACCGCTGCCTCACCGAACACGCGAACGGTGAACGGCCAGGACAACTTCGGCGGATCCGCGTTCGCGAAGCGCACCCACAGCCGCCGCGCATCCCCGTCGTCGAGCGCGCGTATCGCCGAGGTGAGGTCCTCGGTGAGCGCGATCTCCGAGAGGTCGTCTCCAAACGCGCGCGGCGCGATCGCGCGCACCATGGCGCAGCAACGCTCGTCGTCGTCGCGCGGGAGATCGCCGACGCGCAGCAGTCGACCGAGACACTCGAGCGCGAGCGTCGTCGGCTCGATCTGCTCGATGATTTGCAGGACGATCGATCGTTGCTCGCCGTGGTCCAGCGCCGCATCAGTCATCAACGTGCTCAACCGCCGGCGATCGAGAATGCACCGCCCCTCCTCGGACAGCGCGCTCGCGAACACGCGTCGAAGCTCCGGCTCTCGAAGCGGCTCGGGAAGGAGCTCGACGAGATCGAACTCCAGCGTGGGCGTCGTGCTGAAGTTCGCGATCGTCTCGACGTGGGAGCGCATCGCGCGGACATTTCCCAGTCGCGCGTGGCCTCGCGCCGCCTGCGCAACGAGGTACAGCAAGTCCCGTCGTCTGGCGCGGTCGGGACACGCGTGCGCGAGCAGGGCCTCGATCTCTTCGAGCGACAGGTGGCCGACGACGCTCCACTGCCGCTCGTAGCTCAACGACTCACCGTCGACCGTGGTGATCCAACCTTTCGACCTGTGATCGAACGCGGAGTTCATCCAACGGGCATAGGTGGCCCTGGCGAGATCACGGGCCCTCTCGAGGACGTGATCGTCCTGGGAGGGAATCTCTGGCTCTTCGCGTGTGCGGAGCGTGTCTTCGAGCGCCTCGCGAATCGCGCTGAGCGTGGCCACCTTCCATTCCGATCGACCGTCCGCTGCGCACTCTCGCGCCTCTTCGAGCGGCGCGAGCGCGATCGGCTCTTGCGATGACGGCGGCGGAGGGTCGGACTCCGGGCGCAGCATGGCCCGCGCCTCGCCTTCGCTCGCCGGATCGATGGCAGCCAGCGAGTCGACCCACCAGCGGCTCACGTCGTTTGGATGCTCCCGCATCGACTCCAGCGCGCGCCACGCGAGCGCGACTCGCTCTTCGCGTCGCTCGTTTGCGTCGAGGGCTCGCGCGCATTCGAGCGCAAAGTACGCGTCCGAGAGCGGGTCGCACTCCTTCGCGCGGACGGCGGCGATCGCGCGGTCGATCAAAGGCAGCGATTGCTCTGGACGATCGAGTCGCGCGTACGCGAGCGCGAGCCAACCCCAGGCGTTTTCTCCGACGTCCATCTGCTCTGGCAGCGTGCGCGCTACGCGCTCTTCGCAGAGCGCGAGCAGCGCATCTCTCGACGCGGGCTCTTCGACGAGCCGCACCATCGCGCAGAGCTCTTTGGTGAGCCCCGAGTGCGACTGCTTCGCTGCGAGCGCCATGGCCCGCTCGACGAGAGGGGATCGCAGCGAGGGGGCGACGAGCTCGCACACGGAGAGCATCACGTGAACGTCGTCCGCCAGGGAGGCGACGGCGAGCGCACGCTCGATGGCCTCGCGATGCGCGCCGAGCGACGCGAGCCGGAGCACGCACTCGTAGATCACGCGGTCGTCGCCGCACGAAGCGAGCTCGAGCAGCTTCTCTCCCGAGAGCAGCGGCACGAGCTCTCGCAGCGCAGCGGGATGGTCCTCTCGATCGAAGAGCGACAGGAGCTCGTCGAGCGCGAACGTCCCTTCTGCGCAGAGCGACCTCCACAACGGCGCGGGGATCGCGTCGATCACGACGGCGCGAAGTTGGCGCGCGGCCGCGGCCCGCACTTGTTCGATCGGAGACAGCGCCGAGTCGACGACGGTGCGCGGCGAAACGAGCTCGTCGAACAGCGAATGCACGGCACAGAGTTTAGCTCGACGACGAGTGAGCGCTTCGTCGAAGCGCGCACCCTGCGGTGCCCATGGAGGTCTCGCGCGTGTATTCGCGCGACCGCGCGAAGAGCGTTCGACCCGCTGTTTTCCGCGCGGTGTTCGCCGCGCTACAACGTGCAGGCTCATTCGGCGTCCGCTTTCGTCCCGGCGAAGCCGCGCGGCAGACGAAAGCGCATCGTCGCAAACCGCAGCAGATTCCAATCGAATCGCGACGCGTCCGATTCTTCCAAGACGCTCTGCCACGGCTCGCGCTACGTCTTCGCTTCGAGAAAGGAACACTCCATGCCAATCGTCCCGGACATGGTCGGCATCGTCGCCGTCGACCTCCAGCGCGCCGCGCGCTTCTATCGCTTGCTCGGCCTCGACTTTCCCGATCCCGAGGGCGCGGACTACATCGAAGTGACGACGAAGAACGGCTATCGCATCTCGCTCAACGCTCAGTCGCTCGACAAGAAGCTCACGCCGAACTGGGAAGAGCCGCGCGGCCAGCGCGTGAGCCTCGCCTTTCTGTGCGACTCGCCCGCGGAGGTCGACGCCGTCCACGAAGCGATCGTGAAGGCCGGACACCGAAGCGTGAAGGAGCCATGGGACGCGTTCTGGGGACAGCGCTACGCGATGGTCGAGGACCCCGACGGCGCGCACGTCTCGCTCTTCGCGCCGCTCGCGAAATAGCTCGCGGCCAGCGCAGTGCGCGGCCGAACGACCAAAGGTACACTCACCGCAGATGCGAGCCAGGCGTCCGATGCGATGCGCGGGAACCTTTGCGTGCATCGGGCTGCTCGCGTGCGGCTCGAGCGTCGCTCCGACACACGCAATCAACGCTCGCGTCGACGGCTCGACGCAGCTCGACGCAGCCGACTCCGACGCGCCCGAATCCGCCGCGCCCGTCGACGCGTCGTCGGAAGATCCCGTCGTCGACAGCGGCCTCTCGTGCGGCCCTGACGAGCGCCGAATCGGCAGCGACTGCGTGGCCAGCGGCGTCCCGCGGCCGATCGCGCCGATGTCGCTCGCGACGGTGACGCACCTTCGACCCACGTTTCGCTGGCACGCGCCGCGGGGGGCGCGACAGGCGCGCATCGAGCTCTGCCGCGATCGGGCGTGCACCGACGTGATCTCCGCGCACGACGCCGAGGGAGAGTCGTTTCGGCCCGAGGACCCGCTGCCCGCGCAGAGCGTTGTCTTCTGGCGCGTGCGCGTGCGCAGCGACGCCGAGCTCGATCGTAGCGCGAGCCCAGCGTGGCTGTTTCATACGCCGGTTTCGAGCTCGAGCGAGGCGGTCGACACGAGCGTGCATCCGCGGCTCGACGTCAACGGCGACGGCGTCGACGACTGGGCGATCGGCGCGCCCTTCGCTGCAGCGCGAGAGCTGAGCGGATCGGGGTTCGTGCGCGTGATGTTCGGCGATCGATCGCGCGTCGGCGCCCGGTACCGCGAGCTGCAAGGATCTGCGCGCTTCGAACACTTCGGAACCTCCGTCTCGTCCGCAGGCGACATCAACGGCGATGGCTTCGGCGACTTGATCGTGGGCGTCCCCAACGCGACGGTCGATCGCGAGGCGGGCGCCGGGCGCGTTGTGCTCTACTTCGGAAGCGCCGCTGGCCTCGTCGAGCGCAGCGCTCGTGCGGTCGACGCGATTCGTGGACAACGCCAATTCGGCCACGCCGTCGCGAGCGCAGGCGACCTCGACGGCGACGGCTACGGCGATGTGATCATCGGAAGCCCGTACGCGCGCAACGCGCAAGACGCGCCCGCAGGGGCGATCACGATCCTCTACGGAGGCGAAGGTGTCGGCGCCTCCGAGTCGCTTCGACGCGTCGAGATCCCCGCCCCAGTGGGGCGCGAAGGCTTCGGCCGAGCGCTCGTGGGCGGCGGTGATTTCGACGGAGATTCTCGGTCCGATTTCGCGGTGCTCGCGGTGCCGGACGGCGCGGCGCCGCGGCGAGGCGGGCTGTATCTGTACGTCGCAAGGCCGCTCGGCGCGCGATTCGAGCCGTCGTTTGTCCGAGAGAATACAGACTATCTCGACGTCTCGATGGGCGACATCGACCACGACGGGCGCACGGACCTCGTCGTCGCGAGCGCGAGCGCGCCGCGCGACCTCGGCGAGTACAACGTGGTCGCCAGCATTTTTCAGGGCCGCTCGACGGGGTTCGACGGGATCGCGAGCGTCGATGTGATCGGCCCGTCCGCGGTCGAGGCGGGGCCGATGCGAGCGCGCGTCATCGGCGACTGCAACGGCGATGGGTTCGACGACCTCGCGCTCTCGACGAGCGCGCTCGCGCCAGTGGGACGCAACGCGTTCGGCACGATGAGCGTTCACCTCGGCGGCGCTCCGCTGCGCGCTCGCGAAGGGACGCGTGTGCTGTTGGGCGAGCGCGTCAACACACAGTTCGCCTCGGCGCTCGCGTCGCACAGCGACGTCAACGGAGATGGCTTCGCGGACCTGATCGTGGGCAGCCCGTGGTTCGAGATCCGCGGGCAGACGCACCGAGGCCGGGTGCAGCTGTTCATCGGCGCGAGCGACGGACTCGCAGCGACCCCCGCGTACAGCCAGACCGGCGAGGCCGACCACGACAACCTCGGAGGAAGCGTCGCGCGAGCCGTCCATCGAGCGAGAACTGTGCTGATTTGCACGATGCGCCCTGTGGCCAACGCGACCTTGGCGCTACACGACGCCCGAACGTTCGCTGCTCTTTAGTCCCGCCTTTGGCGGAGACGTCGTCGCGCTCTTGCGCGACCGCATGCGCGGGAGTCTCTGCTCCCGCGCCGCTGCGCCCACTGCGGGAGTCTCTGCTCCCGCGCCCGCTCAGTTGCGCTCGGCGCCGAGGCGACCGGGCTCGTGCATTCCTTCGCCGCGCAGATCGCTGGTGATCAAGCGCACGAGCGCGTCGTTGAAGCGCTCGACCGCGACGCGATCGGTGTCGGCCTCCATGTGCGAGCCGCCCACGCCCGAGTCGTCCGTGAGATAGACGTACGGCGTGCTGGTGTACGCGCCCATCGCGCGAAAGAGAAACTCGACGCGACGGTCGCTGCCCGACGCCGCGACCGGGAGCAGTCGAATGCCTCGCTGCGAGGCGCGCACCATCGCCTCGCGATAGGTGAAGTTGCTGTCTCCGTAGTGCTGCGGCGGCGCGTCGGCCACCAGCACCAACACGCGCACCGCGGCGCCGTCGCTCCAGGCGAGGCGGTTCATCGCGGCGTCGATGCCAGCGTTGAGGTCCTCGGGGTAGTCGCCGCCGCCCGAGGCGTAGACGTTTTGCATCGCCGCCGCGAAGCCCTGCACGTTGCTCGTGAACGGGATCTGTTGAACGACCGTCTCGTCCACGCGATCGCGGTAGAACGTCGCGCTCAAGCGCACGCGAACCCCTGGAGAATCGCGCTCGATTCGCTGAACGATGCTCGCGATCTCGCGGTTGACGTAGCGAAGCTCGTCGCCCATCGAGCCCGTCACGTCGATGAGAAACCCGAGGTCGAGCACCGGCGCAGGAGGGACGACCGCCGCGTTGAGCCGCACCATCACCGGCTGCCCGTCGCCTTGCGTCGGGATCTGCACGTCTGCGCCCACCGTCAGAGACTCGACCGTCACGTCGAGCCGCGCGACGCCCGCGAGCTGCGCCGTCGAGAGCCCCGGAAAGTAATCGAACGAGCCGTCCGCGTGGGTCAATGCTTCGACCGTTCCGCCCTGGTTCGACAGTCGGACGCGCGCTGCGTTGACGCCCCGTCCCTGCGAGTCGACCACGCGAATGCGCAGGCGCCTCGTCATGTCGAGCCGGAGCTCGCCAGCCTCGCTCGTGTGTCGCGAGAGATAATCCAGGTAGTTCGAGAAGCGATCCGCGTCGCCGACGCTCGCGGCAGTGAGCAGGCCTGCGGTCTCTTGCTGCGCTTCGACGACGACCGGCGGCGTGACCGCGACGGTCGTCGTCACCGTGACCGTGCTGCCCACTGGTACACCGCCCACCGGAACCGGCCGGGCAACGGGGGCCTCAACCGGAGCCATCAATCGCGGAGGCGGAGCAGCCACGCCGCCAGTCGGCGCGGCGCGGAGATGCCCTTCGGCTTCACCGCCGAAGAAATCCACGCTGCCCGCGCTGCCCGCGGCGCCGCCGTTGGACGAAGGGCGTCGTCGCGTCGCGCTGTTCGTCGCGGTCGGCGCGACCGCTTGCTGCGCGCGAACTGCCCCTGCGGCTTCGACTCGGTCCGCCGCGGTCGCGCTGCGCATGCGCTCTTCGACGGCTCTCGGACGTGCGCCGGTCGTCGGTCGGACCGGAGGCGCCGCCGCTGTCGCGCCCGAGCCTGTGACGACACCGCTGAACCCTGCGCCCGACGGCAAATCTCCGTCGCCGCGAGTGCTCGCCGCGGGGCCCGACGACGCGCCATCGCTGCTCGCGCCGCCTGCGCGCCGCACGATGTACCCACCCGATGACGGAACAGTCCCTCCGGCCACGACGCCCGGCACCGAGCCCGGCGCGACGGCGATGTTCACCGCGCGATTGGAGTCGTCGCTTCGCCCGCGGACCGTCACGAGCGTCGGGGAGTCGTCGCGACCCATGGTCACCGGGCGAGCCAGGGCTCCCGTCGCAGAGCCCGTCGCGGCGATCACGCGATACCCCGCGGAGTCAGCGCCCGCGCCCGTGGAGCTCGCGCCGCCCGAGTTGCCGCGTTCGGTGTTCACCGCTTGTTGACCGACCTCGCGCGCCCCTCCCGCGCACGATGTGCCGAGGCAGAGAGCGAGGAGCGAACCAGGAATCCATCGTAGAGTCATCGGTGTCCTCAGTGGCGAAGGTCAGTAGAGTGCGGGAGTCGAACGCTCGAGCGCTCGAACAACCCCAGTGCCTCGCTGGAGCTTGGGTGTGACGTCCGACGAGCGAAAAAGTTCGCGGCATCTTTCTGGCAGGAGCGTCCCGCGCTCTGTGACTCGGGCGCGTCCGCGTCCGCCGAGGCCCCTCGATGGTGCATCTTCTGCGCGAAAATAAGCTCCTTTTGCTCTTTCTCGTGGCCGCGGTCGGCTTCTTCGTGGGGCGAATCAAGCTCGGGTCGTTCTCGCTGGGCGTGGCGGCGGTGCTCTTCGTAGGCCTCGGCTTCGGCGCGCTCGACCGTGAGCTCGCGTTGCCCGAGCTGGTCTTTCAGTTCGGCCTGGTGCTGTTCGTCTACACGCTGGGGTTGAGCTCGGGCCCTGGGTTCTTCGCGGCCCTGCGCAAACGCGGCGTCCGCGACAACGCGCTCGTGCTCATCGCCATCGCCGCGAGCGCCGTCGTCGGAACGCTGGTGACCCGCGCGCTCGGCCGCCCGTCCGCGACGGCGGCGGGCATCTTCGCTGGCGGCGTCACCAACACCCCCGCCCTCGCCTCGGTGCTCGAGACGCTTCGCGCGCGGCCCGAGCTCGCGCGGGGAGCGGACCCCGTCGTTGCATACTCGCTCGCCTACCCGTTTGGCGTCCTCGGCGTGCTCGCCGCGATCGTCATCGCCAAGAAGGTCTTCGGCGTCGATCTGGCCAACGAGCCCATCAACGCGAGCATCGCGCCTGCTCCCATCCAGAAGCTCTCGAACTGCACCGTACAGATCGGCCCTGCGGTCGCGGGGCAGCGCGCGGTTGAAGCGCGAGCGGCGCTCGACGGCGCGGTCACCTTCGCGCGGTTGAAGCGAGGCGCGCTGCTCAGCGTGGTGACCGACGACACCGTTTTTCAAGAAGGCGACCTCGTCACGCTGGTGGGCGCGGACAAAGACCTCCCGCGCGCGACCGCAGCGCTGGGAACGCCGAGCGACGAGCACCTCGAGCTCGACCGAACGGTGCTGGATTTTCGCAGGGTGTTCGTCTCCAACCGCGCCGTGATCGAGAAGCCGCTGCGCGAGCTCGAGCTGCCCAAGCGGTTCGGCGCGGTGATCACGCGCGTCCGGCGAGGCGACGACGAGCTCGTTCCCACGGCCGACACTGAGCTGGCGCTCGGAGACCGCGTCCGCGTCGTCGCGCCGCGAGACAAGATGGACGAGATCACCAAGCACCTCGGCGACTCGTACAAGGCCCTCAGCGAGATCGACGTGATCACGTTCAGCCTGGGAATCGCCTTGGGACTCGCGATCGGATCCATCGGCGTCCCGCTTCCCGGCGGAGTGACCTTCAAGCTCGGCGCCGCGGGCGGGCCGCTCGTCGTGGGGCTGATCCTCGGCCGCGTCGGACGCACCGGGCCCGTCGTGTGGACGCTGCCGTACAGCGCCAATCTCACGCTGAGGCAGCTCGGCCTCGTGCTCTTTCTCGCTGGCGTCGGAACGCGCTCGGGGTGGTCCTTCGCCTCGACGCTCCGCCAGGGCGGCGCGATGCCCATCGTGCTCGCAGGCGCAGCGGTCACCATCACGCTCTCGCTCGTGGTGCTCACCATCGGCTACAAGCTCATGAAGATCCCGCTATCCGTGCTCATCGGGATGCTCTCGGGAGCGCACACGCAGCCCGCAGCGCTCGCGTTCGCGTGCGAGCAGAGCAAGAGCGAGCTGCCCGCGGTGGGCTACGCGACGGTGTTTCCGTTCGCGACCGTCGCGAAGATCCTGCTCGCGCAGCTCGTGCTCGCCAGTGATAAGTGACCCTCGGTCACTTCACTTTTTCTGCGAGAAACTTCAACACCCGATCGTCGACGAGCTGTGGCTGCTCGATCGGCAGCGTGTGCGTGGCGTCGGGGACCTCCAAGAGCTCGGCGTCCTGGATCGTGCGCGCCATCTGCCGCGCCAGCCTGGGAGGCGTGAAGCTGTCCTTGCCCGCCGCGACGACGAGCGTCGGCGCCTCGATGTGGTGCAAGAGGTCCTCGGCCGAGTGCTTTCCCGCGTGGTCGAGGAGCGTCAGGTACACCTGCGGATCGATCGTCGCGAGGTGCTCGAAGTACGGCGTCATGTCCTCTTCGCGCCCGCGCTGCGGGTCCACTTCACCGAGCGCCCACGCGACGCGCAACGCGAGCTTGGGCGGCGTGCGAGACACCATCTCGCGCACCACCGCGGGATAGCGCGCGGCGAACGAGCGCACCGCCGGAAGCGCGAGCGCCAACGCGTCGGTCCCGTGAAATGTCTTGGTCACGCGACCCCACGAGCCGCACAAGAGCACGAGCCCCTTGGTGCGCTCTGGATGCAAGCGATACCCCTCGAGGCACACCTGCACCCCCATCGAGTGCCCCGCCAGGACCGCAGACTCCACCCCGACCGCGTCGATCACCCGCCAGAGGTCTCGCGCCATGTCCGGGATCGTCAGCGTGCTTCGGTCCTTGGGGGGGTCGGACTTGCCGTGGCCCCGATAGTTCCAGTGCACCACGCGGTGACCGGCCGCGACCAGCGCGGGCCGGAGGTACTTCCACACGAAGCCCTCGCACAGAATCCCGTCGCTGAGAACGACCGCCCGTGGCCCCTCTCCCCAGGACCGAAAGTGCAGCCGAGCACCGTCGACCGCATCGCAGCGCCCTTCGAGTTCGTTCATCTCTGTTGATCCTCGCAGCGCGATATCGCCGGCGAAAAGCCTGAGAACGCGAGGTGTTCGACGCCGCGGCTCAGTCCTCTTCGCGGCCGCGCTCGTCGTCCGGCCCGTCGTCCGGGACGTCGTTGACCGACGGCAGCTTTCGGATCTCGGTGCGCGCGAGCTTCCACGCGCGCTGCATCACCCACGAGAGCGAGCGATCGAGGCGCGCCGCCTCTTGCTGGATCTCCTGGAGCATCGATTCGGGGAAGTAGAGGCTTTGCTTTCGCTTGTCGCTCTGGGCCATTGCTTGTTCCTGATGTTGGCGCGACCACACCGGGTCCTGTCAATCACAACTCGATGCGACCTCGCACGATTGCGCCGCGACGAGCGTCTCCCGCAGTCGCGCTGATGCAGCATCCGCGCTCGAAAGCGCTCACGCCCCAGGCTCGCCACCGGCCTTTCACGCCATCGCACGCCGCCCGTCCCCTGGGCTGCACACGGTCGACTTCGCGGCCCGAGAGGGCCCCAGTATTCATCGCCGGCTGCCGTCGTCGCGCCCGCGTTAAACGGCGCCCAGAATTGACCTGGTCACCACCCGTCCCTGACAATCACTCGATGCGCGTTCGTGCCTTGACTTGCCTCGTCGCACTCTCGTCATCGTGCGTCGTGTACGACCCGTCGCTGCTCGACGGGTCCCGAAGAGACGCGGGCGCAGACCAGAGCGACAGCGCGACGGATCAGACCGACGTCGCTCGAGACGCCATCGACGTCGCGCCTGCAGACGTCCAGCAAGACGTCGAAGACGTGATCGACGCCAGCGCCGACGTGGTGGACGACCGCGGCGCAGAGGACGCCCTCGACGAGCCCCCGTCGCCCGACAGCGCCAGCGACGTCCCCACGGACGAGCTCGACGCGAGCTGTCGCTGCGCTGGAGGAGAAATGTGCTGCAGCGGCGCCTGCGTCTCGACGCTCTCGAGCACGACCCACTGCGGAGCGTGCGGCAACGCGTGCCCCAACACCGCCTGCGTCGCAGGCAGCTGCACCAACACGTGCCTCCTCGGCTTCGGCGACTGTGACGGCAACGCGACCAACGGCTGCGAGGCGAACCACGGCACGAGCGTCAACCACTGCGGCCGCTGCGGCGCCGCGTGCAGCTTCGCCAACGCGCGCGCCTCCTGCGCGGCGGGCGTCTGTCGAATGGGCCCTTGCAACCCAGGCTTCGCCGACTGCGACGGCAACGCCGCCAACGGCTGCGAGGTCGACACCAACAGCAGCCTCGATCACTGCGGCGGCTGCGGAATGCGCTGCACCATCGCGGGCATGGTGGCGGCGTGCAACATGGGCCGCTGCGAGCCGAGAGGCTGCCCCGTGGGGCGCGGCGAGTGCGACGGAAGCTCGATGACCGTGTGCGAGACCGACACGACGAGCTCGCTCGCGCACTGCGGTCGATGCGCCAATCCGTGCGCGATTCCCAACTCGCGCAACGCGTGCGTGATGAGCGCGTGCGTCTCGATGGGCTGCAACCCTGGTTTTGCCAACTGCGACGGCAACGCCGCCAACGGCTGCGAGGTGGACACCAACAGCTCCGTCGCGCACTGCGGGGGCTGCGGGCTGCTGTGCGCGAGGCCCAACGCGACCACCGCGTGCACAGGCGGCGGCGGATGCACGATCGCCTCCTGTGCGGCCAACTTTGGAAACTGCGATGGGATCTCCGCGAACGGCTGCGAGACCCCGCTCACTTCTTCCACCCACTGCGGGCGCTGCGGCAACTCGTGCGGAGGGTCTGCGTGCGTGTCGGGCGTCTGCGACAGCCAGCGGGTGGTGCAGCTCACCGCGGGCGCGAGCCACACGTGCGCCCGCAGAAACAACGGGACGATCGCCTGCTGGGGCAACGGCGCGGACGGACGTTTGGGCTACGGATCGACGCTGACGCGAACGACGCCCGTCGCGGTCACGGGCATCACTGACGCAACGGGGGTCGCAGCGGGCGCCAACCACACGTGCGCGCGGCGAGCCGCGCAGGTGAGCTGTTGGGGTAGCGCAGCGACCCATCAGTTGGGCTCTGGCTCGACGGTGAGCTCGTCGAGCCCCGTCCGCGCGGGCTCGCTCGGCGCGACGCTCGACGTCGCCACGGGGGGCGGTCACAGCTGCATCGTGACGGGAGTGTCCTCGATTCGCGTGGTGGGCTGCTGGGGAGACAACACGTCGGGGCAGGTCGGCGCGGGATCGACGGCGACCGTGTTTCCTGCGCCGATGGGCACGTCACCATCGTTTACGGATTGGGTGCAGGTGGTCGCGGGAGCGAGCCACGCGTGCGGTCGTCGCGCGTCCGGCGCTGTGTACTGCTGGGGCAACAACAGCGCGGGGCAGCTCGGGATCGGGTCGCTGACGTTGCAGCGCGGGCCTGTGATCGTGCCGATGCTGCCGAGCGCGGTCGAGCTGGCGACGGGCGACAATCACAGCTGCGCGAGGGTGGGAGGGTCGGTGTACTGCTGGGGTAGCAACAGCGCGGGGCAGCTCGGCGACGGCTCGATCACGAACCGACTCACGCCCGTGATGGTGCCCGGGCTCACGGACGCGGCGCAGATCACGGCGGGCGGCAATCACAGCTGCGCTCGGCGGCTGTCGGGCGCCGTCGTGTGCTGGGGAAGCAACAGCGACGGGCAGCTCGGCGACGGAACGACCACGCAGCGCCCAACCCCGACGCCCGTGATGGGGCTGTCGTCGGGCGTCGTCGAGGTGGTCGCGGGCGGCGCTCACACGTGCGCGCGGCGAACGGACCACCAAGTTGTTTGTTGGGGCCGAAATTCAAATGGCCAGCTCGGGGACAGCACCGCTGCCCCGAGGCTCACCCCCACCCTGGTCGTGTCGCTCTACTGAGCGACGAGCTCACATCGCCGAAGCGTTGATGCTGAGCGCGTACTGCGAGACCGGCGCGCGGTTGTCGGCGTCGTTGCGGACGCAGACGTAGTACGTGCCGGCGGCGAGGCTGGACGCGAAGCGGTAGTTCGGGTCGCTTCCGTCGATGCGCGGGCAGCCGTAGGCGCCGCCGTTGGTGTCACCGCCGAGGAGGCGGAGGTTGGCGCCCTCGAGGCGGTAGAGGTCGAGTCCGAGCTCCGCCGAGCAGAGGCCGCTCGGGTTGTTGGCCCGGGCGAACACGCGGCCCATCGCCGGAACGGCGACCGCATAGCAGTCGACGTCCGCGAGCGAAAGCGTGCCCTGGATCGCCGCAGGAACGGCCGTCATGGCGAGCGATCCAGCGACGGCGTCGTTGGGCTCGGTCTCCATGGTCGGCGCCGTGCACATTCCGTTCGTGAGCGACGTCGCGCGGCACACCTGGCCCATGGGGCAGCGGTTGAGCGCGAGGTTGGCGTCGCAGGCGCCGGTCGCCGCGGACTGGCAGATGCCGTCCGAGGTCTGCGTGCTCGAGCAGGTGAGGCCGGCGTCGCAGCGCATGCCAGTCGAGCGGCAGCGCGAGCCTGCGGTACCCGACGGACGGCAGGTTCCCGCGAAGGGCATGCCGGGCATCGAGGTGCGGACGCAGATGGTGTTGTCGGGGCAGTCCGTCGCGAGGTCGCACATTCCGCCGGAGGTTCCCATCGCGAGGCAGCGGCCCTCGGCGGGGGTCATCGTGTTCGAGCAGGTCAGGCCCGTGTCGCAGGGCGTGCCCATCGCGCGGCAGGGACCGCCGCGGACACCAGGGGCGAAGCACGTGCCCTGGGTGCGGTTGTTGGGCTCGTTGAGGTAGCAGGTGCCGCCCATCGAGCACTCATCGAAGACGCCGCACGCTTGACCGGTCATTCGCGAGCCGGTGCACACGTTGCTCATCCCGCGCATGGTGCACGTGAGCATCATCGCCGGCGAGCAAGCGCCCATCGCGTCGCAGTCCGCGCCCGCCGCCGAGCCGAGCGGACGGCAGGTTCCCGGCGTGCCGAGGACGGTGTCGGAAACGCAGTCTTCGCCCATCGGGCAAGAGCTGTCCCAGGTGCTGCACGCGCCGCCCGCCATGGTGATGGCCGTGAGGCAGGTGCCTTCGGTGCGGCCCGGCGGCGTCACGCAGCGCAGGCCCGCTCCGCAGGCGCCCATGGCGTTGCAGCCAGCGCCGACGACCGAGCCGTTGGCGCGGCAGACGCCTTGCGTGAGCCCGCGCTGAAGCGAGACGCACGTCGAGTTCGCGCCGCACTGCTGAAACGGTCCGCAGGGCATTCCGTCGGCGATGTTCGCCTGCACGCAGAGCCCGATCTCGGCGTTGCACTCGAGGCCCGCGCCCGTGCACGCGCCCATGTTGCAGGCGCTGCCAGCGGCGCTGCCGTTGGGGCGGCAGGTGCCGGTCGGCGAGGTGAACGAAGTGCCGACGCAGGTGTGGTTGTCGTCGCAGGCGTTGGTGAGGCGACGGGCGTCGCACATCCCGCTCGCGGCCACGACGGGCAGCTCTTCGACGGTGAGCTCGAACATGCCGCGCTCGCCCTCGGCGTTGCGCGTCCCGGAGACCGGAACGAACCCGCCCACCGAGATGTACACGGTCGATCCGCGGGCCACCTTGCGGATGGTCACGAGGCTCGACTTGATCGAGCGGTTGTCGCCGTCGAACGCGAGGTCGTCGTCGTTGCACCCGAGAAACGCGCGGCCCTGCGTCTGCGTGGTCGCCGGACAGGGCGAGTTGTACACGAGCAGCGTCGTGTCGAAGCCCTGGGCCGTGCCGGTGTTGTTCGTCGAGACGCGAAGCACTGCGTCCGTCTGCGCCGTGTACGCGAAGACCCGCTGAAACGCCGTGCGAAACGAGCATCCGTTGAGCTGCTGGATGTTCGTGTTGCCCTGCTGACCGACGGTCGGGCTCTCCATCGCGGACATGTTGTCGCCGCTGTAACGGAGCGTGGTGCCCATGCGCATGCCGAGCGATTCGAGGTTCTCGATCGGCAGGCGGTTGCAGAGCATCCCTGCCTCGCCGCCGTCGGTCATCATTCCGGTTTCACCAGTGGGGACGTCGACGCCCGAGTCGGCGTTCATCATGGTGGGCGGCGGACACGCGGCGAGCGCGAACGCGATGGCACTAGAGGTCGCCAGTCTGGCGACCATCATGGGTCGAACTGTCATTTACAAAGATTCCTTTCGC
This sequence comes from Deltaproteobacteria bacterium Ga0077539, assembly GCA_001465015.1. Taxonomy (GTDB): domain Bacteria; phylum Myxococcota_A; class Polyangia; order Polyangiales. The sequence goes on along the minus strand of LNEO01000368.1, from coordinate 3,198 downwards.
AGTGCTTGCGGCGCGCACGATACCCCACATGCGGGCGCTTGGGGTGCGATACCCTTCGTTACGATCATCGATGCTCTCCGAAGAATCGCTCGCCGCGCTCTCGCCCGCAGAAGCCGCCCGCCAGCTCGAAGTGCTCGCCGCCCTCCAACGCTGGCGCGAGGTTCCCGCCGGAACGCCCCAAGAGCGCGCCGCCAACGCCATCAGCCTCGAGCTCCCGATCGGGGTCGGGCCATCAGCGCTCACCGCCATGGCCCGCGAGGTCGCCGCCCGAAAGGGCTCGGGAGACGACTTCGCTCGCGACGCGGCCGAGCGCGCCGTCGCGCTGCGCGAGCTCTTTCTCTCGGACGAAGAGCACATCGCGAGAGCGCTGGCCAACGAGACCCAAGCGACCATCGCGCTCATCGAGTCCTTGCGCGACGGCGGCCCGCTCGCCGAGCGCGTGACCCGGATGTTTCCCGAGCTCGCGCCGCTCGCGCGCTCAGACGAGTCCAGGGTCTCTCTCGACTACGAGTCGCGAGAGTCCCAAAACGCGCTGCTCGACCACCTCGCCCTGCGCACTCTCGGACGAAAGCTCTGGGGGCTCGAGACTCGTGATCGCACACGTTTTCAAGTCGCCGAAGGCCTCACGCTGCCGGCGTTCGACGCGCTCTGCGACAGGGCCGCGCGCGCGTTCGACGCCGGGCTCGGGCCGCTCGTCCGGCTGTCGCTCGTGTTTCGCGACGTGGCCAAGGTGTCGCTCGACCGCGCCGGGCGCCTCGCGCACAACGAGGCCGCCGCGGCCATGCTGCTCTCTCGAGCGCGCGACAAGCACTCGGGCGTCGCCCGCCTGGCCCGATCGCTCGAGCGTACGCCTGCGAGCATCGCCGAGGTGGCGCTCTTTGTGTCGGCGCACGGCCTCGTCGGCCAGCACCTGCGCGGCGAGTGTCCCCTGGTGGCGCTCACCCGCTTCGCGATCGGCGCCCGCAGGCTCGCGCGCGTGCTCGACCTGGGTCGCGCCAACAGCGCAGAGGCCGTGATGGAGGCCTTCGGCATGCTCGACGCGTGCGACGTCGCCTCGGTGCGCGAAGGGCTCTTCGACGACGCGTTGGCCGCTCGATTCGCCCGGATCGAGTCGCTCTTGTGCGAGCTTGTCGCCTCGCGCGACAGCTCCCTCGATCGCCCCGAAGCGATGGGCGAGGCCCTCGCGGGCGCTGAGGAGAAAGAGCTCGCGTCGCGCGAGCCCAAGGCGCTCTTGCGCGCGCGGTTCGGCCGGCTGCGAGCCGCGCGAATCGCAGCGCACCCCGCGGTCGAGACAGAGCTCACCGAGGCGGTCGCGCGGCTATCGGACCGAGAGGCGGCCGCGCTACACGAGGCGATGGGCACGTGCCAGCTCTGGTACGCCGAGCGAGCGACGGGAGAGCTCGCGGCGGACGCGACGCTCAGGCTCATCGCGCTCAGCCTGGCGGCGGCGCAGCGCGCCGGCGTCCGTGACGGAAGGCGCATGTTTCACGCGGATTTGTGGCCGCTAGCGAGGTACCTCGAGTCGCTCGGGCCCGCGCGAACGTACGCGTCGAGGCTGCTCGAGGCGGTGCTCGGCCCCTTGTCCGTGGCCGAAGCGCTGGCGATCGACGGCCCCCTCCCCGAAGACGCGCGCCGACTGCTCGGCGAAGAGACCTCGGGCACGGCGCTGGGAACGCTCGGCGTCGCGGCGGCGGGCGATCGCGCGCTCGCGCTCGAGTGGCGCGCGTCGAAGGAGGCTGACGCGCTCATCACGCTGCTCGGGATCTACGAGGGCAAGAGCTCTGCGGCCTTTCACAGCACGCTCAAGGCGCTCTGCGACCTCTACGGCCTTCGCAAGGACGACTTCGACCGCGTGAGCGCCGAGGCCAACTACCTCGACACGATGAACAGCGCCCGGTCGGACAAGGCGCGCTTGTGCGACTACGTCGTTCCCGGAGCGATCCTCGAGGTCGGCCCCGGCGGCGGCGTCGTGCTCGACCTGCTCGCCGAGCGAAACCCCGGCTCGCGCGTGATCGGCCTCGATGTATCTCGCGCCGTCGTCGAAGCGCTCTCCTCGCGCAGAGCCCGAGAGCAGCGGCCGTGGGAGGTGGTCGAGGGCGACGCCTTCGAGCTCAGCAAGCTGTACGGAGACAACTCGCTCGACTCGGTCGTGTTCTGCTCGATCCTCCACGAGATCTACTCGTACGTCCCGTGGGACGACGGGGACGGACGCGGGACGGGCAAGTTCAGGATGGGCTCGGTGAAGGCCATCGTCGCCAGCGCGTTTCGCGCGCTGAAGCCGGGCGGTCGCATCGTCGTGCGCGACGGCGTGCAGCCGCCGGACGCGACGTGCGTGATCGAGTTCGTAGCGCCCGACGCGGACGAGACGTTCGCGCTGTACGCGCGCGAGTTCGAGGGGCGCAAGATCGAGTTCGCGCAGGCCGGTCCGCGCGCGGTCCAGCTGTCGGCGAAGGACGCGCACGCGTTTTTGTTCACGTACGTCTGGGGTCCGGCGTCGTTTCCCTACGAGATCCGCGAGCAGTACGGGGTCGAGACGTACGAGCGCTACGCGGACATCCTGCTCGGCGCCTGCGAGGCGACGGGCGCCGGAGAAGCGCGGCGCGTCGCTTTGCCCGCGGAGATCCGAAGCTACCTGCAGCCAGGCTACACGGACCACCTTCGAAATCGTGTGCGTCTATTCGAATCGGACGGCTCCACCCCGGCGCGGCTGTTCGACTCCAACGCCCTGTGGGTCATCGAGAAGCGGTAGGCTTCTTTCTCCGCAAGATCGCCCGCGGGGCGCGCTCAGCGGCGCCGCTGTTCGCGCGCGTGCACAACGAGGCTCGCCTCTCCGTTCGGCGCGGTGACGCCCAAGAGCGCGGCGATCGTGGGCGCGACCCTGCGCATCGAGACCACCTCGTCGAGCGTCCCGTGCGGCACGCCCGCGCCGCTCACGATCACTGGAACGTCCGTGTCGTACTCCCAGGGCGATCCGTGGCTCGTTCCGTGGCCGCGCGGCATGCGCTCGTCGACGAGCGAGCGCTCTGCAGGCACCACGAAGATGTCGCCGAGCTCGTAGGTGGCTCGGCGCGGGATGCTCTCGCCCGCCGAGCGCTCGATCGGGTCGCTCGACGCGCGGAGCCGGTCCGCCTCTCGCACGTCGAACGCCGCGTGAACCCCAGGCGTCGCCCTCAGGGCCGCGATCGCCGCCGCCACGAT
>LNEO01000367.1 GCA_001465015.1 Deltaproteobacteria bacterium Ga0077539 | reverse complement strand
CGCGCCAGCTTCACCCGCAGCCGCGTCACTCGAATTCGTGTGCGCGTCGATGGATGCGTCCGAAGCCGGCCCCGCGTCGGGCCCGGCGAGGATGGTCTCTTCGAGCTGCGCGTCGAGCGCGGACTCGACCCGCGCCGGGAGGTCGTCCCAGTCGAGCCTGTGCGCCTCGCGGCCCTCTGCGCGAGAGGCCTCGGGCAGCCGCGCGACGCCGTGGTCCGCGGTGATCACCAGCGCGATCGGTCCACGACCCTCGGCCTCGAGGCGCGCGAGGAGCCTCGCCAGGGCCATGTCCACCCGCACGAGGTTGTCCTCGCTCTCCCAGGACTCTGGGCCGAACACGTGGCCGACGTAGTCCGTTCCCGAGACGCTGATGGCGAGCAGATCGGGAGCGTCGTCTTTGCCGAGCTGATGCTCGCGCGCCGCGACCGCCGCCAGCTCGAGCAGCCACTCGGAGCTCTGCGGCGTCGCGAGCAGCGCCGCGTACGGGTCGCTCGTCCGCGCGAGATCGTGTGGAAAAACCCTGCCCAATCCCTTCCAGTCGCCCTCGCCCTCGCTGTCGTCCGAGGGCGTCCGCGCCCGCAGCGCCTGCTCGTCGAGGGGCCTCCACACCGTGAGCAACGACGACGCGGGACGCTCGCGGTTGAAGCGCGCGACCCACGCCGGCAGCGCGCTCGCGTAGTGCGTCGACGTCGTAAACCCCCGCGCGTGCTCGTCGTACCAGAGCGCCATCGTCGGTCTGTGCCCGCCCGGAACGACAGCGCCTCGGTCCTTCATGCTCACGCTCACGACCCGAGAGCGGCCCGCGCTCTCGCGGAGGAGCACGTCTGCCACGCCGTCGACCTGCAAGAGCGCCGGCGAAGCAGTGGTCCCTTCGCGCGCGCCGAACACCGCGTGCCGGTGGTCCTCGACGATGCTCTCGGTCCGCTCTCGGCCGCGTCGAACGATCGCGCGGTTCATCCCGACGCCCGAGCCCTCGGGATAACGCCCGGTGTAGATCGTCGCGTGCCCCGGCGCCGTGTACGTCCCCGCGTAGCCGTAGCGCGCGCGACGCACGTGCGTCCCGCGGGCGATGGCGCGGCGAATCGCGCCGTCTGGGCGCAGCCTGGGCAGATAGCGCTCGAGCACCCACGAGCCCACCTGGTCGAGCACCACCGAGACCACCAGCCTCGGGGCGCCGCTCGGCGCGACCGACGCGCGACGAGCGCGCTTGCAGCCGCTCAGCGCCAGGAGCGCGAGCAGCGCGATGAATACAAGCCCCTCTAATCGACGTTGGTGTCTCCGACGTGGTTCGCTCACGGCGAGTCGACCGTACACCGCGCGCGTGTCTCGCGCGTGTCTTCAGCTCATCCAGCTGGCGTCCGAGTAGACCGCCCACTTCTCGGTGATCTTCTTCGGGCGGCTCCAGAAGCGGAAGCCGTCCCACCCGGTCATGTCGCCGTGGCCGAATTTGCTGGAGTTGAAGCCACCAAACGAGAACGGCTCGCGCGGCACAGGGACGCCCACGTTGACGCCCACCATGCCGGCTTCGAGCTTCTCGACCGCGTAGCGGGCGACCGCGCCGCGCGTGGTGAAGATCGCCGCGCCGTTGGCGTAGAGGCTCTTGTTCTGGAGGTTGATGGCCGCCTCGAGCGTGGGCTGACGCACGATCGACAGGACCGGGCCGAAGATCTCTTCGCAGCCCGCGGGCATGTCGAGGGTGACGTTGTCGAGCACCGTGGCTCCGACCCAGTAGCCGTTGTTGTTGGCGAGCTTCGCGCCGCGTCCGTCCACCAGGACCTTGGCGCCGAGCTTCTCGGCCTGGTCGATGTAGCTGTGAATGCGCTCGACGGCGGCCTTCGAGATGACCGAACCCATGTCCTTGCCGAGCTCGATCTTCTTCACGTTGGCCGCGATCGCGTCGACGATCGGCTGAACATCACCCACGGCGACCATGAGCGAGCTGGCCATGCAGCGCTGCCCGGCGCACCCGTAGGAGCTCGCCACGACGTTGGTGCTGGTGAGCTCGACGTCCGCGTCGGGAACGACGATCACGTGGTTCTTCGCCGACCCGAGGCACAGCATACGCTTGCCTGTCGCCGCGCCGCGCCCGTAGAGGATCTTGGCGACCTTGGTGCTGCCGACGAAGCCGACCGCTTGAATATCTGGGTGGTCGACGATGGCCTCGACCGCGTCGCGCTGGCCGTTGACCACTTGGAACAGACCGTCCGCGAGGCCAGCTTCCTTCAGCAGCTCGGCGAGCTTCATCGCGCCGTACGGGACGACCTCGCTCGGCTTCAAGATGAACGCGTTGCCTGCCATGAGGGCGTTGGGCGCCATCCACAGCGGGACCATCACGGGAAAGTTGAACGGGACGATGCCCGCCACGATCCCGAGCGGCTCGTACACGACGCGGCAGTTGACGCCGCGCGAGACGTCGAGCTGACCACCGTCGGCCATCATGTGCAGCGACGCGGCGTACTCGACGCACTCGATGCCCTTTTCGACGTCGCCCTTGCCCTCCGCGTAGGTCTTTCCGTTCTCGTGCGAGACGAGCCAGCAGAGCTCTTCGAGGTCGCGCTCCATGAGCTGCTTGAGCTTGTAGAGCACCTGCGCGCGCTCGCGCATCGGCGTGCTCTTCCACGCGGGAAGGGCCTTCTTGGCCGCCTCGACCGCCGCCGCCACGTCGGGCGCGCCCGAGAGGGTCATCTGCCCGATCGGCATCCCGTGTCGCGGGTTGTCGATCGCGAGCCACTGCCCTGTCGAGCCGTCCACCCACTTGCCCCCGATCCAGTTTCGGACGGCGACGTACTCCTGAAAGTCATACGAACGAGCGGTAAATGACGGCAGCTTCGTGGACGACATGATCCATTTCCTCCGAGAGGGGCGAGCGAGAAAGTGCCCGTGAAATGAAGCACGAACGATAGCTCATTTCACGGACCCGTTCGAGCCGTTGGCCCGCGGGGTCGGGTTCGCCCATCGCCGATCGAGCGCCGAATCTCTGCGGTGGCGCTCCTGGCACGAGTTCGGTATGGGTGATTCTGATGGTCTGGCGCATCCGAACCTCGGACGACACCTCGTCGATCACCGTCGAGTTCGACGGTCGACTCGACGCGGTCGGCGGCCACGACTCGGCGACCGCGCTCGCGCGTGCGCTCGAGAAGGGTCCGCGCACGGTCGTGTGGGACGTGCGAAAGATGACGGGCTACGAATCCGAGGCGCGCGTCGCGTGGCAAAAGACGCTCTGGCCGGTTCGGGAGAACATCAGTTCAGTCCGACTCATCGGCGGAGGTCCCATGATCCGACTCGGCGCGCTCACGCTCGCTGGGCTGCTCGGGATCACGATCACGTTGGACGAGTCCTGACGCGATCGGTCACTGGCAGATAAGGATCGCAGGCTTTGCGATGGCCCCAGTCTCGCTCGACGCCCACACCCGCGCGCCATGCGCGACGTGACGGACACGTTCGATGCGACCGGATCAGCGACGGCGAAAACGCAATCTGCGTCACGACGACAACCAGGGGACGGCCTGCGGCGTACTGTTCGCCACCGTCCGACTGCGTGCGCGGTCCGGACCCGTTCGCTCTGCGAGGCCCCCCAAACGTGAGTCCCAATTACTGTTCGCTCGTCGTGTTCGCCGCGTCGCTCGCCATTGCGTGCGCCCCGACGCCACCGCCCGATGCCGGTCGAGACGTGCTCGACGAAGCCGCAACGCCTGACGTCATCACCGACGCTGCAACCAACGTCGTCACCGACGCGGACGCTTCCGCGGACGCTTCCACGGACGCTGGCACCAACACCGACGCCCGCGCAGACGTCGAGTTCGCCCGCGGTTGTCCAGTCCTGAGCGCGCCGCAGGGCCGCGCTGGGGAGGCCCCGATGGGCGACACGTTCGCCGAGTTCGTCGGGCCGCTGCTCGTCCGTGTTTGCACGCGATGCCACAGCACGGCCTCGACCATGACCGATATGCGGCGAGGCGCGCCCGCCGGCTTGGATTGGGACCAAGAGGCCACCGTGCGGATGCATCTCCCGTTGATTCGCAGCGTCGTGGGAGTGCTCAACAACATGCCGTTCAACCCGCCGCCCGACCTCACCTGCGAAGAGCGGCGGCGCATCGTGCGCTGGATCGACATCGGCGCGCCGTAAGCCGCTCGCGACCGCCCGCGCAATACCACACGGAAGGGGGCGTCGCCCATGCCGCAGACGAATCACCCTCCGCGACGGCGCTCGATGCGCAAGGGTGTGATTCCCATCCTGCTCACCAGCGCAGAAGATTCCCGGATCTCCAAGAAGCGCCGAAAACTGCACGGCAGAGACGAAACGTATCGCCGGAGAATCGAGAGACGCAGCGACGTTTTTCACAGAGCCGCGCGCCGAATGAGCAGAACGCCGGTAGGCGCAGTGCTGAAGCCCCCACCCGCGCTGCCGCGCGCCGAATGAGCAGAACGACAGTGGGCGCAGTGCTGAAGCCCCCACCCGCGCTGCCGCGCCGAATGAGCAGAACGACAGTGGGCGCAGTGCTGAAGCCCCCACCCGCGCTGC
>LNEO01000366.1 GCA_001465015.1 Deltaproteobacteria bacterium Ga0077539 | reverse complement strand
CCCCGAATTCATTCGGGGGCAGACCCGCAGACCCCGAATTCATTCGGGGCAGCGCCCGCAGACCCCCGCACGCGCGCACGATCCGCAATCACACCCGTCGCAACCTCGTGAACGTTCCACGCGCGACCTCACGACTCGAGCGGTCGAAGCATGTTGAACGGGTAGTTCACAGTGACGACGCCTCCGCCCTGGGGGGCATCGAAGCGCCAACGCCGAACCACGTTCACCACACACTGGCGCAGAAACACACTGTCAGTGGACGACTCGCGGATGGTCGCCGCGATCACTGCGCCGTCTCCGCCGATCACATACCGCACGACCAGGCGTCCCTCGAAAGCCGGCTCGACGGCGAGCCACTCCCTGTGGCAGTCCGCAATCTGACCGAGATTCTGCAGCGTCGTCCGTCGAATCTGGTCCGGTGCGAGGACGCCGTGCGGAGCCTCGGCGCGTTGGCCGGAGGCTGACGTCTGACTCGAGGTCGCGCGGTGGGAAGCAATGGCCTCCGCGCATACGGGCTCACCGCGCTGTGGATCGATGGCGGTGTTCGGCTCGGGCCGCGGCGGCTCGAGGGTCGCGCTTCGCGTCGAAGCACGCTGTTGTGCCCAGGGCGCCGGGGTCTCTCCCGCGGACTCCGCGCCGGACGTCGTCAAACGGTCGGTCATTTCATTGGGTGTTCGACGATCGTGCTGCGCGCCTGTGCACGAGACACACGCTCCCAACAACAGCCAACGACGCGAGGTCATCGGCGACGACGATAGCAGCGCCGCAGCAGCGCGGGGTACGCGCGCATGTGCGCGATCGCGTCGCGCACGTGACTGCGTCCGGCCCAGACGCGAGGACGATGCGCGCAGTCGCGCGAAGAGCTCGTCTGCAGCAGCCTGATCTTGATGGGCGGGGCGTCGAGATCCGCAAAGCCCCCCCACTGTCACCGAAAAGCCCAGGCAGTCACGATCTACACCGAGCGCGGCCCAGGTCTCTCACCGCCACGTCGACGTGGCTCACACCAAAGAAGAGCGCCATCGGCGCGACGATACCTGCTTCGACGATCGACACCCATTGCGTGTTGCCCTCTGTCCTTGGCACCCTCGTTTGTCATGGCAAACCACGACGAAAGGCCGACGCCAGCTCGCGTGAGAGTCGCTGCGGACGACGTCAGCCTCGACGCGCACGAGCGCAAGGTGCTCGACGAGGCGCTCGAGCGAGGCGAGTCCGTGCGAAAGACCGTCGAAGACGCCGTCGCAGACTACGGCCGTTGGCTGTTCGCGCAGGTGTTCGGCGCAGACAGCTCGCTCGTGCTCGAGCGCCGCGACGAGCACCCGCTGTGGGCTGCGATCCTGCGCGCCAGCGACGGGCCTCGCCTGCGCCTGACGCCCGAGGCGCTCGAGCGCGCGGTGCTCTGCGCCGCGTACGACAAGCGCCTCAACAGCGACGCGTGGCGGTCGCTCGACTTCGGACGAAAGGCGCGCCTCGTTCGGCTCGACGACGACAAGCTCCTGCGCAAAGCCGCGCAGCACGTGCTCTCGACCAACATGAAGACAAAGCCCCTCGAGGCGTACGTCCGCGAGCTGCTTCGCGAGCACGGAGCGCCGATCCAGTCGCGCCTCACCCTCGGCCGCGTGAGCTCTCAGCTCGCTCGCATGACCGAGCGCTTCGCCGACCGGACGTTCGTCTCGCGCGTGACCGCGGTCTTCACAGCGTCCGACGACGACGAAGCCCGCTCCGCCGTGATCGATCAGGTCGAGGCCGCGCAGAGGACGCTCGCGGCGCTGCGCGCAAGGCTCTCGCTCGAGACCGCGAAGAAGCCTGCGTCGTCCTCGTCGCGCGCCTCCAAGCGCCGACGGTGAACGCGCGCTAATCCGGATTAATTCTGCGTTAGACGCTGCGCGTCAGAACGAGATACGCCTGCAAAATCACCGTCGGACGAGGGTGCGAGCGCGCGATGAAGCCCGAGACCGACGCGATGTTCGCCACCACCAACCCCGCCGCCGCGCGCGTCGGATCGCTTGGACTCCGGCTCTGCGAGCTCGGGCTCGAAGGACGCTTCGGGAAGCTCGGCCAACGCCGGCGGCAGCGCTCCGAGCGTCGAGGAGCCTGGCTCTTCTTCGCCCTGCGCCAGCGTCTCCGAGAGCGCTCCGTTCGGCGTGAACGTCGGAGCCAAACTGTCGTCTCGCGTCTCTGTGCTCACCGCGAAGCGGCGCTCTAGCCCAGCTAGTTCACGAGCGAGCGTTCGACGGTCGTCCGTGGATTCTCGGCGCGCGTCGCCGCGCACATTTCCCACGCCATTCGTGGGTGACCGTGAGGCGCGGCGCGCCCCTTCGGGATCAACAATTCTCGATGCCACGATCGCGTCGCTTGCCGTGACGAGCGGCGAGCGCGCGAGCGAGCGTGATGTTCAACCTGCCGTAGAGGCAGTTCGACCGTGTGTGATTGCGAAACGTGGGACCGCGAAGCGCGTCCCCACCCGCGCTGCCTCGATCGACGACAAACTCCGTAGCTCGATCTCGAGCTGAGTCGTAGAGAGTATCGCGTCGACCAACAACCAGCTCGATGGGTCCAGCGCGCGCGTCGCGCATCGACACCGTCGTTCGACGGAGAACACCTTTGCTGCTGAAGAATTTCTGGTACGTCCTCGCCGAGAGCGCTTCCGTGACGGCGACGCCCGTCAAAGTGCGGGCGCTCGCGCAGGATTTTGCGCTGTTTCGTCGCGCGTCCGACGGCGCTGTCGTGGCGCTCAGCGACGTGTGCGTTCACCGCATGGCGTCGCTCTCCGAAGGAAAGGTCCAAGGCGACTGCATCCGTTGCCCGTATCACGGCTGGAGCTACGGAGCGGACGGCGCGTGCACGCACATCCCTGCGAACCCGCCGGGCTCGCCGGTGCCGCGGCGCGCGCGGGTGGACAGCTATCCCGTGCAAGAGCGCTACGGCTGGGTGTGGGTGTTCATCGGCGATCTGCCCGAGCACGAGCGCCCGGCCATTCCGCAGCTCGACGGGCTCGACGAGCCGGGATGGCGCGCGGTGCGGGGCGAGTTTGCGTGGCGCGCGGGGTACACGCGCGTCGTCGAAAACGCCGTCGACGTGGCGCACACGCCGTTTCTGCACCAGGCGTCCTTCGGCAACGCAGACGACCCCGTGATGCCGCCGTACGAAGTCGTTGCGACGCCGCACGCGCTCTCGGCGACGGTCGTGCTCGCGTCGCCGAAGCCGCGAGGGATGTCTCGGCTGGTCATGGGCGGCGCGAGCACCAACACGCTGCTGCTGCGCTTGTTCATGCCGAACATCACGTGCCTGGACTCGACCTTCGCCAACGGCTGGCACATGCGTCTGTACCTGAGCAACCTGCCGGTGGACGAAGGGACGACGCTCACGCGCTTCATCCAAGCGCGCAACTTTCTCGGAAGCCCGCTGGCCGACGGGATCGCGCGGCGATTGTCGCGGCAGATCCTGCGAGAAGATCAGGCGACGGTCGAGTCGCAGCGGCCTCCCTTCGTGCCCATGGACCTCGGCGCAGAGCTCAGCACGAAGTCCGACGCGCTCTCGATCGCGTATCGAAAGCTGCTTCGTTCGTACGCCGAGCGCGGCTGGGAGCTCGACGTCGCCGACGCGCGGCGGGCGTACGAGGAGCAGGGGCGCGTCAAGCTCGTCCCGTCGCCGCGAAGGCGCGCGCCGGAGACGAAGGGAGCGTGGGTGCTCGACGAGATCGCGCCTCGCGCTCAGCGACGCACCGACGAGCGAGCCGTGACCGAGGCCGCCGCGGTGGACGACCGCGACCGTCGAGCAGGCGCGGGAGCGCCCTCGGACGGGGGCGAAACCCTTTGACGCGACCAGTTGTTCACTAGAGCAGGGCTGCGGTAGATCTCTTCAAGCGCTTGAAGCTTTTGGTGGTGCATCGCGTCATTTTCCTGCATCGTCTGGTGGCGCGCGCTCGACTTCGGCCGCAAGTGGCGCCTGCTTCGCCTCGCGGACGACGAGCTGCTGCGCAACGCTGCGACGCACGTGCTCTCGGCCAGCTTGGACACCCGGCAGACCGAGGCGTACGTGCGCAGCCTGCTCGCAGAGCAATCCGAGGCGCGCGAGGCGCTCGGGGCGCTGCAGGCGCGCGTCGAGAAGAAGTAGGGACCATCAGCGCGCTGCGTCGCCGTCGTGAGCGTTGCGTGCGACCCTCGATCGTGATGAGCGAGACCGAAGACGTGCTTGTCCCGTGCGATGCGTGCGCCCGACACGTCCGCCATACGGAGAGCCGATGCCCTTTCTGCGAGCGAGCGCTGCCAGCGAGGGAGATCCGCGTGATCGTGGTCCCGCGCCTGTCTCGGGCCGGGCAGCTCGCGCTCTGGGCGGCGCTCGCTGCGTGCTCGCGACAGAGCCAGGTGAGCGCGGGGGCGGCGAGCGCGAGCGACTCGACGCCCACGGCCGACGCGAGGACGATCGAGCCGACGAGCACCCTCGCCGACGCGGCTCAGGTCGCCTCGGACGCCGCCGACAACGACGCGGCGCAGGCCTTCGCCGAGCTGCGGCCGAGGGCGTCTCGCGCGGACGCGGGTGCCCGCTCTTCGCGCGACCCGGCGGCCGCCGCGGCGAGGCAGGCGCTGCTCGCGATGCTCTCGCAGGCTGGCCCAGGGGACATCCGCACGATCGTCGCGCCCGGGATGAACAATGTTCCACCGCTCGGCGCTGCGGCGTACGGAGCACCTCCGATCGCGATTCCAGACCGTGGGCTCAGCGACGGCGACGGCGTTACGACTGGGCGCTCGGTGCGGGGATCCCTCTCCATCTCCCAGGTTCGAGACAACACCGGCACCCTCGAGGCCGCGCTGCGACGGCAAATGGGGCCGCTCCGCAGTTGTTTCGAGCGCGAGCTACGCAACAACCCCACGCTCGCTGGCGTCGCGACGCTCACGATGACGATCAATCCCGCCGGGCAACCCGAGGGCGTCGCGATCGCATCGGCGGTCGCGCCCGAGCCGATGATCGCGTGCCTCACCAGGAGAATCGTAGCGATGGTCTCGGCCGTGCTGCGGTTCACCCCCGTGAGCTGACGCCTTCGATCGAACTTTGTCGGGATCCGTTCGAAGACCCACGGCGGAAGGTGCGCTTCGCGCGACCACCGTCAGACGGCGCAGCGACGAGCGACGAGCGATGTAAGACCAAGCAACGAACGCCACACGCATGTCCCCGTTCGCTGCGATCCCGCCAATCGACGTGGATATCAACGTTTCGGTCTCGGCCGTGCTGCGGTTCACCCCCGTGAGCTGACGCCTTCGATCGAACTTTGTCGGGATCCGTTCGAAGACCCACGGCGGAAGGTGCGCTTCGCTGCCGCCTGCGCCTCGCTCTTCGCGCCCCGACCGCGCGCTGGATCACTCGGGATCGATGCCCAACGCGCGGAGCTGTGCCGCCAGCCGCTCGGCGCGCGAACGCTCTCGCTCAGCGCGCTCCGCGCCTGTCGGAATCCACGCGCCCGAGGCATCCACCCAACGCAGCCACGAGTCCTCGCGGCCCTCGAAGTTGCCTTGCCACAGCGCGAGCCCCAGTCCGACGCGCTCGTACCAGTGGCGATCGAGCTCTTCGTACTGCCCCGCGGTGAGCGCGAAGCTCTGCAGCACCTGGTCCGAGAGCTGTCGCTGCGGATCGAACACGACGTAGTACGTGACCGAAGCGCGGGCGTACTGCCGCAGCTTCGCGCTCAGCTCCAAGCCGCCTCGGTCCGAGACGATCTCGATCGCGAGCTCAGGCGGCTTGCCGAACTCCCACGTGAAATAGCAGCGACTTCGCTTCTCCCACCACCCTGCAGGCACCTCGGCCTCGAGGCTCACCATCACGTCCGGAACGACCGGCGGACGATGAATCGCGCTGTAGAGCGCGACGTTCGCCGCGGCGACGAAGGGCACCGAGTCGGGCGCTCTCCACGAGTCGTACAGGATCGATGTGAGCAGTCGCTGCGTCTTCTCTGAGGCCCAATTGTCCACGGCCGCCCCGTCCTCTGTGACCAACCGCGAGACGTCCGGCTCTGGCGCAGGCTCGTACTGAAGCGCGGTCGATGTGTCGTTGTTCGCCATCGCTGATGGGCCAGAGCGTAGCATCGAGCCTCGAGCTTCGGCGGGCGCGGCGACGAGTCGATTTCCAGCGCTGCGATCTTTACCGGCGGCCTCCACGGTGTCGTCGTGCGCTGCTCCGTGCGGCGCGATGCTCCGTGATTCGAAGGCCGCGCGGCGGGGGCGCTTCGCGTTGGATTGTCCCGCGGGTGGCTGGCCGCTCCCTATCGCCGCCCAACAGCGAGAGGCGCGAGCGCTCACGGGACTGCGCGTCGTGCGAGAGGCTGTCGCCGCTGAGTGTGCGATCGTCCCGCGGTGACCGCGCTCTTCTCTCAACGATCACTGGAGCCATGGACCTTCGACGACGGTGAGTGGGTCCGTCGATCGTCGCGATGGACGCGCGTCCCGCGCGCGCAGGAGGGACCGCTCTCTGCGCTGACGTTCAACGTTTGGTTCGGAGACGTCGCCGTCGAGCGACGCGCCCGCGCGGCGCTGGCGATGCTCGAAGCGCGCGCGCCTACGTTCGTGGCGCTGCAAGAGGTGACGCATCGGTTTCTCGCGGTGCTCAGAGAGAGCGCCGTGGTGCGCGAGCGCTATTGGCTCAGCGACGCGGACGGCTCGACCTTCGACGAGTACGGGACCATCTTGCTCTCGTCCCTGCCTCCTTCGCGTCTGTGGCTCGCCGAGCTGGGAGGCTCGATGGCGCGCGCGATGCCTTGGGCTGAGTGTTCGTGGAGGGCATCCACGCTCTCTGTGGGCGGCGTTCACCTGGAGAGCGGCCGCCACAACCACGAGACGCGCGTCGAGCAGCTCGAAGAGTGCGCCGCGCGGCTCGCCGCGACCGACGGCGCGATCTTGATGGGAGACTGCAATTTCGGCGACGGAGACGCCCTCGAAGAGCGCGCTCTCTCGGCGACCGGGCTGCGCGACGCGTGGCGCGAAGCGCGTCCTCGCGACGCTGGCTACACGCGGGACACTGTGCGAAACGCAATGGCCGCGCGCACGCGCGACGCGCCCGTCCGGCGGCGGATCGACCGCGTGCTGGTTCGAGGCGAGGCTCTGCGTCCGGCGCGAATCGAGCTGGTCGGCGACGAGCCGATCGACCCTGGCTCGGGTCTGTTCGCGTCGGACCACTTCGGTGTCGCCTGCGAATTTGCTGGCTGAGCTCGAGGACCGCGTCGGACGGTCACCGAGCCGAGCTCGCGCACCGCCAGCCGCGGCCTGCCGCCGGACGTGTTTGGACGGGCTGGGACGCGCTGCCTCGAGCGGGCTCCGCGCGGTGCTTCGCAGGTGCACCAGCGAGCCCAGCCAGCAGTGGCGTGTAAATCTGTGAATCCCAGATCTGCGGCCTCGACGCTGCGCTCGCGCCCCGCACCGCTGCGATCGTCGAGCGGTGAGCACCGCTGCCAGCGCGCCCGAACGAAGCTACGGCGAGTACCTCTCGCTCGAGCGAGACTCCGAGCGCAAGCACGAGTGGGTCGACGGCCACGTCCTCGCGATGGCTGGCGGCACGCTTGCGCACAATCAGCTCGGCGCGCAGATGATCGTCGAGCTCGCGAGGCTCATCGGGGACAATCCGTGTCGGGTGTTCACTTCGGACCAACGCGTGCGCGCCCGCGAAGGTCGCTTCGCGAGCTACGCCGACGTCTCCGTGGTGTGCGGTGAAGCCATCCTGCACCCTGAAGATACTGTCCCCCGAGGACCGCGCGGTGTTTCTCGAAGCGCCATCGACCCGCGCGCGCTGCTCTCGTTCGAGCCCTGAGCGGGGAACCGGATTTGGGCGCGACAGCCCTGGTATTCGTGAGGGAACAACGCGTACGCTCGCTCGCCTGACGGCCAGAGGTCGAGCCCTCATCGTCACCC
>LNEO01000365.1 GCA_001465015.1 Deltaproteobacteria bacterium Ga0077539 | reverse complement strand
CGAGCGGCAGCGAGAACGCCTGCTGAGCTAGCTCGAGCCCATTCGCCCATCGGGTCTGCGAGGCACAATGCGCGGCAGCTCGCTGCCGCGCCGCCGCTGTCCTCGCTCCCTGCCGCGCCGCGGCTGTCGGCGCTCGCTGCCGCGCCGCCGCTGTCGTCGTATGGGAGTACGATGCACCCAACGGCGCTGCGGGGGCGTGGGAAGTTTCCTTCCGCCCCGAGCGCGCTACCAGCGCATCGTGAAGACCCAGGCGTTGGCGGTTCCTCGCTCGCAGTCTACGACGGGACGGCGTCCTGCTGGGCCCTGCACGATCATCGAGAATGCTTCGTCCCACGCGAGGAGCGCCGCTTGCTTGGGTTGCCTCGGGTAGGTCACTTCCACGCTGCAGCACCGGTCGTCGATACGCGTATAGCGATAGGACAGACCGCGAAACAACGGTGCGTTGATCGTTTCGACGCGAGAGAGCAGCGTGTGCGGGCTGGCTCCGAAGAGGCGCATCAGGCTCTCGCCCAGCGGACGAAGAAACCTGGAGACGGGGCCGTTGAGAGACTCCGACACCATGCGCCGAACCCCCGTGGGACCGTCGATTTCGTGTGCCGCGGTGACGAGCGCGTCGAGCGTCTCGCCGGCTACCCAATCGGAGATGCTCGGCGGTCGGTCGAAAATCCAGCGCGCCTCCGGCGCGATCGTCTCTTGCACACGCGTAGAAATACCCGTGTTCTCGAGGTGCTTCAGGTAGCCGAGCACGAGAGTCCCCTTCGCCTGGTAGTCCATCGTCGACTGGAGAGTCTCAAGTCTCGAACGCGGTGACAAACAAGTCTCGACGACTCCGCGCCACGGAAAGACTGGGGAAGACTCCTCGAGCCTCGAAGACCGTCCCCGCAATCAAGAGCCTCGGGGGCGCGGCGGCTCACTTCGGCATTTCGCCCGGGACGCGCTGATCGACGATCCCGAGATGGTCCTCGATCGTTCGCTCGAGAAAGAGCGCCTGACGCTCGTCGGTGAGCCCCTTCGCGATGGACACCGTAGGGCCATTGCTCACGATCGCGTGCAGCTCGTACGAGCGGGCGCCCTTGTTGCCGACGTTTTGGACGGTGAACAGCTGGCGAAGGTCTGTGATCGCGATGTCTCGGTTTCCTGCAGCGGGAATGGGGCCGTGGCGGACCGAGAGCACTCCTCGATCGATCTCGATGACCGTGCGGTTGAAGAGCCCCGCGATCGCGGTGTACGCGACCCACAAGCCCACGGCGACGTGCAGAGACGAGAAGAGAATCGGCCAGACTCCGCCGCCGCTCGCGATGGCTCCGCCGATCCACAGCACCATGAACCCGTTCCACACGATGGCGAACAGGAGCATGAAGATGTGCTGCGGCGTGAACCAGCGACGCACGATGCGCAGTCGGCCGACGCCTCCCGGCGCAGTGCGATAGTCGCCGGACGCAGGCGTCGCAGGGCTGTCTCGATGCAGCTCGATTCCTGCCGGGAGCGGGACCTCCATCATCGGAGCCAACGCGCTCCGCTGCGGAACTTCTGTCTGTATGGGGCGCGCGGGCGGATCGAAGGAGAACACCGCCTGGCACGCCCGGCACTTGGCCACCATCCGAGTGATGTTCACGTCTTCAGCGGGCACAGTCGCGCCGCATCTCGGGCAGCTCACGTTCATCGCTGGTCTCGATGATACGCGTGTCAATCGTCGCCCCGTTGGAAGGAAGAAACGCAACGAGCCATCACCTGGGACGTATCCCGAGCTCCTCGGGTTGCGCTTCGCCAACGGAAGGCGGCGTCGCTGGAGCGGGGCGCTCCTCAACCGCAGTCTTCGTCGGGCAGCGCGCCTCCTTCGCTCACGAGCGCGCGGTGCGCGGCTTCGCGCGGACGCGCTTGGACAGCGTGCGACCGATCTGCGCCGTGTGCTCGACGAGCCCCTCCCACACCGCGTCCACTCGGGGAACTCCCCGCAGGCCGCTCGGCGCGACCAACCACAGCTCGAGCACCGGCAGCGGTCCCACGTCGATGGGCAAGACGCGTAGGGTGCGATCCCATTCGCACACGCCCTCGGCGAGCAGCGACACGCCGAGCCCCGCGCGCACGGCCTCGACGCACGCGACGTAGCCGTTCGTTCGCAGCACTGGCGTCGCGCCGATGTGCGTGTCGAACCACTCGGCCTCTGGCGTTCGACGGTTGCCGTGGTCGTACAGGATCCAGTCGAGCTCGCGAGGCGGGCGTCGGCGGGCGCGATACGTTTTGGCGGCGATCGGCGCGACCTTCATGGTCACGACCTTCTGCGCGGTGAGCTCTCCGCTGGTGGGCCGAAAGAACCGCAGAGCCATGTCCGCTTCGCGCGCGCTCAAGTCCGCGGCGTCATCGCTCGTGATGAGGTCGATGAACAGCCGCGGGTGCTTCGCGCGCATCGCCGGAAGAAACCCAGGAATCAGCACCTGCACCGCGAGCGCCTCGGTGCACGCGAGCCGAACTCGGCCTTCGATCGCGCGCTCGTGCTTCTCTGCGACGTCGAGCAGCGCGTGCACCTCGCGCTCGACTCGCTCGGCGTGGACGCGCAGCCGTTCGCCGAGGTCGGTCGCGATCGGTCCGCGTCGGTCTCGCCGAAAGAGCGGGCGACCAATGCTCTCTTCGAGCGCCGCGATCCGCCTGCTGATCGTGCTCTGCTCGACGCCGAGCCGCGGGGCGGCGCGGGTGAAGCTCCCCTCGCGGAGCACAGCCAAGAGCACCCGAAGATCATCCCAGCTCAACGACGGAGTCTCATGCATCGATGCATCGTGAGTATGCGTTGGTTCGGGGTTCTACAGCAATCGTGCATGAGCGATAGACCGGCTCATGAACAACGCAACGGTGCTGGTGATCGACGGACACCCCAACGGACAATCGCTCGGGCGCGCGCTGTCGGACGCGTACGAAGCGGGCGCCAGGCGCGCTGGCGCTCTCGTCGAACGGCTCGATCTTCGTGAGCTGCAGTTCGATCCGGTGCTGCGCGCGGGCTTTGCGAAAGAGCAGGCGCTCGAGCCGGACCTTTTGCGCGCGCGGGCGATGATCGAGCGCGCGGGGCATGTGGCGTGGGAGTTTCCGATGTGGTGGGCGAGCCCGCCGGCGCTGGTGCGAGGCTTCGTGGACCGGCTGTTTCTGCCGAAGTGGGCGTTTGCGTACGAGAGAGACAGCGCGCTCCCCAAGCGACTGCTCGCCGGCCGCAGCGCGCGCGTGATCGTCACGATGGACAGCCCGTGGTGGTGGTATGCGCTCGCGTACAAGCGGTCGATCCACGGCGCGTTCGTCAATGGGACGCTCTCGTTCTGCGGCTTCAGCCCCGTGCAAACGCGGACGATTCACAAGGTTCGCGCGATGAGCGCACGCGAGATCGCCGCGCACATCGCAGCCGTGGGTGAAGACGGCTCGCGGGACGCGAGCGCGCTGCTCGCGCGCGTGAAGGCCGCTCCCGTGATCGCCGCGATCGGGGACGGTCCTCAATAACTCAAGTATTTGAGAAGCACGCGTCGGGCCAGCGATCGGGGACGGTCCTCAATAACTCAAGTATTTGAGAAGCACGCGTCGGGCCACATGTCCGACACGTCGGGGACGGTCCTCGATAACTCGAGTATCGAGACGCTCCTGCGCCATCGACGCCCAGGAATAGGTGCGAACGTCGACGCGACGCCCGTCGCATATGCAGTCGTTTTCCTCGCAAACTGAATAGTTGAGTTATTGAGGACCGTCCCCGGCGTGTGGCCCGACGTGTGCTTCTCAGATACTTGAGTTATTGAGGACCGTCCCCGAAGCGCTCTGGCTGGTTTCGCAAGGACACGAGCGTCGCGTGCTCGGCCACGGTCGAGAGATATCTCCCGCGCGCCGCGACGTCGGTGATCTTCTCTGCCCGCGCATCGAGCCGCGCGAGCGCCGCTTCGAGCGCGAGTTCGGCGCCTCGCCGATCGCTCATCGACGCCCGCGCTTCGTACAGCGCGAGGCCGATCAGCGCCTCGCCTTCGAGGCCGCCGAGCTCCGCCCGCAACAGCTCGCAGCGCTCTGCGGCGTCCAACGCCTCCGCGAAGCGCCCCTGCGCGACGAGCGTCCGAGCCAGCGCCGCGAGCAAAAACGATCGCGCCGACGCGAACCGTTCGGACATCGCCAGCCCGGCGCGAGCCCGAGATTCGCTCTCGCTCCAACGCCCCGCGAGCGCGAGACCCACCGCCGCGTACCCGTGCGCATACGCCGCCAACCGCGGCTGCTCGACGCGCGCGCTGAGCGCGATCGACTCATCGAGCGCGAGCAGCGCCTCGTCGATCGAACGCGTTCGGCCCAGAATATTTCCAAGGTTTTGCAACGCCAGCGCGCGGGTCTCGTCGAGCGTTCCGTCGCGCACGACGATCGCGCGGAGCGAGGAGGCCGCCTCGTCGTACTGTCCGCTCTCAGCGAGCGCGTAGGCGAGGTTGATCGTCTTGGAGTGGGCCTCGTGCCGGTGTCCCGCGCGCACCGCCAACGCGAGGCACTCGCGCGCTGCTGTGATGGCACGAGGGAGGTCTCCTTCGCGCATCGCCCGAGAAAAGCGCCCGTGCGCGACCGCGCCCGCTGCGCCGACGTGCTCTGGCACCTGCTCGACTCGCGCCTCCGCTCTGTCGAGGATCGCGCGAGCCAACGGTCGCTGTCCGCTCTGCAGCAGCGAGACCGAATTGCGGCCCGCCCACTGGACCCACGTCGCGATCAGCCCCGAAGGAGCATCGACGGCAGGCTCGGTCGCAGCCAGGTCCTCCGCGGCTCGACGCACACGCGCATGATCGCCGAGCCGACCCGCAGCGAGCGCGACAACCCCTGTGGCCTCGATCCACGGTGTCGTTCCGCGCCGCAAGAGCGACTGCGCCAGGACCCCTTGCTCGATCGCCCGCGAGGACTCCGATCGATCACGCAACGCGAGCGCGGACACGAGCGCGAGCTCCCCTCGAAGCTCTGGGTCTTCTGTGAGGGCCAGGCCCCGTGACGCCAGCGCCAGCGCCCGCGCGGGGTCGAGCCCGTCGAGCGCTTGTCGCCCGGCGCGCTCGTAGCTCCGAGCCGCGCGATGCCGCTCGCCGGCGGCCTCGAAGTGTCGAGCCAACGTCACGGCGTCAGCGCCGCCTCGCGCTTCGAGCCACGCGCCAGCGACTCGGTGCGCCTCCACCCGAACGTCCGCGGGAAGCATCTCGTACGCCGCGTCACGATGCAGCTCGTGCGCGAAGCGCAACGCTCGCTCGCCGGGGACCGCGAGCTCGTCGGGCACCAGCCACTCGCCTTCGACCAGCCGCTCGAGCCAGGCATCCAACGCTTGATCCGCGACCAGCGCTGAGATTCCTGCGGTGTGAAAGCGATGCCCGAACACGCTGCACGCCCGTAGAACCGTTCGTTCTCCGGCTGCGAGGGACTCGATTCGAGCCTGAATCGTCGCGAGGATCGTCGCGGGGACCGCGGGCGCGCCATGAGCGGCCGCGCCGGCGCTCTCGGCGCGGGCGAGCTCCTCGAGGAAGAAGGGGTTGCCTCCGCTGCGATCGATGAGCGAGCGAAGCGGGTCCGGCGAGATATCCGGAAGGAGCCTGCGGACGACCGCCGCGCACGCGACCTCGCCCAGCGGCGCGAGCGAAATCGTCGACGCACAGTCGCCCTTCAACGGCGCATCGAGCAGCGTCTGCGCGTCGGACGCGCCGATCGCCAGGACCACCAGCGGACGATCGCGCGCCGCGTCGAGCGCTTGCTGCAGACACCGCAGGCTCTGCGAGTCCGCCCAGTGCGCGTCCTCGATGATCACGATCAGCGGCGCGCCCCCCGCCGTTACGGCGGCGATCAGCGCGTCGAAGGCCCGCTGCAGCTGCTCGCGCATCAGCTTGGGATCCCCGCGCGCCGCGGTGAACTCGAAGCTCTCTGCGCGCGGACCAGCGCCCACGAGCGCTCCGAGAAACTCCGTCGCGTGCTCGAGCGCAGCTCCCTCCATCGATCGCGCGAGGCATCGTCGCAGCGCCGACGTCTTCGCGCTCTGCGGATCGCCCTCGAGCAACTCCGCCCACCGCGCGAGACCCGACGCCAACAACGACAACGAGACGCCCTCGGTCAGCGGATCTCCCTCGGCGAAGAACACTCGATCGCCGAGCGATCGCGCGTGCAGCCCGCGCAGGACCTCGTCGAGGACGCGGCTCTTTCCTGCGCCCGCCGCGCCGAGCACGCGCACGAGCCGCGCTCGCCCATCGGCCAGCGACGCGTCCACTGCTGCCAAGACCGCCGCCACCTCTTGCTCGCGTCCCACGCAGGCGCCGATTCGTTCGGCGCGCGCCCTGCCGGGGCGCTTGCCCTGCAACGCGAAGACCTTGCGATCCCCGCTCGGCTCGAGGTCGAAGCGCCCACGCAAGAGCCCCGCGGACATCTCGTCCACCCACACGCCGCCACGCCCGCGGCCGAGCTCCGAAGCGCGAGCGATCACGGGGCCGACCGGCGCGCGGCCTCCCTCGGTCCACCCTGTCGCCATGCTCACCGAGAGGCGCGCGTCCGTCTCCGCCACCGCTCGAGCGCAGCGAGCGCCGCGCACTGCCAGCTCTGTCGCCGCTCCTTGTGAAGAGAGCACGAACGCCGCGGTGCCTTCGACCAGCGACACCGCGCGCGCGCCGTGCGCCGCCGCGATCTGCTCGAGCGCTTCGCCCATCGGCGCCCTCGCGAGCACCACGCTCACCAACATGCGCTCGACCGCGCGCGGCTCCATCGCGGGCCGCTCGACGCTCAGCGTGCGGAGCAGCCGAAGCCTCGCCGCGACCGCGCCTGCGTCTCGCGGTCGCCCGCCAGGGTCGTTCGAGAGCATCTCCGCGACCAGCGCGTCGAGCGGCGGAGGCGCGTCGGGCAACAGGTCCCTGAGCCTCGGGGCGTCGTCCAGCGCGATCTGCGCGAGCAGCGCGACGAGGTCCCGCCCTGCGAACGGCGGCCGACCGGTCAGGCACGCATACAACACGCAGCCCAGCGAGAACACGTCCGCGCGCGCGCCGACATCTCGCTCGCACCGCGCCTGCTCGGGCGCCATGTATCCAAGCGTTCCGAGGAGCGAGTCGTGACGCGTGATGTCTTCGCGCTGAACCCGCGAAGCTGCCGCTCGCGCGCTGCCCGTTGAGCGATGGCTGGCCGGGGCGAGGCTCGACCCCGCCACGCGCGCCACGCCAAAATCACAGAGCTTCGGACGCTCGAGCGAGCCACCAGACAACAGCACGTTGCTCGGCTTGACGTCGCGGTGAACGATCCCCGCCTCGTGCGCGACCGCGAGCGTCTCGGCGACGCGCTCGACGAGCGAGATCGCCTCGTCGGTCGAGAGCCGCCCGCGACGCAATCGCTTCGACAGGTCTTCGCCCTGAACCCACTCCATCGCGATGTACATCCCGCGCGGCTCGAGCGGGCCGTGCGCGACGTAGCGGACGATGTCTGGGTGACGCAGGGCCGCGAGCACGTCCGCTTCCTGCGAGAAGCGAAGCGCGTCCTCAGCAGAAGGATTGCTCAACACCTTGAGCACGACGTTGGAGCCGTCCCGCTCGTCCAGCGCTCCGTAGAGCGTGGCCATGCCTCCAACGGTCAACAGGTTCGAGAGCACGAACCGGTCGGCGACCCGCGCGCCGGGCTCGAGCGATCGATCACGCTCCTCGTCGCTTTCGTCTTCGTGATCGGCCGGAGCGACGTGGTCGAGCGTCTGGAGCCATACGTCATCGTCGACCGGACCAGGCATCGAGGGCCGCGCATCCTGCCGCGCCTGAGCCTCTTCGGCAATCTGCACGTGGCTCGCTCGCGCCGCGACGCTCGAACGGGTTGCTCGGACTTCGTCGGACCGAACCCGTCAATCCGCTCCGGCGAGGGAGAGAAAGATCAATCGCTGACCGGGCGTCGAGACGACTCGATCGCAGCGCGCGTTTCGTGCACAGTCCTCGGTGCGGTGTCAGGGATGCGTTTGTACCGAAAAAAGCCTGCTCTCTCGCTCGTGACGCTCGCGACGCTCGTCGGGCTAGCGAGCCACAGCATCGCGTTCGACGCGCGGGCGCAAACGTTTGCGAGCGTGCCGACGCTCACCGCGCGCGGGCGCGACATCGCCGTCGCGGTGGACTCCGTGGGGCTGCGAAGCACGCCGATCTCGAGCGACGCGCGAGCGCTGCTCTTGCAGGTTCCGCCCGGCGCGACGGTGGTGTCCGCGTCGCTCTTTACCTTTGTTCGATTTCGCGCGGACCTGACGTCGATCCCGCCGTTGCTGGGCTCGGTGCGGCTCAACGGCCAGCCCGTGCTCAACGGCGGCGCGCCTCCGGCGATGGTCTTTCCGGGCGGGTCGAGCGCGCGCTGTGTGGGCACCCCCACGCAAGCAGTGTGCTTCTTCACGATTCGCAGCGACGTCACTGCCATCGTCGAGAACGCGCGGGCGGCGAGCGTCGCAGCGTCGCTCTCGCTGCCCGTCGAAGAGACTGGCGACAGCGTGTCGATCCCGACCGTCCTCGGAGAAGCGTTCTCGTTTCAGGGACACGCGCTCGTCGCGCTCTATCGCAACGCGCGCACGATGGTTCGCGAGCGCTTCGTGGGCGTGTGGGCGGGGGCCGCTGACGAGTCCGTCGTGGATCTCAGCCCGACGCTGCGAGCGCTTCCGCTCGCGGTGTGCCCTGCGGGGAGCGTGCCCGAACGGGATGAGCGCGTCGCAGTCTCGACCACTGTGTTGTCCGAAGAGTCGGTCTGCGGCGAGAGCAACGAGATCCAGTTTACGTTTCCGGCTCGGTCGCCGGTGACGTTCATGGGGATCGGAGGCGCAGACGACGGCGGGCACACGCCCATCGATGCCTTGGCCTGCACGTTGATTGGCCGCGCGAGCGACGTGCGCGCGCTCGTCACGACGGGCAGCTTCGGCGGCGCCCTCGGGATGGGAACATCCGCGTCCGCGTCGCTCACAGGACGCCCTGTCGGAGTGGACGGCGACGAGCTGGGCAACGGCCCTGTGGGTTTTCGGCGCAACGACGAGCTGTTCACGCTCGACGCGGTTCCGTCGACGATCCGACTGTCGCAAGGGACCGACCCTGAGCTGTCACCGCTGAAGTCTCTCGGGCTCGTGGTGATGCAGTTTCCTTTGGACAGCGACTCCGACGGCGACGGTCACTCGGATGTGTCCGAGGGAATTTGCAGACGGATCGACACCGACAGCGACGGGGCGCAGCGCGAGGACTGGGACGATCCCGACTCGGACAACGACTGCGTTCTCGACTCGGTCGAGGTGGGCGCAGCGCGCACGACGGTCGCCGCCGTCAGCGTGTCCGACGATGCCTGCCGCGCGCGCACGCCGATGGCGCCCTTCTGCAACCAGATGAGCGGCCAATGTGCGCCGTGTATGATTTCGTGTGCGACAAACCCGATGGGGAAGGTCTGCCGCCGACTCCCTTCGACCGTCTTCGGCTGCGGCTGCTTCGGAGTTGATGACTGCCCGATGGGGGCGCGCTGTTCGAGCGCCACGGGCGTGTGCGAGCGCGACCCCAACATGGACGGCGGCGCTTCGACGGACGGCGGCGCAGAAGACGCGAGCGCAGGGGACGTTGGCGCAGGGGACGTTGGCGCAGGGGACGTTGGCGCAGCGGACGTTGGCGCAGCGGACGTTGGCGCAGCGGACGTTGGCGCACCGGACGCGGCGGGCGAAGGAGACGTCGCGACGGACGGAGGCGCTTCTGGGGACGCGTCGAACACCGTGATCCGTCCGCTTGTTCCCAGCTTTCGTGGCGGGGCGTGCCAGTGCCGCGCCGGGGGTGCGACCGCGCCGCGAAGCGCGTTCGCGCCGGTCGCGATCTGCGCAGCGCTGTCCGTTGTCGTAG
The DNA here is from genome assembly GCA_001465015.1 of Deltaproteobacteria bacterium Ga0077539. Lineage (GTDB taxonomy): Bacteria > Myxococcota_A > Polyangia > Polyangiales. The sequence continues at coordinate 4,193 of LNEO01000365.1, read as the reverse complement.
CGCGCCGCCGTCGTCGAAAGGCCCGCGCGAGCACGACCTCGCTCTGAACGATCGTCGCGCGTACGGGGCCCGACAGGAGACTCAACGCCGCGGCGTTGCGCTTACTGCGCGAGCACGACAGGGGCCTGCGTCGGGGTCGCGGTCGCGTCGGGCGCCACCTTCGCTCGGAGCATGGGCGCGAAGGCCGAGCGGTAGCTCCACGCGAGAAACACTTCGCCGAGCAACACCAGCGCCGTCACCGGGTTGGGCGGCGCGAGCATCGTGTGAAACAGCACGATGTTCACGACGACCGGCGCGAGCAGCGTCAGCGCCAACGGAACGAAGCGATTGCTCAGCAACAACACTCCCGCGAGCACCTCGGTGCCCTTGATCAAAGGAAACATGTAGCCCGCTCCCGCCAGCCCGCCCATGAACGCGCCGGCTGCCGCTGGCAGGGGCGGCTGCGGCAAAAAGTGCAAAAAGCCGTTCAGGCCGAAGACGAAGAACACGAGGCCGAGGACGATGCGGGTGCCAGTGATGCTGATGGACTTGCCGTTCATGAGTTCGAAGCTCCTTCGGTTCAGAGCATGATCTCCGTTGCGATGATGCACCACTCGTGTAAATCTCAACGCAAAGTTGCATGGAAGCAACGCTCGATGACATCGCGATCTTCGCGCTGACCGCGCAGGCGGGCTCGCTGAGCGCTGCGGCTGCGCAAAGACGGGTGCCCACGTCGACCATCTCGCGAGCGATCACGCGGCTCGAGGAGCACCTCGGCGCCAAGCTGCTCACGCGATCGCCGCGCAACACGCGGCTCACCGACGCGGGCAGGCAGTACTTCGCGCAGGTCGCTCCGCACGTGGCGGGGCTGCGAGACGCAGAGGACTCGCTGCGCGCAGGGCGCAACGAGGTCCAGGGCGTCTTGCGCATCACGGCCGCGCCGGACATCGGAGAAGCGCTCGCGTCGCTGCTCGTGGGCTTCTGCGCGCGCTATCCGCGGGTGCAAACGGTGGTCGACCTCTCGACGCGGATCGTAAACCTTCAGAGCGAGGGCTTCGATGTGGCGATCCGCGCGACCAGCAAGCTCGATCCCAACACCGTGGCGAAGAAGCTCCGCGACGCGCACGTCGCGCTCTACGCCGCGCCGCAGTACGTGACGACGCGAGGCACGCCGTCGACTCCGAGCGCCCTGGCCGAGCACGACTGCGTGTTGTTTCGGCAACGAACACAGTGGAAGCTGCAGCGCGGCGAGGGCGACTCCGCGGAGCTCGCGCAGATCGACGTGCGGGGACGGATCAGCGGCGACGAGTTCAGCTTCGTGCGCAGCGCGGTTCGGGCGGGCGCGGGAGTCGGTCCGCTCCCGAGGTTCTTCGCGGAGCCCGACGAGCGCTCGGGGATCCTGGTGCGGGTTCTCCCTTCGTGGACGCACGAAGGCGCGAGCAAGCTGTGGCTGGTGTATCCCGCGCAGCGGTCGATTCCCCAGCGGGTCAAGGCGTTCAGAGACTACGCGCTCGCGGTGTTGCAGGCCGACGAGCCTCGCAGCGAGCGCGGCACGAGTCGCTGACTCGACGCTGCTGTGACGCGGTGGGGCGTGGGCCCTTCGCTACGGTCCCGCGCGCGCCGCGCCCGCCGCGCTCGGGGCAGCGCTCACCGTGCGCACGCGGAGGATCACCCAGTACCGCATCTGGTTGCCGACCATCATGCCGATCCCGCAGTGCGGTCGCGCGCTCTCTCCTCCTCGGGCGGGCGCGATCTCGGCTTCGGCCCACGACGAGAAGAGCTCTGCGTACTGGCGCCCCAGGCACCCCGGCGCAGCTCCGGGCCGATCCGAGTAGTAGTACGAGAGATCGCTCGAGGGCAGCGTTCCGCGCACGTTGCGAATCGCGACGCCGGTGTTGCAGCCGCCGCCTCCGCAGCCGCCTCCGCCCTCTTGTTGCAGCTCGAGCACGACGGTGCGTGCGCCACGAACAGCGTACCGCGACGCGCCCGGCACCGCGCGCCACGCGCCCGCGAGCGCGGTGGCAGTCGCGAGCACGACAGCGATCAGCGACAGCGTTGCTGCCGAAGCGCGACGAGCGTTCATGGCGCAAGAGCGTAGCAGAGCCGCGCGCAGACAGGCGCGCGCTCGATCGTGGCGGACGGGGCGACGAAGTGACCGAGCGTCGTCCCCGATGAGCGGCGGATGGCCTATCGTCGGAGGGCCAGTGACGATGAAGCTCGCGGTTCTCCCGATGAATCTCGCCTTGTTCGCGGTCGCTTCGTGCGTTCGCGGAGGGGCCCCGACGCTCTCGCCGCAACCGACGAACGCACCGATGATCTCGACCACCTCGAACGAATCGCTCCCAGACACGTCGCAGTCCACCACGGACGCCGAGGATCGCAGCGTCGATGCTGCGGCTGTCGCGCTCTCGCCCTGCGACGCCTCGACGTATCCCGCGCTCAGGGACTACAGCGACATCGCGGCGGGAGCGCGGTTCTCGCTGGTTGTGCGCAGAGCGCCGAGCGGCGCGTGGGGCCCTGCTGCGCCGCTTCGAATGCCGCTGCACCACGCGAGCACGATCGTCTTCGAGCCGGCGCTCGACACGATGATCGAAGAGCGTGAGCGCGGAGGGCTCGTGCTCGTGCTCGCCGTGGGGCTCGGTCGTCGATCGATCGAGCACGATCCGCGGCGGGGCGCCTTTTTCGCGACGTACGCCGCGCGTCCCGAGCGCACGTGCCCTGCCCGTTGACGACCTGTCGATGCGCCTCGCGGCCGACCGTCCTGGGCCTGATATCCTCCTCGACGATGAAGGCGCCCTCGTGGCTTCTGTGTTGGGTCTGCGTCTCCTGCGCCGCTTCGCAGCAACAGCGCGCGACGCCGGGTGAGTTCGCGGGCCCGTCGGCGCTTCCGCCGATCGCTCGATCCACGGACGCGGGCGCGCCTCTGAACACAGTGAACACCGCAGAGTCGACGCGCGCGAGCAATGAACCAGCGACCCCGCCGCCCGCGCCGAACACGAGCATCGAGCCATCGCAGAGCCAGGGCGTGTGCGACGCCGCCATCGCCGCGAGCCGTGCGACGACGAGCGCAGCGGGCGCGCCCGTGGTGCAGCCCGGCGCGAGCGTGACGGGCCTGTTGTCACCGGAGCAGATTCGGCGAACGACCCTGCGAAATCTCGGGCAGATCTCGTCGTGTCACGAGCGCTGGCTCGCGTACGACCCGCGCTTCGAGGGACGGGTGCTCGTGCGCTTCGTGATCGGCTCGGACGGCGCGGTGATCGCGGCCACCGTTGCAGAGTCCGCCACGGAGAGCGCGTTCGTTCGCCAGTGCATCGTCAACGCGATTCGAGGCTGGCGCTTCGACGCGCCGCGAGGCGGGGGCCACGTGACCGTGAACTACCCGTTCAACCTGCTGCGCCCAGCGGAGGACGCCGAGAGCCAGTCGCAGGGACCGCCGCAGGCAAACGCGCCGAAGTGAGCGACTCGGTCCTCGGTGAGGTCGAGCGAGCGCACCGCAGCGGAGGCCAAACGCGGTTCGGGAGCGCGTCCTGCTCAGCTTGTGGCGTCGCTGTGCGCTGCGGTGGCGGTCATCTTTCGCGCCCAGGCCTTCGCCTCATCGAGCCCCTCGAAGACCTTGTACGGAACGGGCTGACGCATCACCAACAGCGCCGCGGTGATCATGAAGCGGCCGATGCTGCTCGGAATCAGCAGCGCCACGCCAGCGATCTTCTTCATCGTTGCTTCGTCGAAGGTCGCCATCCACTCTCGGACCGGGTCCTTGCCCTTCGCGCGTGTACCGTTGCGCGCGTCGATCACCAGGGCGAACCGCTCGTCGCGCGCGAGGAGTTGTTTGCACTGTTCGATGCGACAAAACGCGGCAGCCTGGCCGTCGATGTCGGGACCCGCCGTGAGCACAACGATGGGCCACGAGCTCTGGTCGATGCACACGGGGCCGCGCTCGCGACGGCGCCAGCAATGCTCGCAGGCTTCGCGATGTGGACGCTTCGATGACGGCTTGCTCGTCATCGCGCGCCTCTCTCGCTCTGCTGTCGCGCTGGGATCAACTCGCACAACACGCCCAGTGTGTACCGCGGAACCGCCCTCGCGTACGCGACCAGAACCTCGAATCGCATCGCGGCGCGACCGGCAGATCATCGCCGCGAGGCAGCCCCCAAGCGAGCAGAACGCCGGTAGGCGCAGTGCTGAAGCCCCCACCCGCGCTGCCGCGCGCCCCA
>LNEO01000364.1 GCA_001465015.1 Deltaproteobacteria bacterium Ga0077539 | reverse complement strand
GTTCCAGGCGGGGGCGGGGCGCGCGGCAGCGCGGGTGGGGGCTTTAGCACTGCGCCCACTGCCGTTTCACTCGCTGGCGCGCGGAAGCGCGGGTGGGGGCCGCGGCTCTGTGAAAAACGTCGTTCTCCCTGGATTCTCCCACGCACAACTTGGGTAACGATGAGGGCTCGCCCTCGGGCCGTGTGTGCCGTCACCGCGGCGCGACGGTTTGCGCGGCGAGCTCGCGCAGCACGTTTTCATCCCGCCCTCTCACGAGCTCTGCGCGCGCTTCGCGGCTCGCAGCCCCATCGCCGACGAGCACCACGAGCTCCTGGCGGACCGTCGGAACGCGCTCCGCTTTGGGCACGTTGAGCAACACCACCGTGCGCCGCGCCCCACCGCGGCGCCACAACACGGTGCGCGCAGCAGTCGAGACCGCGGCGATCTCGCGCACATCCAAGAGAGATTCGCTGAGCGTCGCCTGCAGCACTTCGGCGCGCGAAGGCGGCGTCGCGTTGGGCCGCGTTGTCACGGCGAGCAGCTCTTCGCGACCATCGCTGCGATCCACCAGGCGAATCGTTTGCCATTGAGGGTGCATGCGTGGGGCGGCGTAGCGCCATTCGAGCTCGTGGCCGATGTCCTTTCGAACGACGATCGTGACCGACGACGAATCGGAAAACGACGTTCCATCGTCGGCGAAGCACACGATCATCGACGAGTAGCGCCCGGAGATCGTGCGAAACCGCGCGCCCTCGATGCGTTCGATGATGGTGCGGTCACCGGCGATCGACGTGATCACGTTGGCGCCCGGCTCGCACGCAAACTCCTCGGCGCTCGAGCCAGTCCTGTCAATCGGCGACCGTCTACCGATCCATCCTTCGCCGAGCCGCCCCATCCACAGCCGCATGTTTGGCCGATCCAACTCAGCCCGCACGAGAACGTGCGGCGCTCGACGATTCGTCAGTTCGAGCGCGCTCCCGCCGAGGCCAAAGAACCGAATCGCCGCGGCCGGCCCGAGGGCGAGATCTGTCGCGCGTACCCGCGGTCCGCTGCGGATCAGCACTGTTGGAATCGCGTAGCCGTCGCTCTCGGGCGAACGCTCCGTCGCAAGCGGCGTGTCCGTCGGCACCGCGACCCACGGCTGCTCACCCATGTCCGCTTGGGACCCCCGCGGAATCAACAACGCATCCGCTGCTCGTCGCTCGATCACCGCCATGGTCGGCCGCCGCGACAACACGAGCCGACGAGTCCCGCTCGCGCGGCCCCACCCCGAAGACTCGTCTCCGCGTGACGCCCACCACGTTTCGCCGCCGAGCACCACGGTACGATCGCCGCGCACGACGACCTCGTCGCGCGTGTAGCGCGTGGAGGCCATCGGCACCCCCATCGAGATCATCCACCGGTTCTCCTCTTCGATAGTGAACACCGTCGTCGTGTATCGCTGCGACGCGACCGAGAGCAGCGCCGCGACCACGATCCACCCCAACACCAACCTCGGCCCCCGCGAGCCACCGACGCCTGCCGCGAAGAAGAACGCCGGAACGACGCTCAGCGCCGTCGCGACGTCCCACGCCACGCGCGCCCACGAGCCCGCGCTCGTCGCCGCGATCAACCAGAACAGCGCCATCAACACCAACACGGCCAGCATGGTCACCACCACGCGCAGCGCGCGGGTGTCGCGCACGATCAACGTCGCGGCGGACTTCCACGGGCCAGCGTCGTTCGTTGCGCGATAGTGCTGGGGTGGACGCTCGCAAACCTCGACGAGCACCGTCGCATACCGGGTCCACTGCCGAAGCTCTGCGCGATCCAACGCGAGTTCGACGATCTCCTCGGCGAGCTCTTCGTCGCTGACCTCGTGATCGACCACGATCGTGCCGTCGATCGACAGCCGAACGCGCGCGCACGCGCCCTCGACACGCACGATCAACATGTCGTGATCTTCGAGCGAGATCGATCGAGACACCGGCGCGTCGCTCAGCGCGACCACCACCCGCTGACGAATACGCCGAAGCTCGCTCGATGTTTGGGGCGGTGAAGTCTCTCTCTCCAATGCGCTGGATTGTACCGACGAACGCTCACGGCTCCATCGCCGTAAAGCCCCCCCACCCACAACCTCGAGCGGCGCGCGGTCCGGTCGCCGGCGCACGCTCACCACGCCGCGAGCGGCTCGAGCGCGTCGAGCCAGTCGGCCGCGGAGTGTTTGCAACCGAAGTCAGCGTCGCCCACACCGCGTGGCACGAAGAGCTTTTGCTCCTGGGCTACTGACGAAGCACGACGTGTTGTCGTGACGGCAGCGACGACGGAACGCGCTGAAAACCACGCGCCCGTTTCGCCTGTCCGCTCGTCGTCATTGGCCGACGCTCCACGGGGATATCGCCGTTCCGCACTGGAGCATGCGCGTCCCCATATAGGGGTTGGCCATCGTCGGCGACCGCTGCACCCATCGCCGGTACGTCGGCGTCATGGGGCACTCGAAGCGAAAATACCCGGCCTGCAGTCGCGACTCGACGACGAGGTGCCCGATGACCGCGCGCATGAGTTCGCCGAAGGACGAGCGGACGGCGGCTATCGGTGCGTCACCGAGCGCGTGGAGCGCACGCGCGGCGCGCGCAACGGAGATCACAGTGGGCCTCGCATCTCGAAGAGTCTCGACTGCGCCGGCGACGCGTTCGGCGCGTTGGGCGACGCCAGCGACCTGGTCGTCGGCGAGGGCCGCGCGCATCCCTTCGATGTCCGTGAGGATCGGAGCCCAGGCCCCCACGTCTGCGGAAACAGCGGTAGCCGGCGCGGCCGCGGCCGGCCGTTGGAGCGCAGCCTGGATCGTGAGTCCGCCGACGACGAGGACTGCGACCGCGGCGATGATGGACTGTACGGCGGAGACGCGCTGGATGGGCTCCTTCTGGCGCACCTGGCAAACGTCACCAGGGCACAACACGGGCTGGATGCCGGTGAGCTTCGCGTAGAGCACGCAGCCGATGCAGATGCCAAACGCGGTCTCGCAGAACATGAGCACCAGACACATGCCGCAGATGGCGATCTTCCACGCCGTCATCATGCCCAGGACCACGACGAGGATGAACATCGGCACCGAGAGCAAGACGCCGATGCTCCAGGCGAAGCGCTTCTGCGCCGCGCCGACGTACTCGGGCGCCTGACGAGAGACCGCGATCCGACCGAGGATCATCGTCGGCGCAAAGCGCGGGTTCACAAAGACGCGGATGAGAAAGTCGACCATGAAGAACGTGATGAAGATCCGCGAGTAGCGGAAGTCCATCGTCTGCAGCGAGTACACGAACATCGCGAGGCCGCAGGCGAACATGATCCCGGCGGCGGCCCGCGCCTCCCGCTCGTTGAGCACGCGCACGGGATATCCGGGGACTTCTTCGCCGAACTCGAATATCGCCATGGCGGCAATCATGCGGTGAGCCGACGCGGTGGGCAAACCAGCAGGAGCAGCGGCGGGAGCGGAGACGGGTGCAATCGAGCGGCGCAGGGGATCACCGGACCGCGACGACTCCGAACGTCGATGCTCGACCCATCGGAGCGGAGCTTCGCAGAAGTTCGGACCTCATTGGGTCTTCTGAAATGCGCTTGTCACAGAGCCCCCCCGATCCATCGAGTCCGCGATGAACGTCGCGAGGTACGAGGCCGTCTTGCTCCTTCTGTGCGCGGCGACCTTCGTCGGCGGCCCTGCGACCACGACGCGCCCTCCCTCTTCGCCAGCGCCTGGACCGACGTCGATCACCCAGTCGCTCGCGGCGACGACGCGCATGTCGTGCTCGACCACGATCACCGTGTTTCCCGCGGCGACGAGGCGATCGAGCTGCGCGAGCAGCCGCTCGACGTCCGACGGGTGAAGGCCGGTTGTGGGCTCGTCGAGGACGTACAAGCTGTCCCCGCGCTGGGCGCGCTGCAGCTCGGTGGCGAGCTTGATGCGCTGCGCTTCTCCGCCCGAGAGCTCGGTCGCTGGCTGCCCGAGGCGCAGGTACCCGAGCCCCACTTCGCGCACGACGTGCAGCGAGCGGCGCACCGTGGGCTCGTCCGAGAAGAACTCGTACGCCTCGTCGACGGTCATCCGCAGGACGTCCGCGATGGAGCGATCACGGTGCTTCACCGCGAGCGTCTCGGCGTTGTAGCGCGCGCCCTGACAAGCAGGACACGGCGCATACACGCTGGGAAGAAACAGCATCTCGACGGAGACGAAGCCCTCACCCTCGCAGTTGTCGCAGCGCCCCTTGGCGACGTTGAACGAGAAGCGCCCCGCATCATACCCCTTCGCCTTGGCGGCCTTCGTCGCCGCGAAGAGCCTTCGCACCGGGTCGAAGAGGCCCGTGTACGTCGCCAGGTTCGAGCGCGGAGTGCGGCCGATCGGGCGCTGATCGACGCGGACGAGGCGCTTGATGTGCTCGATCCCGCCAGCGATGCTGCCGCCGACGGGCTCGATCGCGTCCATCGATGACTCGTCACCGTCTTCGCCGTCGTCACGGTCGCTGGCGTCGCGGTCGTCTTGGCCGAGGGCCTTTGCGACGAGCTCGACGAGGGCCTGGCTCACGAGACTGGACTTTCCCGAGCCCGAGACCCCCGTGACGCTGCAGAGTGTCCGCAGGGGAAATCGCACATCCAACGCGTGGAGGTTGTTTCGCGTGACGCCCGCGAGCTCGAGCCACGCGCTCGGCGCGCGAACCTGCCGCGGCGGGATCGGATCGAGCGCGAACAGGTGCCTTCGCGTCTGCGACGCTTCGATCGCGCGCAGCCCGTCGGGCGGTCCGCTGTAGAGCACCTGCCCGCCGCGCTCTCCTGCGGCGGGGCCGACGTCGACGATCCAGTCTGCCCGTCGAATCACGGCGATCTCGTGCTCGACGACGAAGAGCGAATTGCCCGCGGCCTTGAGCTTGTCCAGCGCGCGAAGCAGCGCTTCGGTGTCCGCGGGATGCAGGCCCGCCGAGGGCTCGTCGAGGACGTACACGACGCCGAACAGGTTGGACCGCACTTGCGTAGCGAGGCGAAGTCGCTGCAATTCTCCAGGCGAAAGCGTGGGAGTGCTGCGGTCGAGCGAGAGGTACCCGAGCCCGAGGTCGAGCAGGACGTCGAGCCTTGCGACGGCGTCTTCGGCGATGCGGCGCGCGACGAGGGCCCTCTCGGGGTGCGTTCGTGCGTCGGGAGTGGTCGCCTCGCCCGTGGCGTAGGGTCGAAAGATCCGCGCGATGCGCTCGAGCGAGAGGCGCGAGAGCTCGGCGATGTCGTGGCCGGCGAAGGTGACCGAGAGGGACTCGCGGCGAAGCTGCTTTCCGCCGCAGGATTCGCAGTCGCTTCCGACCATGAACGAGAGCGCGCGCTTCTTCATCGCGGCGCTCTGCGAGTTTGCGAACGTGTGCATCACGTGGCGCCTGGCGCTCGTGAACGTGCCCATGTAGCTGGGCTCTGCCTTGCGTTGGACCGCGCGTCGGGTCTCCTCCGGCGTGAATCCCGCGTACACGGGGAGGACCGGTTGCTCGTCGGTGAACAGGATCCAGTGGCGAGTCTTCTTCGGCAGTGACTTCCACGGGACATCGACGTCGATGCCCATCGTCACCAGGAGGTCGCGCTGGTTCTGGCCGCCCCACGCGGTAGGCCACGCGGCCACGGCGCGCTCGCGAATCGTGAGCGAGTCATCGGGAACCATCGAGCGCTCGGTGACCTCGTACACGCGACCGAGCCCGTGGCACTTCGGGCACGCGCCTTCGGGCGTGTTCGGCGAGAAGGCCTCGGCGTAGAGGAGCGGTTGATCGGGCGGGTACTTTCCTGCGCGCGAGAAGAGCATGCGCAGGAGGTTCGAGAGGGTGGTGACGCTGCCGACGGACGAGCGCGCGGTGGGGGTTCCGCGTTGTTGTTGCAGCGCGACCGCGGGCGGAAGCCCGTCGATGTCGTCCACCGCGGGGACGGGCATCTGGTCGAACAGCCTGCGCGCGTACGGCGAGACCGACTCGAGGTAGCGGCGCTGGGCTTCGGCGTAGAGCGTTCCGAAGGCGAGCGAGGATTTGCCCGAGCCCGAGACGCCCGTGAAGACCACCAGCGCATCGCGCGGAATGTCTACGTACACGTCGCGAAGGTTGTTCTCTCGTGCGCCGCGCACGCGCACGAAGCCCGAGCGAGGGTGTGGGTCGAGGGTGCTCTCGGTCGAGCCGTGCTTGCTCTCAGTGCGCTTCTTCATCGGTCCGCGTGGCCCATTTGGGGGGTCGCGTGGTTTCGCTCAGTGTGCCTCGCGGGCGCAACTCCTCTGTGCGCAGGTGAGGCTCTCTGGCTGAAGCAAGTCCGGGCTACCCTCTGGGTCCAACCGTGGTCGCGTTCGACGCTCTTGCTGCGATCTCGCGGTTGATCGTCGCGCTCTTCGCGTCGGTCATAGCGCGAAAGCTCTCGGGCTCGCCGCGAGTGCACTTTCGGCGCGCAGCACCGACCGATGGGGGGCGAGATCGGTGCTCTACGGACTCGTGCTCGCCGCACGTTGGTGCTCCCGCTGAGCGCTGCGCAGATGTGCGCGCGAGTCCGACGGGGCCGGCTCTGGCATGCTCGTTCGGATGTACCCGCAGCCCGCAGGCCCCCCGCCGTTGGTCGACCCGAAGAACGTCTCGCTCGCCAGCGGAGTGTTGATCGCGGCAGGAATCTTCAAGATCCTCGGGGGGCTCGGGCTGTCTGTATTCCTGGCCTCGAACGAAGGTAGCGGCGGGTCCTTCGGGATCCGCTTCGGGTTGTTGTTCGCTGTGTTCATCGGCGCTCCCGTGGTGTTCTCTGGGGGGGGCGCGAGACGCGGCGCTCTCGTTCTGCAGCGGACGACGATCAGCTGTCCGAGTACGGCAAGAACGCCAACATCCGAGCACGTTCGAGCGCGGTGACGAGCATGCGCTGGTGCTTTGCGCACGTCCCGGTCTGCCTACGTGGGAGGATCTTGCCTCGGTCCGAGACGAAGCTACGCAGCGTGTTGATGTCCTTGTAGTCGATCTCGTCGATCTTCTGCGCGCAGAACCAGCAGGTCTTTCGACGACTCGCGCGCTTGCGCATCGAGAGGTTTTCGTTCGCGACCTCGGCGGCGCCGAACTCCATCTTGTCGTCGTCGGTCTCGGTGCGTGGTGGGTTCCATTGAGCCATCGGTGCGTCCTCGTGAATGAAGCCAGTCGTCCCCTCGAGGCCGGAACCTAAACGCATTCAAAATGCATTTGCAACTCGATTGCAATATGATACCCCCCGACCGTGATGTCTTCTTCGTCCGCGCTCGACCGAGCGCTCGACGCGCAGATCGTCAGCGCGCGGGCTCTCCAGTGTGAATTCGTGCTGTGGCCCGAAGCCGAGCCGTTCGAGGACGACGCATCGGGGAGCTGGCGCTCGACGATCGATCCGAGGTTCGACGAAGTGCGCCGCGCGCTCGGACGGGCGATCTCGCGCTGCTCGATGACCCTCGAAGACGGAGCTGGTCGGCTCCACGTCTGGGCTCCGCGCGCCGAGTTCGTGCGGGACGCGCCGATCGTTCAACGCATCGCCGAAGACGCAAGGATGCAGTGCCTCGTGTGCGACGACGGCGAGTGGTCGCGACGAGTGACCACGGGCGACCGAGCGAGCATGACAACCGCCATTCAGCGGCTCTTCCGCGGAACCACCGACTGGGTGGTGCTCGAAGGCGGCCCTGACGACGCGCTGTTCGTGCAAATCGGACCGCGCACGTTGGCCGACACCGTGTTGGTCGAGCTGGTGTCCAACCGCTTTCTCTCTGCGGCTCTCGCGCATCGAACCGCGACGCTACGCCAGCTCACGCTGCTGCAATGGCGTGCGCCAAACGGGTACACCTCGACGCTTCATCACTGCGAGCGATCGGTTCGCAGCGCGGAGTCACGCGAAGCGCTCGTCGATTGGGTATGGCGATCGTGGGACGTCGCGTTTTCGATGCATGCGATTCGCGAGCTGCGCCTGAGGACGCTCGCGTCATGAACGTCCGCGACAGCTGCGAATCTCGCTCTGTGCAATCCCGCAGCGAGAGCTGGGTGTTCTCGCAGGACCCCACATCGCTCGCGATGATCCGCGAGCGATCGATCGACTGCGTGGTCTTCGAGCGAGAGCTCGACGCGACGCTGTTGTCCGCGCTCGACAGCGAGGCGCGTGAGCGATCGCTGCCTCGGGTCGCCGCGGGAGTCTCTGCCGGTGATTCGCGAGCGCTCGGCGACTCGATCGCGCCGCTGCTTCTGCACTGCAGCGCATCGACTCGCGGCGCGATCGCCTCGGACATAGAGTGGATCGCGCGGGCCGTGGCGTCGCTCGCCGAGGTCGATCGCGTACGGGTCGCGTTCGGCTCGATCGTCGGCGACGAGTGTACAAAGTTTCACCAAGATTTTGTGCGGCTGCGCGCGATCGTCACCTACGCGGGACCGGGCACCGTCGTCGCAGAGCGCTCTGCGGTCGATCCGAGAGCGCTCGACGATCCCCCCGAAGACGTCGCCCGCTGCAACGCGTCCGTCGTGACCGATGCGCGAATGGTGAGGAGCGCGCGACGCGGCGCCGTCGTGCTCTTGAAGGGCGCAGCGCTTGCTCCGGGAGCGTTCGGCGCGGTGCATCGGTCACCGACCCTGGCGCGCGACGGTCAGCGTCGCATCGTGCTCACCGTGACCGCCACCGCGCGTGGGGACGACGAGCAGCTCATCGAAGCGCGCACCAGCTCGGGCCAACGGGTCTTCGTGTATCCCGACAGCGAATATTAATGACTGCGAGTCACACAATAAATTCCCTAATCGTTGTCGCGTTCATCGTCGCGCTTGCCGCTGTCGGATGCGCACCAGGCATCCGCGATTTGGCGGACGTGTCCGAGGTCGGACCACGAGACGCAAGCAACGCGCTCGAGGATGCGCCGGACGCGTACGTCGCCCTGCAGGACGCAAACACTCCCGCGGACGCGTCAGGGAATGTCGGGCGAGATAGCGGCGTTCCGTGCGCCCCGCACGGGGTGTTTCACAACGACCACTGCGACTGCAACCGCGGCTATCGAGCGGAAGGGCTGACGTGCGTCGCGATCGAAGCGTGCCCGGCAGACGACCTTCACGAGCCGAACAACAGCGTCACGACAGCGACGCGGCTCACAGTCGGCGCAGACCTTATCGGTCGCCGATGCGCAGAGGACGTCGACTACTTCGTGCTGCGCGCGCCCATGGGCCAGAGGCTCGTGGTGGACCTGCTCTTTCGGCACGGCGACGGCGACCTCGACCTGCTGCTGTACGAGCCTGGTCGTGATCCACGCGTCGATCGGGCCATCGCTCGCAGCGAGAGCTCGGATAACGACGAGCAAGTCGCGCATCGCACGAGGACCGAAGGCGACTTCATCGTCGTGGTCACGGGTGGAGCGACGTCCGCGCAGGCCCGCTACACGATTCGCGCTCGGATCGATCCGTAGCGCGCCGAGCTGATCGGGGGGGTTACCTGGTCGAGCGCAAGGAGAAGTCGCAGTGAAGCATCGTGGTGTTCTGTTGTTCGCCGTGTCGGCGTTGTCTGCCGCATGCAGTCCGGCTCCATCGCAGGACGCGACGCCGGACAGCGCGTCCGACGTCGCGACCGCAGATCGTCCCGCAGACGACATCGTCGCGGGCGACGTCGTCGAAGTCGATGTGGTCGACAGCGCGACGATCGATGTCGCGCCGTCGATGCCGGACGCCGCAGTCGAGGCCGGAGATGCGATGTCCGACGTGGAGGCGGACGGCGCTGCGCCGTCGCGCGGCACGGTGGAGATTATCGCGGGGAGCACTTCGACTGGGTACGTTGATGGAGTCGGCTCTGGCGCGCGCTTCTCGGGGCCGTCGGGAGCAGTGCTGTCTCCAGATCGGCGGACAATCTACGTCGCGGATACGTTCAACTCGCTGCTGCGATCGATCGATGTCACGACGGGGCAGGTGAGGACTGTCGCGGGGCGCTTGCAGGTGCAAGCGGTCGCCGATGGAACCGGCGTCAACGCCCGCTTTCAGAGCCCGCGCGCGATGGTCGCGACCGCAGACGGCTCGACGCTCTACGTCGCCGACGGTCCTACGGTTCGACGGGTCAACACGAGCACCTGGGAGGTGGCGACCATCGCAGGAACCCCCGGAATGGCCGGGTACGTCGACGGCACCGGCGCGGCTGTCCGTCTAGGCTTCTTGCTGCACAGCTTCGCGCTCAGCGAAGACCAGAGGACGCTCTACATCGCTGATCGCTCGAATCGTGTGCTCCGCACGCTCGACGTCACCGCCGCACCGATGATGGGCGAGGTAAGAACCGTCGCAGGAACGCGATACACAGGCACCGAGCTGCACATGGACGGCATCGGCGCCGCCGCCCGATTCTCGGGGCTCGGCGGGCTCCTCAGGGTGGGCTCGACCCTCTATGTCGCCGATACGTTCAACCACGTGCTTCGAACGATCGATCTCGCGTCGATGACCGTGCGAACGATCGTCGGCCGACCTGGCGCGGCCGGAATCGAGGATGGCCCGCCGAGCGAGGCGACGCTGGACGCGCCCCAGTCGCTCGCGACCGACGGCGTCCACCTCTACGTCACATCATTTCAAGGCATTCTGAGGCGCGTCGCGCTGTCCGATCTGCGCACGAGCACTCCGCTCGGCGTGTTCGAAGAGGTGTTCTCGCGGGACGGTGACGCGCGGACGACGAGGCTCGGCGTGGCGTTTGGTCCGCCGCTCTGCGATCCGATGGCGCGGGTGCTCTATTTCAACGACCGCGACGCGAGCAGCGTTCGGCGGATCAACCTGGACACGTTTGCGACGAGCACCCTCGCCGGCGCCTCGGACGTCGGCTTCGTGCGCGACGGCGCTGCGACGACCGCGCGCTTCGATGGCGCAGCAGAGCTCGCGCGCACTGCCGACGGGTCGCGTATGTACATCGCCGACAGCGGCGGACGAGTGATTCGCGAGGTCGACCTGCGGACGATGCAAGTGCGAACGCTCGCTGGAGCGCCGGGTGTCGCGGGCGCCACGGACGGCTCGCTGTCCGACGCGCGCTTCGGCTCACCAGCGGGACTGTGGCTCGACGAGCCCAACAACAGGCTCTTCGTCGCAGACTCGCGCTTCAACACGATTCGGGCCGTGGACCTTCGCATGATGCGCGTCTCGACGGTCGCTGGGGATGGCGCCGCGGCGAGCGGCAGCGTCGATGGCGTGGGCGCGGCTGCGCGTTTCAACGGCCCTTCACGATTGTGCGCGATCGGTTCGACGCTGTACGTCGCGGACGCGAGCAACCGCCAGCTTCGCGCGGTGGACGTTGCGACGGGCGAGACGCGCACGATCGCGGGGTCTTCGTCGGCAATGGGAGCAACGGTGGACGGCGCGCTCGTCGGCGCGAGGTTTCGATCCGTGTCGGGGCTCGCGTGCGACGCCGCCGGACAAAGGGTGTTCGTCGCCGATGGGACCGCACACACGATTCGCGTAGTCGACCTTCGCGCTGGGATAGTTCGAACGCTCAGCGGACGGGACACCATGAGCGGACCGGCAGACGGCCCCGTCGCAGACGCGCTCTTTCGTGGGCCTCGGGGCCTGTGGATGAACCGCGCCGCCACGGCTCTTTACGTCGCCGACCAGAGCAACCACAGCGTTCGCCGCGTCGACCTCGCGGCGATGCGAGTCGAGACCGTCGCCGGCAGCGCGTCGCGCAACGGAGGACTGGTCGCGGGTCGAGCGTTCTCGATCGATGACGCGACGCTGTACTTTCCAACGGCGATCGTTGGTGACGACAGCGACTTGTGGGTGCTCGGAGACGACGCGCTGACCGTGATTCGGCCTCGAGGCGCGCTGTGAAACCGACGCGATCGAGCCGACGTTTCACCGTTGTTTTCCTGTGCTGTACTGCATGCGGCGCTCCCGCGACGAACGCGAACTCCGACGCGGGCCCCGACACGATCGCGCCGGGAGAAGCGGGCCCTGTCGTGGACGCCGCAGCGGCGCACATCGAGATTGGCACGGGGGATCCCGGCTCGTTTCGCACGGTGACCGACGGTCAGCAAGTCCTCCTGCAGCGAGGCTGCCAGGGCGCACAGCACATCTTCTTCGCGCTGCGGTGGTCGGGCATCGCCAGCGCAGAACCTCCCTGGATCACGCTCACGGTTGTGCGCGACGAGGACGAGATGGTTGTGTCGTCGCCGTACTCTCTGCGGCTGGCGCCGATGACCATCCGCGATGGACTCGCAGAGATCACTGGACTCACGCCGGTAATCGAAGAGCCGCGACTCGTGGTGGGACAGCGTGTTCGAATGCGAGCGAGGGTCGAGGACAGCACTCGATCGACTCGCGTCGACTCCGAGCGACGGGTAGACGTCCAGTGGGGACCCGACTCGTGTCGACCGCACGGATAGCCTCGATCGCAGACAACTGAAGTCGCGGAGCCGTTGCGCGCGTCCTTCGCGGGCCGCGCGACGCTCGAGCGCTCGAACCATGGGCGGCGATGGTCACGGACCTCGAGGGAAATCCCCTCGTGATCGAGGCCATCGCCGCGAGCGCACCGGCGCTCGACGCCGCGCAAGCCAGGAGCAGAATCGACTCGCTCTTGCGGGCGAGGCCTGCGCTGCGAGCGTTGTTCGAAGACGCTGAGGACTACTACGAACAAGCGATCACTCTCGCCACCGAACAGCGTGACATCGGCCACCAGGGGGTGGCCAGGCTGATGCTGGGCGTCTTGCAGCTGGAGCGAGGCGACGCCGACCGGGCCTGCGTCATCGCTCGTTCTGCGTGGGATTTACTGAGGTCGATCGATCCAGCGACCGCAGCGATCGCGCTCGCCTATCTCGCTGTAGCCCTCGCTGCGCAAGGCCTCGCCTCTGCCGCGCGCGTCGATCAAGTCGGCGAGAGAGCTCGTTCGGGACAACGGCAGCGAAGCAACGAGCGCGCTGTGCGAACGACTCCGAGCTGCGCAACGACTGCTCTGTGCGTTGGCCGTTCATCGCGTCGAACAACCAGGACGCGGGCTCGATCACGAGACGCTCGTCGCGCGAGGGTGGCCGGGTCAGCCATAGGCGCCGAAAACTCCACGGCATAACAAGCGAGTTGGAGTTGCAAATCGAGAGACGAAACGACGTTTGAGATCGAGCCGCGCGGCGGCCCCCACCCGCGCTGCCGCGCGCCCCGCCCCCGCCTGGAACGGCAGGGGCGGCGGCTTGGCGTTGATGAATCCTGGGAATTGTCT
>LNEO01000363.1 GCA_001465015.1 Deltaproteobacteria bacterium Ga0077539 | reverse complement strand
CCCCCCCCCAACTTTTGTAACTGATCAAAGAGTTGGCAGACTGGGGAAGTCATGGAAGCAACTGTGGATCACGCTGTTCGTGATGGCGTTCGGCGCGATGGGAATCGGCGCTGATTGCAGTCCGACTCCGGCTGCGTGCTCGGTGAACGGCGGCGTCGCGCTGGAGTGCGCGGCGGGCCGCGTGCGCGTGTGTGTCAATTCGCGGTGCGCGCGCGTGATGAACGACGGACAAGCGTGTCGGCCTGATCCGTGTCAGGCCAACGCGACGATCGGCGTGTGCAGAAACTCGGCATCGACGTGTGTTCCGAATCCGTCGGACCCGAGCGTGGGGACGTGTCAACCGTCGTTGTTGGCGACGACGGGGTATCTGGGCTGCGATCCCAATCAACTGCTGAGCTCGCAGTGCCCGCACGGAAGCACCTGCGAGCCCCGCGGCGGCGTGTGCGGCGAGAAGATCGACGAGCTGCAGAACGGCGCGCCGGGATTGTGCGTGCTTCCTGCGGCCGAGGGGCAGGGCTGCGACGGCGACTTCAATGATCCCAACCCGGATCTGTGCTCGCGGTGCGAGTCGGGGACGACGTGCGTGATGTGGCCGGGCGAGACCCGCGGCATGTGTCGTCGTCCTTGCACGACGGCAGCGGATTGCCCGTGCGGCGGCGAGTCCGCGTGTCTGAGCACCGCGAGCGGCAACTTCTGCCGCCCGTGCGCGGGCGACGGACTGCGATGCCGACGCGATGGCAACAACGACACGATGCTGTGCTGCAAGGCGAGCGAGGGGTCTGTGTGCGACGCGAGCACGGACTGGCGTTGCTGCAGGCCGAACGCCGTTTCGTGCACAGAGAACGGTCAGTGCTGCGGGACCAATCGCTGCATCAGCGGACAGTGCGGCGCGTGCCGAACGTTGGGCCAGAGCGCAGCCAATCAGGGCCAGTGCTGCGCGGGCCTCGAGCTGAACGGCGGCGTGTGCAAGCGGCCCTGCCGATTGAACACAGCGTGCACGGTGCCGGGCTTTCCCGCGGGCAGCCCGTGCGCGACGGGGCAAGTGACAGCGTGCGACGGATCGGGCAACCCGACGTGCACGCCGAGAGTCATGCCCCGCGCTGAAGAGTGCAACGGCGAGGACGACAACTGCAACGGAACGGTCGACGAGGGTATCGCCAGGACAACGTGCGACTGGGCCGCGGCGATGCCGGCGAGACGGAGGCTCGTCGATTTTCGCGGAGAACCGCATACCGCATGCACCAACGACGGTCTGCCGCAGCAGGGCGTGTTGCTCTGCGAGCGCGGAGCGCCGGTCTGCACGGCTTTTCAATACTTTCACTTCTGCGATCGTTGCGGATCTCGCTCCATGCGTGATCCTACGAGCACGAGCGGGGCGATGATCACAACGAGCTGCGGAGCTTGCGCGACTGCTGGGTGCCTCGATGGCAACCCGAACAGTTGCATGCCGGGCTTGCGTTGCTTCTGTCCGGCCGGTGCAGCCTCGTGCTCGCCGGGCGTGACGGGATTCTGCGAGCCAAACCCCTCGTGCTCGAACGCATTCAATCGTTGCTGGCCACGCAATCCGTCGGGTCTCTACGGCCCCATGTGATCGCATGCACTGTGGCACTCGTGCTGATCTCCGCGTGCGGCACCTCGGTGGCGCCGTCGGACGCGTCGACGCCTGACACGGGCGTGTCTCGCGTCGGGCTAGAGTGTGTCGGCACTCCCTGCGGTCCGCGCGAGATCTGCCCCCGTAACGATGGAATCATTTGCCGAGCGACGCCACCAGGCTGCAATCCGCAGTTTCAACCGTGTACTGGCGCTGAGTGCCTCGAACGTGTTCCTTGTGAGCCATGCGTGGCGGAAGCAATGCGATGCGACGCGGGCATGGAGTGCGTGATCGATCGCGATCGGGCGTCGATGCGCTTCGTGGACGCCATCTGCCGCCCGATGCGGTAGCCCACGCGCGCGGGGCTCGTCGCATCGGCGTCGACGACAACTGCGACGGAACGGTCGACGAAGGCATCGCCAGGACTACGTGCAGCGGTCCGACGAGGATTGTGAACAAAGACGGCGCGCCGCTGACCGCATGCAGGAACGGCGGCCTGCCTCAGCAGGGCGTGCTGCTCTGCGAGCGCGGAGCGGCAGTCTGCTCCGCGTTCGAGGGTGATCACTTCTGCGAAAACTGCGGATCTCGCAACATGCGCGATCCAACGAGCACGAGCGGCGCGATGATCACGACACGCTGCTGCGGGTGCGAGACCCACTCGCCCCTCGATGGCGATCCGGACAGTGGGTGTGATCGCACACTCGCTCGCTCGTTGCGCTCCTTGGCAGACCATAGGCGCCGAAAACTCTTTGGCTAAAGTAGAGAGGTTGAGCTGTGAATCGAACGACAGAACGACGTTTTACATCGAGCCGCGGAGCGCGGCCCCCACCCGCGCTGCCGCCCACGCGATGCGCAACGCCCCGAGGGAAGGTGATGAAACGGCAGAAGAATTCCAAGGGAGCACGGGCATCGAAGAACGCGATCGGCGCACGGCCGGGAGCCAAG
>LNEO01000362.1 GCA_001465015.1 Deltaproteobacteria bacterium Ga0077539 | reverse complement strand
CACCCCTGTCAGCCCGGAGCTCTCGTCCCACGATCAGCGAGCGTTTTCCCCGCAGACGTAACGGTTGCGCTCGCCGCGACACAAAGGGAGCCGCACCCGGGACAGTTGTGGTCTCTGAACTCCAACAACCACCAGAGGCCACCCCACATGAACGGTTCTACGTTGAAGTCGATCGTCTCAGCAACGCTTCATCTTCGATGGGTATTTGCTTCTTTCATACGCGACGCGTCGATTCGAAACGGAACCGTTCAAGATCCGAGCACAGTCAACTTGCTGCCTGCGAGATTGAATCTGCTCGGCTGGCAGAGACCGTCCGTCGGACGGTCCCGCTACGACACGCGTGCTTTCGAAGCGATGGGCGCGTTTGGTGCGCGGGTGCTAATGAGTGGTTTCAGAGCTCTCCGTCAGCACTCTCGCAGCCGGTGCGCGTGTTTCGCCTGCAAGTTCACTAGCGTGGCTGGTGGCTCTTCAACGTCGCATCGATCAGGCGCTGCGCTGTCTTTCCGACAGGCCAGCCATGGGCTTGCGCGCGTGCCCGACCCGCATGGCGAGAACGGCCGCATGATTCCCACGGCGACGGACCCGTTACGACGCATCCCCCTCGCCGTCCCCGTCCGTCGCTGCGTCGGCCCCATCCGAGTCGAGCGCATCGGGGATCGCACCATCAGACTCCGTCGACGAGTCCCACTCGCTCGCGCCGTCGCCCTCACCGTCCATCCGTTCGCCGTCGCTCGTTCTCGCGTCCCACGCTGCGTCCGGCGGACTCGCGACGCCCGAGTCGTCGATACACCGCGATCGCGAACACACCCTCGTGGTGGTCTCGTACTCGACGCGCGCCAGCAGGCAGGGCGCCGTCGCGGTGTTGCTGAAGCGCACCAGCGTCGTCCTCGCGGAGGTCGTCGCCTCGCTTCGAGTAACGAACCCACGGGATGGCGCTCGAATGAGCGCGACGAAGCGCGCCCAGTTCTCACGGATCGGCGCGGGCACGGTGAGCGCTGTTCGCTCGTCGCCCATGAAGACGATCGCGCCGCCGCGCTCGCAGCGAACCAGCGCCGAGAGGCCCGCCCCGTCGGCCGGTTCGACGGTTTCGACGGTGATCGCGACGTCGGACGACGCACCGATGACGAGCGCAGGCTCCGCTGGGTGAAAAGACGGTCCCACGGCGAGGCTCCCGCGCTCTGCTCTCGCTGGACACGCCGGACCTGGACACAGTTGCGCGATCCTCACCGCGCTCGTCGCGGCCGAAATGACAGCGAACTCGGTGCAGACGCTGATCCCGTAGCAGGGAGGCTCGGGAACCACGCAGAGCGGGCCGAGCGTGAAGCACGAGCCCGTTGCGAGCATCGCCACGAGCGGCAACCCTCGAGCGCGCTTCGATCGCTGCTTCATCGCACGCCTCCCAGCTCGAGCGCCGCGGTGACGTTGGCGAACGCTGGATCCCAGAAGCTGCCGCCTGCGCCGTTCCATGGGGTGTACGAGCCCGAGCTGCGGACGCCCAGGTAGAGGTCCCAGTGGTTGAAGTTCCAGCCCACGAGCGCCGATCCGCCGAGACGAAGGCTGGTGATTCGCTGGCCTACATCGTTGAGCGACGCATCGCCGAGCACGCCGCCCGCTTCGAGGACGGCCTCTACCAACACGCTGTCTCGTCGCGGCCGCCAGCGCGTTCCCAGGCCGAACACGACCGACGCGTCGACGAGGTTGTAGTGCACTGCAGCCGGCGCAGCGCGGAGCGAGCCTGTGTGCAAGAGGCCAGCTCTTCCTCCGAGCACCACGACTTCCGCCAGCCGCGTCGTGGCGCGGACGGCGAGGCTCGTTCCGACCGCGAGGTGGCCGTGGCCGAACAGCCCGAGCGCCTCGCCGTAGCGAGACGGAAGAAACACCGCAAACCCGACCTCGCCGCTGATCCGCACGCGCTCTCCGCGCGGCGCCGTGGGGGCGCTGCGTTGCTGCGCGCGCGCCTCACGCGAGCCGATCACGAGCAGGGCACACGGAATCAAAAGAGCAGAGAGAATCCTCACGAATCGCCTCCTCTGCAAAGACCAAGAACTACGCGATCGATCGTAGCACGCTCCTCGCGCGCTCTTCAGCGCTCGGCCGGTCCCCCCCTTCGCGCTTCGCTGGCGCTACCGCAGCGCCGCGCTCACCACGGTACGCGCGGCGTAAACGTCAGCTGCGCGAAGATGTCCCACGTGAAGTCGTTGGTCATGCGAAAGCGACTCCCGGCAGAGTCGATCACCACGCGGTGCTGCGGGTCGGGAACGCTCGTGCCCTGGCAGCCGCCACGATCCGCGGGGTTGCTCGAGCTCTCGTTGGGGTTGCACGCGTCGGTCGCCGTCATCGCGTGCGACGAGGTGTAGAGAAGGCTCCCGGACAGCACGAAGCGAAAGTGTCGCGACGCCTGAAAATTGAGCCCCACGTACGCGCCGAGCTTCGCGTGCGACTGCACCGAGGTCGTGCCGGTAAACCACAGCGCGTTCATCGGATCGCGCGCCATCTGATTGCGGATCGCCCACGTCGGCGACGTGAGCGGAACGGAGTTGCTCGAGCCGAGCGCGTCGTAGAGCGGCGTGAACTCTCGGCCCTGTGAGTGGTACTCGCCGCGCAAGCGCACATCGATGGCGAAGCGCTGCCAGCTCTCGCGGTTCTCCCACGGGATGATCTCGGCTCCGACCGTGAGGGCGCCCTTGATCGGCGGGAGCGTCGAGAGCTGCCCGAAGGGCTTGTCGCCGCCGTACAAAAACTGCGGGAGCTGCGCGCCCGGAATCTCGGCGAGCGCCTCGAGCCCGAGAAACGGCTCGAAGAAGCCGATCCGTCGCGACACGACCGTCTGCAAGAAGAGCCCGTGAACGCCCCGAGAAATCCCAGGCGTGCGCGCCGGATCCGTCGCGCGCTCGGCGGGCGCGTCCATCGTGGACATCAGCGAGGTCGAGTCGGGCGGGTCCGTCGGGCGCGGCGCGTCGAGCCTCGGGCAACGGTTGGTTCCACCGCTGGCCGCCTCGCACGCGGACATGACGGGACCCACAGGGACGCGCCACTCGAAGCGCAAGAGCCACGTGGGCATGTGCGGGTCGCGCGCCTGCGAGAGGATGTTGAAATTGAGCCCGACCTTGAGCTGATCGATGCCCGAGCGATCCGGCGAGCGAAACGGCAGGTTGAAGAGACGACCCGGCACGCCGTCCACCGTGAACCCATCGGTCAACGCGTCGACGCCGCGCCCCGTCGCTTCGAACGAGCGCTGATCGGACAGGACGATCGGCGCGATAAAGTGCAACGAGAGATTGTGCCAGACCGGAAGCTCGGCGCCGAGGTTGAGCGTGTAGACGCTCTGCAGGAAGCGGGCGACGTCGTCGGTCTCCGTCGTTCCGCTTCGTGAGAGGTCGGGGCTGCCGGGCATCATGCCGGAGGACAGCGGCGCGCGCTCTCGGACGAGCGTCGCGGTGCGCTGCGTGCGCACGAAGGACAGCGTGAAGCGCGGCCCCCACGTCGTGTGCGAGTCGAACGCGTCCGCGACGTCCGTGATGAACGCGTTGTCCGGCGACAGGCTGATCGCTCGATCGTCGGGGTGCGCCGCGGTGCCGTTCTGGCTGGCGGTCGATGCTGCGCCGCTGCTTCCGCTCGCTGCAGCGCTGGCGCCAGACGCCTCCGAAGCGCCCGTGCTCGCAGTCGAGCTCTGCCCCAACGCAGCCGCTGGCGCGAGCGCGCAAGCGAGCAGAACCGGGCCCACACAGCGGCTGCTTCGAATCGTAGTGAGCATGGTGCGTGTGCTGAACATGGGAGGTCTTGCGCGTGTTCGGAGTTGAAGTGAGTGATCTCGAGAGCCGGTCGCCCGCGAGATCGCGTCAGCGGCTATGATCGTCTGGATCCGGGGGAACCACCGTGGGGCGATCGTCGATTTCGTCCGGGGGCTCGCCGGCCGGAGGCGGATCGGTCTTTCGATCCGCGTCCGCGGTCACGTCGGCGTCCGGAGCGGCCTCGAGGGGGGCCGGGGCTGCGGGCTCTGCTGCGGGCTGTGCCGCGGGGACGGGCGCAGGAGCCGCGGGCGCCGGCGGAGCGTCTGGTTCGGAGTTGATCATCACGACGCGGCGGCGCTGAATCACCGCGCTCGTCACGGTTTCTCCCTCTCCCGCAGAGGCTGCCTGCGTCGGCGTCGGCGGGACCATCGTGTCCGACGTCGCCTCGGGCGTCACCGCGCGCAGCGACGGAACCCTCGGCGCCCTCGGCACCGGCATCGGCGCCGCTGGCGCCTCTTCTTCGAACAAGAACACGTCGGCGTCGGTCAGGTCTTCGACCGCGATGTTCATCTGCTCTTTGACCGCCGCGAGGTTCTGCGACGTCGCGCGCAGGCGCTTGCTGAGCTCGGTCACGAAGTTCCACAGCAGCTTGACGCCGATGTCCTTCTCTTCGCGGAGGATCTTGAAGAAGTCCGCCCGCGCGATCTCGAGCATCTGCGAGGCCCCGTCGGACAGGACCGTCGCGCTGCGCGGCGCCTTCTCGATGAGCGACATCTCGCCGAAGAAGTGCCCCGCCTCGAAGCGCGCGATTTCGGCTTCGCCCTTCTGCACCTTGGCGTTGCCCTTGAGCACGACGAAGATCGAGTCGCCCGGCGTCCCTTCGTTGACGACCAGATCGCTGTCCTTGAAGGCCCGCGGCCGCGCCATCGCCTGAACGCGCAGAAGCTCCCTCGGCTCGAGGTGCCTGAAGAAAGGCATCCCCGCGAGGGTCTCGTACGCGAGGACCATGTCCGACGCGTCGCCGTCGTCCTGCGTGATCGTCGCGATCACCGCGGTGATGTTGTCTTTTCCTCCGCGCTCGTTGGCGATGTCGATCAGCCGCTGGGTCGCGATCTCTTCGCCGAGCCCGGCGACGAGGGCGTTGAGCTCTTCTTCTTTCTCGACGTAGCCGTGCAGGCCGTCGGAGCAGAGCAGGTACCGATCGCCCGGCGCCGTGAGAAAGTGAAACGTGTCGACCTCGACCGTCTCGTAGACGCCGACCGCGCGAGTGACCGCGTTCTTGTTGCCGATCTTCTCGAGGATCTGCGGGGTGAGCTTGCCGCGGCGCTTGAGCTCGTTGATCACCGAGTGGTCCTCGGTGAGCATTCGCACTTCGCCGCCGCGAAACAGGTAGCACCGCGAGTCGCCGACGTGCGCGATGAAGCCGTATCCGCCCACCAGCACCAGGGCGGTCAGCGTCGTGCCCATCCCGCGCTTGGCCGAGTCTCGCTGCGCCTCGGCGAACACCGCGGCGTTCGCCGCGTGCGCGGCGCTCTCGACCAGGTTCTTGACGTCCTCGGGGCGCACCGACGCGTCGCCCTTCGCGAAATCGAGGAGAAAATCCTCGTCTTTCTTCAGCGCGTCGCGCAGGCCCTGCACGGCGATCGAGCTTGCGACCTCGCCGGAGGCGTGCCCGCCCATCCCGTCGCACACGACGTAGAGCCCCAGTCGACGGTCGACGAGGAAGTTGTCTTCGTTGTGCTCTCGGACACGGCCAACGTCCGTGCGTGCGTGGGTACGAATCGTCGCGGGCATGAAAATCCGCTCAAGTGCGTATCACGCCCGAAACATCGCAATCAATGATTGTAGTGTCCCGCGAGCACGTCCCGCGCACAAACGGGCCGCTCGGCCGTCGCGCGGTCTGCGCCGCCGTCGCCGAACGTGTACTCTCCTTCGCCCTGAGCCGTGAGCGACATCGAGTTTAGGACCACGCAGGTCGACCTGACCGGCTTGATGACGGTCCTCGGCGATCACTTGTACTCGACCCCCACCGTGGCGCTGCGCGAGCTCGTGCAGAACGCGCACGACGCGATCACCCGACGACGCCTCGAGGGACAGACGCCGTTCGACGCCCGCATCGTCGTCCGCGCCGATCGCGAGCGCGGCGTCTTGTCGGTGCTCGACAACGGCGCGGGCCTCACGCGAGACGAGATCATCGCGTTTCTCGCGACGGTGGGGGCGGGCTACACGCGCACGCTGCGGCAGAAGACGGGGCGAGACGACCTGATCGGCTACTTTGGACTGGGATTTCTCTCGGCGTTCGTCGTCAGCGACAAGATCGAAGTGCGCACGACGAGCTACCAGAGCCCCAGTGAAGCGTGGCTCTATCGCTCGCGCGACGGCGAGCGCTACTCGCTCGAGCCATGCGAACCAGGCCCCGTCGGATCCGTGGTCGAGCTGCACTTGAAAGAGCGCTTTCGCGCGCTGCTCGAGGGGGACGAGCTCGCTTCGCTGCTCGAGCGCTACTGCGCGCTGCTCCCTTTGCCGGTGTTTCTTGGTAGCAGTCCCAACGCGGTCAACGCCGTTCCGCCGCCGTGGAGGGACGAGTCGTTGTCGGGGCCGCGCGTCGCCTCGGCGCGCAAGGCGTTCGCGGCTCGGTTCGAGCGTCGCTTCGAGCCGCTGTGCGTGATGCCGATCGAGCCCGCCGAAGGCAGCGATTTGCGAGGGTTGCTGTGGATCCAAGACGCCAGGACCTATGGCACTTCGGACAACCGCAACCTCTCGGTCTTCGTTCGAGGGATGCTGCTCGACGACGACGCCCGCGAGCTGCTCCCTTCGTGGGCGGGCTTCGTGGGTGGCGTGATCGAGTCCTCGCTCTTGACGCCCACCGCGAGCCGCGAGGACCTCCAGCGCGACGAGCGGTGGAAGGCCGCCCACCAACACATCGTCCGCGCGCTGATCGAGGGGCTCTCTCGCGTCGCCAACGAAGAACCCGAGGCGTGGCGCAGGGTGTTGCTTCGGCACAACGAGGCGCTCTTGGGTTGCGCGCTCTGCGACGAGCGGCTGATGGACCTGCTCGCCAACGAGCTCACGGTCCCGACGTCCGAGGGAGACCTCGCGGCGCGCGTCGTGTTTCGCCGGGGAAATTCCAACGCGTACATCTCTCTCGGCACGCGCGGCGGCTTCGAAGAGATGCTCTTTCGCGCGCTGAAGACCCCCATCGCCGCGGGCAATCGCTACGGAGTGCTCCCGTTTCTTCGCGCGTACGCCGAGCGCAAGGGCGGCTCGGTGGTCGAGCTCGGCACCGAAGAGGGCAATCGACACGTCTTCAAGCGCGCTTCTGTGAGCGACGAGGACAAGCGCTGGCTCGACGCGATGCTCTTGCGTCCGGGGCAGCGCATGGTGACCGCGCGCTTTGCGCCGAAAGAGCTGCCGTTGGTGCTCGTTCCGGATCGGGACGCGGAGCTGAAGGCGAGGCTCGAGAGCGACGAGGCGGACAAGCGCATGGGCGCGGCGGCGCTCAAGCTCGCGCGGATCTACACCAAGACCCTCGACGGGAGCGTGCAAGCGGACCTCTACGTCAACCTCGACTCGCCCGCGATCGAGGCGCTGATCGCCGCGAAATCCCGCGGTGAAAACGCGGCAGACAGCGCCGCGAGGCTCCTTCGCGCGCTCGTCGCGCTGATGGCCGGCTGGAGCGAGGGCTCGGGCCGCGTGGACCTCTCGAGCGCGCTCGAGGACTACACGGCCACGGCGCTGAAGCTGCTCGAGTGAGCGCGCTCGCGCTCAGCGATACACGCGGAGGTACACGTCGGTCTCGCCGTTCATGTCCTCGGGCACGAGCGCTTGAGTCGTCGCGAAGACCACCGACGCGCCGTCCGCGGCGATGCGCGGCGTATAGGATTGCTGTCCGTCCGACATGTTGGGCGGCGGGTCCGAGCCGTTCGTTGGAACGTTGATCCGTCCGAGCCTCACCGGGCTCGACGGCGTGCGGATGTCGAACAGGTACAGATCCGACGTGGTGTTGTTGTCCGCGGGCGTTTCGCCAGTACGAGTGAGCACCGTGCTCGACGCGATCACCATGTACCGCGCGTCCGCCGAGAGGCTCACCTCGGGCCGGTCACGGCCAGTCATGATGTCATACGGACTCTCGATCCCGGTGTCGGTCACGATCGGCGCCATGCCAGCGCGCTGTTGGGCGACGTACACGCGCTGTCGGCCCAGCGGAATCCCGCGCGCGCGCGCATAGGACGCGAACGCAACGACGCTGCCGTCGACGTTGGGCGCGCCCTCCCAAGACGTCTCGTGCTCGATCGGCGGAGTGAGCGTGCCGCTGAGCGGCGCCAGCGCGACGGTGCTCCCTGCAGTGGCAACGGAGACCCCGAGTCGACGTCCGAACAGGTCGGTTCCGCTGGCGAAGTAGCCTTCGAAGTTCTTCTGCGTGTGAAACACGAAGAAGGTGCCGTCCGCAGAGAAGAGACCGCCGAAGATGTTTCCTCCGACGGGGCCTTCGCTCCCGTTGGTGCGATCGCTGTTCACCGACTCCTTCAGAGGATCGAGCGCCTCCAGCGGGACCGATGCAGAGAAGAGGTTCACCTCGCGGTCGGCGGTCGACGACGGATCGATGTGCCACCGCGTCGATACGACCACGCGGCGCCCGTCGTTGGCCGCGGCGATGCTGGTGATCCCGTCGCCGTGCTGAACGACCGGGCGCGTGGCCAGGCGCTGGTGCAGGTCCAATCGCTGTGGCGCCGCGGCGCCGTCTCGGTAGTACACCCAGTCGGCAACGGACGGATCGCCGAACTCCGCCGGCGGGCTGTCCATCGGAACAAGCCCGCGCGTGAGATAAATCGCACGGTTTCCGTCGTTGCTCACGTGGACGTATCGACAGCTCGTCGGCCGCGCGCCGCCGACGGACGACACCTCGCGTACCGCGCCCGTGACGACGTCGGCGACGTAGCAGCGCGTCGGGATCAGCGCCAGAGGGGTGGTCGGGATGGGCGCCGGGAGCGCCAGCGAAACAAAGGCGACGTACCGCCCCGTGTTGGGGACAAACGGCTGGTAGCTGCGGATGCCCATGTTGGTCCCCGGCATGCTCGTGCTCGTCTTGCTCACGAGCACGAGCCCTGCGCACGAGGCGCCGTCCGGCTGAATCGTGAGCCCGCGAGCGCAGGTGCAGCGACGGAGGCACGGGGCGACCTGCTGGCACGTCGCGAACGTGCTGCAACCGCCGTTGTTTTCCCCGCAGTTTCCCGCGGCGAATCCGCCCGCTGAGCCGTCGGGGCTCGCCGCGTCGACCGCGGCTGCGTCCGGAGGACAGACGGGTCGATCCGTCGCGACGTCCACGACGTCTCGGGACGCTTCGTTCGCCACGTCCGTTGCGCTCGCGTCGATGCCCGTGTCGACGCCCGTGTCGACGCCCGTGTCCGTCCCTGCATCGACGTCGCGGTCGAGCACGTCGAGGCCCAGGTCCGTCACGACGTCGCCCGTCGCCCCGTCGGCGTCGGCTCGCTGGGCGTCCTGACGCTCGGGCAGTCGAAACTGAAAACATCCTTCCCCCAACGAGACGAGCGCAAACAGCAACACCCGAGACGATCGAAACGGCAGGACCGATTGGGACGTTTGCGTCATGTCCGAAGTCTCGCTGATGGGTTGGAGGCCTCCAATAGAGATTTCTCTAGGGACGGGACCGACGAGCTTGCGTCATCGTCGAAGCATGTACGCCCGAGATTTCCGAATCGCGACGAGCGTCGCGCTCGTCGCGAGCGCTTGCTGGTTCACTCCGAGGACCGTTCGAGCCCAGACGCTGGACGCGACCCAGGCCGCGGTCCGTCGCACGATGATCGACGACGCGCAGAGAGCGCAGTCCGCCGGACAATTCGCTCAGTGCGCTGAGCTCGCTTCTCGCGCGCTGAGCATGCAGGACACAGGCTCGCTGCGTCGACTCGTCGCAGAGTGTCAGCTCTCGAGCGGTTCGGTCGTCGAAGCGCTCGGCAACGCAGAGCTCTGCCTGTCGGTGTTGCGACGGGACGAGCGCGCTCCCGGGCGCGAGCAGCACCTCGCCGCGTGCGACCAGGTGGCGCGCAGCGCGAGGGCGCGGACGACGCGGTTGACGGTCCGTGTTCCAAGCCCCGAGCCCGCGGGACTCGAGATCACCGTCGCTGGCCGCGTGCTCCCGCGCGTCCAGTGGAACATCGCGACGATCGCCCCAACCGGCGCGCTCGAGATCGTCGCGACCGCGACCGGACGCGCCGCGTTTCGACGCACGCTGACGGCGAGCAGCGAAGCCCCCGCCGAAGTCCAGGTCGTCTTCGAAGAGGCCCCTGCCTCGAGCGGCGCTGCTGCGAACCACGGCGCCAACGCCGCCGCGGGCGCAGCAACCACCGGCAACGCATCGAACACCAACGCCCCCAACGAGGGCAGCGCCAGCGCGGGAGGGGCCGGCGCCAACGGCGGCGCCCCCCGCGACGCGAGCGACCCGCGCACGCCCGTCCCGTCGTCCCCTCGAGGATCGAGCGGTCGCCCGTTGGTGGTGGCGGGCGGCGCGATGTTCGGAGTCGGAGTCGTCGTGGGTGTGGTGGGGTTCGTCGTTCCTGCGGCGATGCTCGGCGGTTACACGAGCCGGTGCTCGGGCGCGGTGCCCGACGCCGTGCACGCCGAGTGCGCGCGGGAGGCGAGCGCTTCGCAGCCGGTCGCCGACGCGATGACCGGCGTCGGCTTCGCAGGGATGGGACTCGCGGCCGTGGGCGCAGGGCTGATGGTCTTCGGGCTCACCCGTCCCGCTCCCGCCTCCGAGCGCGTCGCCAGCGCGCGCGTCGAGGTCGCTCCGTGGTTCTTCGGCCGGTCGGGCGCGGGATTCTCCGTGCGATCGGCGTTTTGAGCGCGGACCACCCAGAGGTCTGCGACGCAGGGGTCGACATCGATCGTTCTTCTCGCGAACATCCCCGGCGATGGACATCTGGAAGTGGGTCCGCGACCGCAGAAAGCAGCTCATTCGCGACGGGGACAAGCAGCTCGGCGAGCTGCTCTACGCGCTGCCCGAGCACGTCGTCGACCTGCGCCACCAACAGGTGGACGCCCTCGTCCCCGAGGCCGTCGCGCGCGCTCGCGCGCTGAACGACCCTTGGCTCGAGCTCTTCTTTCGCCACTGGCACATGCAGTCCCGCGTGCTCACGCGGATGTACGGCGAGCACGCGCTCGGAGACGCCGTCGCGCTCGTTGATTTCGCGCACACGAAAGAGACCGAGGGCTGCCCGCAGTCGGTGTGCACGGTGCAAGACCTCGCGGCGTGCTACGGGATCGTCGACGGCCCCGGCTGGGCCAAAGAGCGCATCGAGGTCACCAGCGAGACGCTCGCGCGCATCGACCCCACGTGGGGCTGCTTCGACTGCATCTCGTCCGAGCACGCCGACGCGCTGCGAGACGACGGACAGATCGAGGTCGCCCAGCGGTTTCTCGAGAGGCAGCTCGCGGCCAAGGTCGCCAAGGACGCCTCCGATGACATCCCGCGCTTCTGCGGGATGGTTCGAATCAGCGTGCTCTCGGACCTCGGTCGCAACGACGAGGCCCTGGCGCTCGTCGACGCGCAGCTCGTCGAGAAGGACGACGCCGTCGGCCGGACGCTGCTCCGTCGCGCGCATCGAGCCCGGATCCTCGCGCGGATGGGCCGCTTCGAAGAGGCCCGCGCGGCGCTGCCCTCGTGGAGCGAGTACGTCGACGCGGTCGACGGCTACGACCTTTGGAGCGACGTGGCGCTGTTGCTCGTTCGCGCTGGTGCGTTCACCAACGACAAGGCCCTCGGACACGCGATCGGCACGATGGTCGCGCGCCTCGACAAGAACGGCGCGGTGCGCACCACAATTCATGTCGCCCAGCGGCACGCTGAGCTCTCCCTCGCGCGCGGCGCCCAGTGGAGCGCTCGCCGCGCCCTCGCCACGATGGAGCGCGCGATCCCGCGCCTTCGCGCGCCGCTCGACGCGCTCGCCCGCGTGCGCTCGGTGCGCGAGGCGATCGCGAAGCACGAGAGCGACTCCAAGGACGAGCTCCCCGAGAGCCCCGAAGCGCTGCTCGACGCGGTCTTCGCTGAGAATCGCGAGGCCGACGCCGAGCGCGACCTGCCGATGCTCGAAGCCGCGCACGCCCGCTGGCCCGCGCACGAGCCCTTGCTGCGCTCCTACGCGAGCGCTCTGTACGCAGCGGGAGCGCGGGACGACGCAGCGTCGGTGCTCGAAGCGCGGACCCGCGCAGGGGGAGCGCCGGACGAGATCGTCTTGCAGCTCGGAAACATGCTCATCCGCGAGGACGCAGCGCGCTTCGACGCCTTCGAACAGCTCGTACGCGAGACCGCGCAGACGGACATCACGAGAGCGGTTCCGGACTTCTTGCGGGGCGTGAAGGCCGTCGAAGACGCCCGCTGGGACGAGGCGATCGCGCGGCTGCGGCCGATGGTGCGCGCGCAGTCCGACGCGTACAACACGAGACGAATGCTCGCGCGGGCCCTGTTGCGAAAGGGCCAGGACGGCGCGCGCGAGGCGCTGCGGCTGCTCGACGAGGTCGAAGCAGGAGGAGCGTTCACCCGCCCAGATCACTGGGATCGCATGGTCGCCGCGACGATCGTCGGCGAGTGGGCGATCGCCCGCGCCTCCGCCGACACGCTCGAGCTCGGGATCCCCGAAGGCGAGGGGCCCATCGACGAGCGTTGGGAGCTCTGCACGCTGGCGATCGAGGAGGGCGACGAGACCCACGAATTCATCGCGGGCCGCACCGGACCGAGCACCGCGCGCGTGCTCTTCGTGAGCGACCCGGGCGTCGAGTCGCCCTACGGCGACGTGTGGGCGTTCGACGCACGGCCGCTCAACAAGGCGCCCGGCGAGGACGCAGACGAAGAGACGCGAAGGCGCTTTCGATGGACATACGCAGCGGTTTGCCGCCTCGCCCGCGGCGGGTACCGGACGGTCGAGATCGACGGCGCGCGCCCGACGCAAGAGCAGCTCGATCGGTTCATGGACGCGCTGGCCGAGCACAACGTCGAAGTTCGAACGGGCGCGCCCAACTACGTGCTCGAGGACCCGGCCGAGGCCGGCAAGAAGATCGACGCGGTGTATCTGCAGCTCGCTGTTCCTTCGTCGATCGATGATCGGGCGCTCGCCGCGCTGCTCGAGCGCGAGACCGCGGGGTGGCCGAGAAAGATGGCGTGGCCCGCGCTCGCCGACGCCGTCGGCGACGAAGCGCTGATCGCCGAGCACCGCGCGCGCTCGGTCGCTTACGGCGTCTGATTCGCCACACACTCTCGACGCTACGGAGCTGCTGCGATGGCCAAAGCGAAGTCCGCGACCAAGAAGCGCAAAGAGCCAACGCCCATCGATGATCGCCGCGTCGTCGCGCTCGTCGAGCGCGTCATGGCGCTCGAGATTCCCGGGATCGGACCGATGTTTCGCAGTTGGTTCAGCGCGACCGAACGGCAACGGCCGCAGGTCTCCGCCGCGTTGGGGGCCGCGATCGTGAACGCGGCGCGCGGGCCCGAGATCGTTCCGTTCTTGATCGAGAGCATCGCGCTCGTCGACGAGCCGCGCGTCGTCGACGCACTGACGATCCTTGTTCGGATGATCGCTGGCGATCATCGACGGTGGCTCCTCGCGGAGACCTTCGATCCCGACGCGATCATCGAAGATCGCGTCACGAGCGCCGATCGCGCCGCGGCGGTCGCTTCCTTCGACGCGATTCTCTCGTTCGCGAAGGACCCTTCGGCCGAGGTGCGCGCGCGGGTCGCGTTCGTCCTGGTGTGGTTGGGGCGCGATGTTCGCTCGCGATCGATCGAAACCCTCGCGACGCTCGTCGACGATCGAACCTCCGAGGTGCGCGCCAACGCGATCGTCTCGCTGGCGCTGCTCGGCGAGCGCTCGCGGGTCGCTTCGCTCTTGTCGGACGCCGACGAGCGCGTGCGGCTCGCGGCCGCGATCGCCGCGAGCTACGGCGCCGACGGCGCGCTGGAAGATCGTGTGATCTCGACGCTCGAAGCCGCGGTCGTCGCGCCGCAGGTCCTCTGGCCGAGCTTCGCGTTCTATGACGGCGATATCGCCTCGTTCGCGGTGCAACGATTCGGTCGGCTCGGCGCTGCCTTCGACGACCGAGTCGCGTCTCGATTGTCAGCGCTTCTAGAGGGACGCTCGGGTCCGGCGCTCGCTGGCGCGGCGGTCCTCGCGGCGTTCGCTGGCTACACGCCCGGCGCGGCGCTCACGCGCGCGCAGCGCGAGGTCGCCACGAAGATCATCGCCACCGAGTCGCTGCAAACCCCGGCGGTGCTCGCCGCGTTGCGTGAGTTTCGTCTGGTGACCGCAGGTCAGTACGTCATGGTCAGCGTGATGCTCGACGAGTGTCGAGAGCGGCTCGGGCTCCCTCGACCACCGCCGACGCTCGGACCTCGAGAGATCGTCGCCCTCCCCGAGAGCGCGCTGCCCGCTCGCCACGCGCAGCACTGGCTCGCGGACTTTGCATTGCAGCCGATGCCCGAGCGGGCCGCATCGATCGCGGAGGCCATCGCGAACACCGTCGCGCCGGACGCGCTCTTCGAGTTCATCACGATCCAGGCGGCGGACTGGGACGGGACGCGGCTTCCTCGCGAGCGCACGGACGCGGTGGCGTTCGACGTCGCGTTGCCCGAGGGGCTGATCCAGCGAGGGACTCTGTCTGCGGGGCCACCCGAGCAGTGGCCGACTCGATTTCGTGTGTGGCTCGAGGAGCGCGAGCGCGAAGGCTGGTTGCTCTCGCGTCTATGGTGGTCCGGCACGACCGTGCAGGCCGAGCTCTTCGACCTTCGCGGCCGACGAATCGAGCTCGACTTCGGCCACGACTGGAACGCGGGCAACCCCACGCTCACCGAAGTCCGCGCGCTCGTTCGAACGCGGCACCGGCTGACGCCGCTCGTCGCGCGGGCGGCGCGGGCGAGGGACCCCGCGGGCTTCGATTGCGCGATGGAGGCGGCGTTCGAGGTCGTCGTCGCGGGCGGTCGGCGCGAGGCGTGGAGGGCTGGATTCTTGCTCTCGATCGGGATCGATGTCTTCGCGGGCGCGGCAGAGCCGCCGCCGGCGCTCTACGACCGCGCGCTGCGGCTCGCGCAGCGCGGGTGGAGCTACGTGATCGCGCCGTTTGTTCCGTACGCGCGGCTGCTGTCCGCCGAGCGGGTCGAGGCGCTCGCGCTCGAATGCGCGACGGACAACGCTCAACCGCTGTTCTTGCTGTACGCGCTCGCGAAGACCCCAGCGGTCTTCGACGCGATCGTCGCGCGCGCCCGAACACGGGTCCCGACGGGGGCTGAATACTCCGCGACGCAGCGGGACCGCTGGGGGTGGGTGATGGGAGATGCCGACGCCGACGCGTTGCTGGCCGCCGTTCGCGCAGGAGCGGCGCAAACGCGATAGGGTGCATCTACTTCCATACGACGTCAGTCGCGGCGCGGCAGCGAGCGAAGATAGCGGCGGCGCGGCAGCGAGCTCTCATCATTCATCACTTGCCTCGAATGCGCTGGATTTTCAGCGGCGAGGCAGCGGACCCAATGAAAAGATGGGTGG
>LNEO01000361.1 GCA_001465015.1 Deltaproteobacteria bacterium Ga0077539 | reverse complement strand
GCGGGCGCGAGCCCGCTGCGCTACGCACCGCAGGTGCGCTGTTGCCGGGCCCCTTGGCTCCCGGCCGTGTGCAGAGCGCGTTCGTCGACGCTCTGCTCTCCCGGTTTCCGCTGCTGTTCCAACACTTTGCCTTTGGGGCGTTGCGCATCTCGTGCGCGGCAGCGCGGGTGGGGGCCGCCTCGCGGCTCTGTGCGCAACGTCGTTCTCCTCACTCGGGGCGCACGGCAGCTCTGCGCCGATCGCCTTCCACGAGGATAGTCCCACACACAAGTTGGGTAGCTTTGAGCGGCTGACGGGGGAGTGATCGACCGCTTCCTCGCCGCCGTCCTCCGCCCGTCGTGGCCGCGCCGCGATCGTGCCGCCGCGCTGCACGACGCGATCTCCGCTGGTTTCTCGGGCGATACTCTGTTGGCTGCGGTCGACTTCCTCGGCAGCATGGGATCGTTCATCAGCACTGACGCTGTCGTCGTGCGCCCTGTGCGCCGCGCGACGATCGCGTCGACGAGGAGGACGCGTTGCGCGCAACTATTGTTCGAATCGAGCCAGAACGACCCCGACGCACGGCGATCACCGCGAGCGCTGACCTCGAGCTGCGCTTCGTAGGGCTCGCCCCGACCGCCAGCGTCCGCGTCACGTTCGACGACGGAACCATCGTCGCAGAGCGCGACGCCACGGACCTGCGCGCCCACGACGACGCGCTCGCCCTGCGCATCGAAAGGGCCGCCCTCTCGCGCGGGCGCGCGCAGCACGAATCGCTGCGCGTCCTGCGCTCGAAGCCCGCCGCGCCACACCTGCGTTCTCCCGCACAAAACCCAAGCGGAGAAGCCTTCGAGCTCGTCGCGACCATCCTCGCGCGGCGCCCTGGTCTCCGCGCGATCGAAGGCGCGGTCGCCCTCGCCGCGCTGGCGCTCTGCGCCGCTTGGGTGCAGCACACGCGCCTCGCCGACGGATCACCCTCGGCGGCGCGCAATCTCGCGGACATCGTCACCGCGCTCGTCGCGCTCGCGCCCGTCGCAGGCTGGCTCAGCACGTGGCTCGCGCTCGCGCTCGCGCCGTTCGCGCTCGCGGTGCCGGCGCTGTCACGGGACGCGGCGGTGATCGTCGTCGACCGACGCGCGATCCCCGAGAGGATCACCCGGTATTTGCCTCGCGAAATCCGCAGCGCGCCGCCGGACGCGCTCCTGGTTCGCGGCGTTCGCGTCGCGCTGGGCCCGCGCTGCGCGCTCTCGGAGGGCGATCGCGCGCCGACGCAGCGCGCGGGGCAGCGCTGGATCATCACGGACCCGCTGCGATATCGCGAGACCAGCGCTGCGTTTTTGCGTGGCTTCGGGATCACCTCGGCGAGCCGCTGCGCGCGCGTGCACGACGGCCGCGAGGCCTGCTGCATCGAGCTCGACGCAGCAGGAACACGCTCGGTCGACGCTCGTCCGCCCGCCGACTGGACCACCGGCGACACGCGCAGCCGCGCCTCGCTCACCGTGACGATCGGCCGAGGGCCTCGCGTCGATCGAGCGCCGGCTTCGCCGAGCGCCATGCACGTGACCGCGCCGCCCTCGGCGCTGATCGCGACGGTGCATTCGACCTTCGCGCCCGGCGTCGAGCTGCGATGGGACCACGCGCAGCCGTCGCGAGCCGTTGGATTCTCTCTGCTCGGCGCCGGTCGAACAGAGCCGTTCTCGCTGCGGGCGACGGCCGTTGATGGCGAGACGTTCTCTGTCGAATGCCCTGCGAACGGCGTGTTCGTGCACCTGCTCGACGCGCCCGTTCGCACGATCTCGCGCATCTGGTCGAGCGACGGCGAGGCGCGCTTCGACGACCAGACTGGCCTCGGCGCGAGCTGCGAACGCGCGCAGAGCAACGCGCAGGACCTCACCGTCGAGGTGCCAACGCGCAACGGCGGCGGTCGACGATACAGCGCTGCCTGGGCGCGCTTTCGCTACGCGCGGGCGCCTCGCAACGGCGTCGACATCATGGACGCCGACCTCCACGCGGCCGCAGGAAACGCCCGATGCATCGACGTCGGCTGCTCCCGCTCGCTGCGCGCGGTGCGGATCTCTCGCGCGCTGATCGGCCTGAGGACGCTCGAGCTCGCGCCGCCGCGCGCGCGACGACAGACGCTGTGGACCGCCAACGACCTGAGCGCGGACCTCGCCTTCGTGTGCGCGTGCGACCACCCCCAGCGCGACGGCTCGAACACGCTGGACCTCGAGCTGGTCGCCACGGTGGGCCGCGGCGCCTCTGGCCGCAGCGTTCACGCGCAGCTCGAGAGCCACGCCGGAGCGCTGGAGCTGGTCGAGTCCAGCGCCCCGATGCCGGTCGGACCAGACTGCTGTCGACTGAGCAACGGATCGACGATGGACTGCGAGATGGCCGCGATGATGATGCGGGTCCCGCACGAGCGACGGCTGCTGCGCGGCGCGCGCGCGCCCGGTTGCGGGGCGGTGTACGAGCTCGTCCCGAGGGTCGGGCTGCGCCCCGCAGCGCCGACGCGGTAGCGGTTGAAAACGTGTGTTCGAGCGGGAGGACAATCCATCCAATCGCGTTCAGTGGACCGCCGGTCGGCTGGCGTGGGAGCGATCGACCGTTTCCTCGCCGCCGTCCTCCGGCCGTTGTTGCCGCGCCGCCGTCGGCTCTCGCGTGCACCGACCGACGTTGGATGTCCATTTTCTGCGGACGCGTGACGGTCATCCTTCGGCGCTCGCGCGCCGATCGCCCGTCGAACGTGCGGTGCATCCACACCCATTCATCGCCGAACGAACACGTACCCCGGCATCGACGCGCAGTGCGTCGAGACCTGCTCGGGGGTCAGCATCGGACCTGCGCCGGACGCGAACCAGATCGTCGTCGTCGCGCCCCGCGGCACGAACCCCGTCGTCTCGACGGAGCGGCATCCGCCGATCACGTTGGCGCGCGAACAGTGGGCCTGCTCAGCGATGGACATCACCTGCCCACAAAACATACGAGCCTGCTCCCACGTCCAACCGTTGGCATACTCGACGCACGTCGAGCTGTTCTCGAGTGACGAGAAGGCAGGCTTGCAG
Organism: Deltaproteobacteria bacterium Ga0077539; assembly: GCA_001465015.1. Lineage (GTDB taxonomy): Bacteria > Myxococcota_A > Polyangia > Polyangiales. Next base: position 41,564 of record LNEO01000361.1, on the reverse strand, counting down.
CTGAAGATCATCGCGTTGCCGCAACCGGCAAAGCACACCGCAAGCGCAGTGAATGCGAGTCCCGTGAAGCGTCTCATCAGACGCGACACTACTTCGGAAGCGCTGCGATGTCTCCTGAGCGACCAGCGCGGCGAGATCGAAGCGGGAGTCCTCCGTGCCCATCGTGGTCCGCGCCGCACTGCGAGCTCACCGGCGCGCGTGTCGAACGTCACGCTCGATCCAGGCGAGACCCGCGTGCTGCTCGCGTGCGCATGCAACGCCGACGGCCAGTGCAACAACGGCGAGACCGCCGCGAGCTGCGCACACTCCCAGTGACACGACGGTGAGCGCTGCGCGAGGGGCGCGACGAGCGCCATCGCCGTCCGAAATTGCCCGCGGCGAAGACCCCGCGATCACCGCGTGCGTCGAGCGGGACATCTCCCACGGATCGTTGGAGAAGTCTCGCTGCGCCGGCGCGCGCAGCGAACGCTTCCGCGGTCGATCAGCGAAACACGCGGACGTACAAGTCTGGGCCTGCGCCGTTGACGTCCTCGGGAACGAGCGGTTGATTGGTGATGAAGCCCACCGCGTTTCCGTCACCCGAGATGCGCACTTGGGTGAGGCCCATGTGCGTGGCCACCGCTTGATCGCCGCTGCGCGTGAGGTTCACCCGTTGAATGGCGCGGGCCATGGCTGGATTCGAGATGTCGAAGAGGTAGTAGTCGGTGGCGCTGTTGGTATCTGCGGGCTGACCCGCGATCGCAAAGGCCCCGCGCGTCGCCAAGACAACGCGTGTTCCATCGTCGGACAAACTGTTGGCGAACTGGTCGCCTGCGGGGATGGGAGGCGACGGACGAATCACTGTGTACGTGCTGCCCGAGCGCACCGAGAAGACGTACTCGCCCGCGGAGGCCACGCCGAACGTCGGCGACGTCGTCGCGAAGCACGCCACGCTTCCGTCGAGCGAGGCCGTCGGCCAACGCGAGTCGCCGCTGCTGCCAGAGTCCGGCGAGACGTTGATTGTGGGAGTCCCGGGCATGTTCGAGCCGAAGCGGCGGAGGAAGATGTCGGTCCCCGGGTGAGTTTCTGTCACCGGGCGGCGACCAGTTCCGAACACCATCGTGTTGCTGTCGCCGCACAGGTCGAAGTCACGCGAGTTGGAGATGCCCGCGCCGAACGGCGCGATCGTTCGTGTCCCGCTGACGACGTTTTCGTAGGAGGGCTCGAGCGGCCGAATCGGGATCGACGCCGAATAGAAGTCCATGGTGTCGCCTGGCCGGAGCACCGGATCCACCTGCGTGCGCGTCGAGAACGCCATGCGCTGACCGTCGCGCGAGAAGCGAAAGAGATTGAAGTTCTCTTCGTGGAGTTGTGACGGTGCAAGGTGCTGCCAGGTGTTCACGCGGTTCGGCGCTCCACCGCTGTCGCGGTAGTAAGGCCACACGGTACGAGCGAGGATCGAGCTCGGCCACGCTGGCATCGGCGGGCCCTCTGCGTCTGCCGGGTGCAGACCGCGTGTGAGAAAGAGCGCTCGGTTTCCGTCTTCGGTGACGAGCGAGTTGAAGCACGATTCCGCGCGGCGCTCGCGACCCATCGAGTCGCGCGTCAGCCCGATCTCGGTGATCGTGTTCGTCGCGAGGTCCGCTGCGTAGCATCGCGCGTTGCTCAGGGCGGGTTCGACAATGGACGACCACGCGACGCGACGGCCTGTGCGCGTGAGCGATACGTCGAAGCTCGAGGTCGCAGAGTTCGTTCCGGGCGCCGTGATGCTCGTCTTGCTCACGAGAATCAGACCGCTGCACGAGGTTCCGTCCGCGCCGAGGGTGAGCCCGCTGCTGCACACGCACTGACGCATTCCGCCGCAGAGCTGCTGGCACGTCGCGAAGTTGCTGCAGCCGCCGTTGTTCATCGCGCAGCTGCCCATCGCGACGCCCGCGTCCGATCCCGACGGGGGCGCGACGCACGAGTCAGCGGGGCCCGTGTCCGTGCGCACGTCCGGCGGCGGTGTCCCTGTGTCGGCCCGATCGTCCACCAAGCCCGTGTCCGTCGTGACGCCCGTGTCGCTCGTCACGTCCGTCGCGTCGATGGACATCGTGTCTTCGACGGTGTCTGTCGCGGTGATGTCCGTCGCGGTGATGTCCGTCGCGGTGTCCGTGGGCGTGTTCGCGAGGTCTTGCATCGAGCCATCGACCACGTCGGGTCCCGGACTTGTCGCGGAAGCGCAGCTCGCGCAAAGCCCCAGCAGCGTGCTCGATGCCGCCAGCAGGGCGATCCGCGCTGGTGATTGCGTCGCGCATCGAGCTGGCTGGTACTTTTGTGTGTATGTTTTCATTGGCCTGATCCATCTCACCCCCGCTTCGATCCGGCGCCTATAGAGAAAGCTCTAGACCAATACCGCGATGGTCGTCGTAGGTTTCCCGAGTCGCGGCATTGGTTTGGACTTGGATTGCAAGGGTCTTTCCGTCGCCAACACAGCATCGCCTGAGAAAACAGAGGAGATCGCGCCGCGCTGCACGACGCGATCTCCTCTGTTTTCACAGGCGATGCTGCGTTGGGTCGGGCTGGTGCTCAGCACGACGAGGCCAGCACGCTCGCGCCACGGTGGCGTTGCGGCGGAGGTCATGGGCTCGCTCGTCGCGTGTACCGCTGCGCTGTGGCGGAAGTTACGACGCGCGCGGCGGGCGTCGCGGCGGCTTCGGGTTGCGCTTTTCGCGGATCGAGCGCCATGGTGCGGGATCGACTTGCCGCGCGGACGTGCGCAGCTGACACGCTTGATCACCGGTCGCGGCGTCGCCTCGCGCGCGCATCGACGGGCCGATCGTCCAACCTCTCGGCCGCCGTCTCGATGACGGGCGGCTAGAAATATTGATCACCATGGCCAAGGCAAACAACGCGTCGAACGCGAAGAGCGACACTCCTACCCGCGCCGAGTCCGAGAAGCACATCGCTTCGCTCGACCGAGTGAAAGACAAAGCTGCGCTCGAGGCGTACCTGAAGAACCCGAGCAAGCGGCTACAAGAGCACGCAGCGTTCAAGCTCGCTGAGCCCGAAGAGCGCGCGCGGCTGATCGCCGAGAAGAACGCGAAGCGCTCGCCGGGCTGAGCTTCTTCAAGGGCGGCGCACTCCTCGACCATGACGGCGCGCTCGAGAGCGCTGGGCCCAACTCGCGCGTCGCTCGATGGATGAAGTTTCGCTCGCTCGACGACGCGCTCGCCCGGCGTGCGATCGCCCTGCGCTTCATCGAGCAGGCCATCGCCCTCGAGCGCGCGGGCGTGAAGGTGGCCAAGAGCGCGGAGGCTGAGCCCGTTCCGATGGAGTTGGAGCGGCGGTTCGAGGTGGACCCGGACCTGCGACGCGCGTTCGAGGCGCTCGCGCCTGGGCGGCGTCGCAGCCATTGGATCCACCTCACCGGCGCCAGGCAGAGCGAGACCCCCGCGCGTCGCGTGGACAAGTGCGCCGAAGCCATCCTCGCAGGCCGCGGACTCAACGAGCGAGAGCGGCGCTCGCCGATTCGCCCCTGCGCCCCAGCAGCGCGAACCCGATCGCGATCATCGCCGCCACCGGCGCCCATCCCCGCTCTGGCGTCGATCGAGAGATCGCGTTGGCGATCGTGGCGACCGCGAACAGCGCCGCCAGACCCGCATACAACGTCCGCAGCACGCGCGGAGCGAAGGGCTCGCGAAGAACCAGCCCGATGATCGCCGAGTACACGATGATCGCGCTCGCGCTGGCCGCGCGCAGCGACGTGGGGAGCACTCCGCGATTCGCTCCGCCCCACGCGATCGCCCCCCACGGCGCGCCCAGCGCGAGCGCCGCCTGAAAGGCTGCGACAACAACGAGCAGCCCGACAACCACGCGCTGAATCCAAATTCGTTGACGCATATCTGTTAGATATATCTGCCAGTGAGGTAGGGTCAAGGCATGCGCCGTCGTTCACAGACTCGCCTCTCTGTCCTGGGTGCGCTGGCGACGGAGCCCGCCACGGGCTATGGCGTTCGCAGCGCGATCATCGAGACGCTCGGGCACTTCTGGCACGAGAGCTTCGGGCAGATCTATCCGACACTGACGGCGCTCGAAGCTGAGGGGCTGGTCAAGCGCGACAAAGAGGGCCGCTTCGCCATCACCAGCCGTGGACGCGCCGAGCTGAGCGCGATGCTGGCAGAAGAACCAGAGCCGCAGCTGCCTCGCAACGGGCTGCTGTTGCGGCTCTTCTTCGCCGCGCATCTGCCGAAGGGGCGCGCGCTCGCCCTCGTCGACGCGGCGGCAGCGTCCGCGCGGCGCAAGCTCGCCGAGCTCGAAGCGGTCGAACGCGTGATCGTCGCTGAAGGCCGAGCGGAGTCTGCGCTGTGGAGGGCCACCGTCCGCTACGGCGTTCTCCACGCGAAGGCGACGATCGCGTGGGCCGACGAGACACGGCAGCTCTTCACACAACGCTCGTCGCCGAGCCGCGGGTGAGCGCTGGGGGGCTGTCGCGCACTGGATCGGGCGCTGTCTTTGCGGTTGGCGACCCGCCAGCGCTCGTGCGTCGATCTTCGACGGTGCGCGACGCACCTACGATCGCCGGGTCGTGCCTGCCATGATCGTGGTCAAAGGCGAGACCGCGATGGGCGCAGCGGCCGCCGCGCCACAGACGACCCACGAAAACAAGCGAACCCTCGTCGGTTCGAGCGCCGCGATGCTCTCCGTGTGGGAGGCGATCGGCCGCCCCGAAGCCGCGCGCATCTTGGGCATCGCGCGCACGCAGCTCGACACGGAGCTCGAAGAGCACGGGCTCGGTATGTCGCCGCGCCGTCGCGCTGACTATGCATGACTCCAGGCACCAAACGCCGAGACGCGCTCGACGCATCGTGCGAGGGTTGTCGCGAATGGAAACTTCACGATTCTCTCGCAAGCGACTCGCGAAACACCTTCGATGTGCGGCCCTCGTCGTGGCGCCTCTCGTGGCTGCTGCGTGTGCGACGCCTCCGATGATGGGCGATGCGTCCGACGCAACGACCGCTGACAGCTCGGACATCTCGAACGCCGATCGGCCGATGCCTCCTGCGGACGCCGACAGCGGAGCGATCAGCGACACGGGTGTCGTGATCGACACCGGCATACCCGAAGACACTGGCGTCGACACCGGCGTGTCGATCGACACCGGCGTGGATACCGGCGTCGACACGGGCGTCGACACGGGCGTGGATACCGGCGTAGACACTGGCGTGGACACGGGCGTGGATACGGGCGTGGACACCGGCGTGGACACGGGCGTGTGCACGATGGGTACGACGCTGTGCAGCGGCGCCTGCGTCGACACAGCGACGAGCGTGGCCCACTGCGGCGCCTGCGGAAACGCTTGCCCGATGGGCCAGGTCTGTCGCGCGAGCGTGTGTCGACTCGAGTGCACCGCCCCGGAGACCACCTGCGGAACGGGCGCTGCGATGGCGTGTCGCAACCTCAACACGGACCGAAGCAACTGCGGGAGGTGCGGAACTGCCTGCGCCATGGGGCAATACTGCAACGCCGGTCGATGCGAAGCCGATCGGTGCGTCGGCGTGATGTGCGAGCCGTCGGACGCGTGCCACCTTCCGAACGTGTGCGATCCCGCCGTGGGACGTTGCGCGAATACGCGCCGTTCGGCCGCCACCAGCACGACTGCGGCCATGCTCACAGGGATGCTCGGCTGCGTCGCGGGCGACTCGCCGCCCGGCTGCAGTCGCCAGCCGTACGATCGCACGGGCAACTTCGCCGCCGTGGCGAACGGAGCGCGACCGTCGGTCACCAGCGGGACGATCGCCGGCAACGCGCGGCACCAACCGCAGCACGCGAACGACGGAGAGTACGGAAATGGCTCGTCGTGGATCGCGTCCGCGGCGAACGGCTGGATCAAGATCGACCTCGGCCGACTGGTCCCGATCGAGCGCGTTCGCTTCGGACGTGATCGCCTCAACAACTTTGGCGATCGCGCGATCGGCGCGTACAGCGTTCAGGTCGCCGAGACCGACGCGGTCTACATGGAAGGCGACGCCACGAACGACGCGATGGAGTACCGCACGGTGTTCACCGCGCCCGTGGGCGCGCCAGGGACGAACCTCGCGATGGGGCAGTCCGTCAACGTGCTGTTTCCGATCGTCACTGCGAGGTTCATCAAGATCAACGTTGCGCTCGCCGGCGCGTGCATCGACGAGGTCGAGGCCTTCGGCTGCGATCCGATGACGACGAGCTGCCCCGGGTTGCCAAACCTCGCTTCCACGAGCGCATGCAACGACGGAAACCCAGCGACGACCGGCGAGGCGTGCTCGCGTGGCCTCTGCAGCGGAGCGACGGCTTGCCCCGCCAGCCAGCTCGACTGCGACGGAAACGCAGCGAACATGTGCGAGATCAACCGGCTCAGCGACAACAACAACTGCGGCGCCTGCGGCCGCCGCTGCGCGGCAGGAGAGTCGTGCACGGGCGGCTCGTGCTTCGATTCGTCGCGCGGGACGTTTCGCATCGAGTCGCTGACGGCGACGAACTGCAACGCGATCGAGCACGTCGCCGCGACCGGCGACGACCGCGGCGGCATCGGCGTGTCGTCGACGAGCGTGTTCTACTCGGGTGACTCGCGCACGGGGCGCTTCGCGCTGGATCTCTCCGCGCCCACGATGTTGGGCACGCGCTACGAAGCGATGGTCAGCGACATCGCCTCGGGCACCCTGTACACGCTGGGCACGAGCGCGACGACGGCGGTGCCGTTTGGGGGCGGCGTCGTGACGCACTTGATTCAGATCGACGGACTCTCGGGAGCCCTGACGACAACGGCGATCACGTTGAGCCGATCGATCAACGTCGGAAACAACACGGGGATCTTCTCGGGACGACGCGCCATCGGGCTTCACGAAGGCACCAACCGCGCGTACGTGATCGAGCTGCCGAGCGGCATGGTCAGGGATCTCGGGGCGATGCCTGCAATCCCGCACACAAACTGCGAGAGCTGGGCGTACTGGGGAACGCTCGAGTTCTTCGGCGGGAGCTACTACTTCGACGCCGTCCAGAACAGCACGACGATCACGCGGTACCAGGTGCCGACGAGCGCCGCGACGACGCTCGCGACGTTCGCGAGCCTGTCGGACATGTGCTCGTTCGTGCTGCTACCAGCGAACGGACGCTGGTACTTCCACCACGAAGGTAACTCGCAGTTTCGAAGCGGCGACGAGACGTTGGGCTACTGCGACGCGACGTTCTCGTCGCCGTGACCAACGACGCGAGCACCCTCGCGACGCCTTCGGGTGAACGCAAACGTCCATGAGGCAGGGTCGGCACGGAAGCTGTCCGCCGCATTCTCAGCCTTGCGAATCTCTTGTGACGTCGCAAGAAAACCTCGACGCAGCGCGTTGTCGCAGGCATCGCGCTTCACCTCCCACGGCGACCGAAAGTGTCGCACGCTCGCGCCGAGCCAATGACAAGCGACACGTCCCCACGGTCGACGCGCGCCATCACCGCGGCTGCATCGGACGAGCGCGCATCGCGCGGGGTCGAGCTCGACGCGAGCGCGCGGTGCTCGCGCGGGCGCTCGAACGCGCGGCAGCGAAGCGGCAAACGAGCGGACGACGCGAGTCGCTCCCGTGACCCGCGCCGCGATTCCATCGACTCCCCTTTGAGGTACCTGAATGACGGATCGAACGAACGGATGGACGCCCTTCCTGCGCGGCAAAGCCGGTCAACTCATGCTGATCCAGCAGGTGTCGTACTCGGGCATCAACCCGAGTTGGCTCGGTTTTGGCGACGGCCCGGAGGCCATCGGCGCCTTCGCCAAGGTCGACGAGAACATCCTCGATCAGCTCATCAGCGGGGACCCCGACGGCCCCGAGTGGCCCGCGTTTCGAAAGCGCCACCGTCGGCGCGGCGGCGGTTCGCTCGACGACCTGGAGATTGACGAGCTCCAGGCCGCGCTCCAGCCCGAGCCCAACGCGCTCGTCGCCAAGCTCTTGTACAATCAGGTCATCAAGGACACCGAGGGCTCGTTCTCGCAGCTCGTCACCCTCGGCGACGCGCACTTCGCGGGCATGACCAACCGCGCTGCGTGGTTCGCGCCGGTGTTGGCGAAGGAGCTCGAGATCTTCGAGGTGGGCACTTGCATCGGCTGGTTCTCGGCGTTTCCGCTGTTCATCCGGGCGAAGTCCCGCGCCGACGCGATGCACCAGATCTTTCACGATGCCTCGCTCGCACCCCTGCGAGAGCAAGTCCTGGGCATCCTCACCCGCACCGGCATCCGCACCGCTGGCAACCTCCCGTCCAAGCGTGACGAGCTAGAGCCCGCGCTGCAGAAACTCAAGCCGAAGGCGCTCCTCACCGCATTGGATTTCGCCTACGCCAAAGGCGACGCGATCTGCTGCTTCAGCGTGGTCGAGGCGAGCGTGCCGGTCGTGCTTCCGAAGCCAACGCAGCATCGCCTGTGAAAACAGAGGAGATCGCGTCGTGCGGCGCCGCGGGACGATCGCGGCGCGGCAGCCACGGGTGGACGGAGGCGGTGAGGCAAAGGGCGATGGCGTCGCTGTTGGTTGACCCGTGCGCGACGCGCGAACCGAAATGAACCCGTCGAGCGAGAGCTCGATGGTGCCGTCGCTCGCTGCCGCGCCGCCGCTGTCGTCGGATGGGAGCAGATGCACCCAGCCCGTCTGCCGCCGTCCTTGCGTGTGCGCGAAGCCTCGACGCCGCGCGACACGCAGCGCTCATCACGGACCCATCGTGAGAGTGAGCGCTGGATCTCCAAGCGACACCGCAAAGTGCAGCTCAGGTACGATCGTGGGAGTGAACGCTTTTCGATTCGTATGGCTCACGGCGCTCGGCGTTGTCTTCACCGTCTCTGCGTGCTCGAGCACGCCGTCCCCCGCAGACAGCGGCGATGTCTCGCAGCCTCCCGTGGACACCCTTCGGCCCGATGGTGTCTCGATGGATGCGCCTGCCGCGGATGTCCCGGACATGGATGCAGTCAGCTCGGACGTCGCGTTCGACGCGGCGGACAGCAGCCCGACAGACGCTTTCTTGCTCGACTCGGGAGTCACCGACGCGCCCTCAGTCGATGCCCCCAACGCGGACACGATCACCGTCGATGTGGCGCCCGACAGCGGAGCACGGCCGCTGTTTCTGTACACCGTTCGCGGAGACAGCATCGTCCGATTTGCCCTCGCAGCGCCGACCGTGGCCGAGGTCGTGACCTCCTCCGTTGGAACGTGGGTCGGCGAGCTGTCCTTCGACACCATCGGCGATCGGCTCTACTGGACCGATGCGGCCGCGAATCAGCTCCGCTCGGTCGCTCGAAGCGGCACGGATGCGCGTCTCTTCGCGAGCACTGCGGCCTATACGAGCCTCGTGGACAGACTCGTCGTCGATGTCCCCGGTCGAGCGGTGTTCTTCTCAGGAAACGACGGCGCCACGCGAGGTCCGATCGTTCGCTTTCCGATCGCGACCGCGACACCGACGATGATCGCCGACGTCAACGGCTTCAACGGGCTCTCGATCGGCGCGATGTCTCGACTCTATGGGATCACCGATGGTGGCCGCTGCGACGTGGACCTGCGCGTGGTTCGTCTCGGGACCGCCGGCAACGACGTGCGACAAGGAGCCCTCTCGCCGTCCGTCCGCTGCGCCGGGGTGCGACCGATCGGCGTCGAGGAATCCACAGGACACATGTACTTCGTTCACAAGACGGACTTCGCGACGGGCTCGTGCATCTCCGGTGCCCGCTCGTGCATCGAGCGGGTGACAGTCAGCGACGGCGCTGCTGCAGGCTCACTCGTGGTCACCGGCCGAACCTCGCTCGTCAGCGCGACCACCGGCACCCAAGTGGTAGGAGGCTACGCAGACCTCCCGCGCGGGCACCTCTATTACGCGCGGGCGACGACCGGCGCGAGCACGAGCTTCGTGATCCACCGAGCGAACCTCGACGGAACTGGCGAGGTGACCTTCACCAGCTTCATGATCAGCGGCGCGGCGATGTACACGAGCTTCGGGCTCCCGATGATCGTCGCCCCGTAGAAGCCGCCGCAACGAGCGACCGAGGGCTGACCGCGAACGTCGAACCGCGTCCTCCCGCGATGCTCGCCACCTCGAGCCCGACACGCGGTCTTCTCTCGCCCGGGTGTCCTACTCGAGCCAGCGCAGAATACACACACATTCAAGTGCCGCTCAGCGCTCGCCACTTGCGTCGGTCGACCCCGTTCTCGCGCGACCGCCGACCGTCGCTCAGCCGCTCAGGGCCGACCCAGTTCGCGAGCCGCTCGGCGATACGCCGCGAGAACTGCTGCCAGCTCGAGCGCTCCCACGACGGGTCCAAGCTCGTCCCGTCGAGCGCGAAGCAGAGCCGCGCGTCGTTGCGTGAATCGATCAACACCGCTGCGTCAGGAGAAGGCGAGCGCCCCGAGCGAGTCTCTCGTGCTCGATCGAGGCCGTGCACAGGACGCGCGCTGCAGAGACCGCACGCTGCGTTGCATCGAGATCACTCACGGTCGATGCCACGCAGTCTGCTGCGCTCGCGCCGTCGAATCGCAGCGCGCTTCGCTGTCCGCGCATATTGTGCACGAAATCACTGGCAATTCACTGGTGATCCTACGCAGCGCCTGCAGCGCTGACGCAGCGCGTGCAGCGTCTCGCTTCGCTCGTCGCGGTTATCTCAGCACATTTCGATGGAACGCTCGATGCACACGAAGGCGCTTTGCGACGCACGTCGAACGGCGCGTCGCGGAGGTTCTCTGTGCATATTCGAATCGCTGGAAGTGGGTTGCTCTTGCTCTCGACGCTCGGGCTGGCTGCGTGCAGCCCGGCACCGATCGCCGATGCCGCGCCGGACTCGACGCTCGACGCGCGAGCGGATACGGCGGCAGATCGCAGCACGGACATCGCCTCGGAGTCTCAGCCCGACAGCGCGCCAGACGTCGTAGATATGGACGTGGCCACTGACGTTCTGGACGACATCGCCGTGGATAGCCCGCCGGATAGCCTGCCGGATAGCGCGCCGGATGCGATCGTCGAGGCTGGAGTGCCATACGCGTTTGCGGACTTCATCGGCTGTACGACGAACGCAGACTGCCCCGCGGGCACCGGCGAGTGCGTGACGATGGTCTCGCTGGCCAACGCGGGGGACGCGGGCGCGAGCGTGGTGAGCGTCGCTAGTATTTTCCCTGGCCGATCGCGGCCTGGCGTGTGCTCGCGCGACTGCACGTCGGACCCGGGCGCGTGCGGCTCTCTGCTTCAGCCCGTGGGCGAGGACGCGAGCGCCCGCGCGTACACGTGCCAGGTGGTGCACGCGGCGGCGAGCCCGTATCCGACGCCGAGGCCCGCGTTTCCGTTCTCGGTATCGGCAGCGCAGATGGCTGCTGGAGTGCCCTTCGCGGCGCTTTGCCGCCCCAGCTTCGGAGCGGACGAGCGAGGAGTGCAGAGCTTCTGCCAGAGTTGCACGAGCGCGACGTGCGCCACGGGCGTGTGCTGGAGCTTCTCCGCCGACGCCGCGGTGACCGGAGCCGACACCGGACAGTGCCTTCCCTCGTGCGGTGCGGGCTCGTCGTGCCCGAGCGGATTCACGTGCAGGCCGAGCGGGGCGCAGTCGTACTGCTTTCCCGCCGTGGGCACGTGCGGATCGTGCGCAGATCGTGACGGAGACGGTCGCGGCGTCGGTCACTGCAGCTCGCGTGCGGTCGACTGCGACGACAACCGCGCGGCGACGTTCTACGGCGCTACCGACGCTTGTGGCCCCGAGGATCGCAACTGCGACGGATCCATCAACGTCGCCGACACCCCCGGATGCACGTCGTACTACCGTGACGAAGACAACGACGGGTACGGAACCGGCTCGGCGCAGTGCCTCTGCGAGGCCAGCGGGTTGATTCGCGCGCTGCGCGGCGGAGACTGCGCTGACACCGATGGAGAGCGATATCCAGGGTCGGGGTTCACTCGTCCCGCACCCGTCGACATGAACTGCGACGGCAACGTGCAGCACGTATGGACCACGATCGCGTTCTGCGAAACGCTCTCGTGCTTTGCAACCGGCCTTGGCACAGACGGATGGAACGCGTTCGCCGGCGGCGACGTCGCTTGCGGCGTAGTTGGCCAGTGGGGCGGATGTCTGGGTATGGGCAGAGCCTGCGCCTTCTCCGCTCGCACGCAACAGTGCTTCTGAGAGACCGGCGAGCTCCCCTGCGCGACCCGCGCGAGCGTCGCTCGCTGCGCTCGGCAAGACGTCCCCGGACGGACCTCTCAGAACTCCCACTCGGCGCCGACGATCAGCGGGGCGAGGGTCTCGTCGTCGTCCGCCTCGACGTCGATGTCGAGGACTCCGCAGATCTTCATCACGACCTCGTGAAAGCGCTCTTGGTCCGGCGGATAGCCGGCGGCCGTCAATCGCTCAGGGGAGTTTTCGTCGTTGTACGCGCTGCGCACGAGGTTGACCTTCGTGACGCGCAGCGCCTCGACGCTGGTTGCAGGGGCGTCGAAGAGGTTGTCGAACGAGCCCAGGCTGCGGCCGAGCGCGGTCGTCTCTCCGTCCGCGAGCAAGCTCACGAAGGGCGCCTTGGTGTCGGTGTTTCTGAAATTTCGCACCGCGTAGCCGTCCTTGAACGCCCAGCACGCGATGGCCATCGCGCCCCATTCGTCCATGAAGTACTCGGGGTCGAGCCCGTAGTCGGGGTGATGTTGATACACGCGAATCGTCGCAGTGTTTGCACTGCGGGCGATCACGCTGCCGATGTATGCGGATCCCATGCGCGCGATCGTAGCGAGGCGTCGCTCGAGCGCCCAAGATTCTGCATCGACGGAGCCACGCCCCGATCGGTCTCGGTCTCGTCCTCGCGCGAGACGCTCGCGAGCGCTGCCGGCGTCTTGCGCTTGGATCGTGCGGACAGCCAGGGCAACGTCCGCGGACGATAGGCTCAGGGAAACCAGCTTCCCTGCTGCGGATCCCACACGTGAAGCCCGAGGCGCTTCAGCGTCTCGACCGCGTCCATGATCACCTCGATCTGATACGAACCTTTGCCGGTGTTGTGCGTGACGAGCACGTGCGTCGCGAGCACATCGACGAACACGTAGTCGCCGCCGGCTTGCCACTTGAGCGTTCCGCGGTCGTCGCCTTTGAAGCGCACGGCGAACGCGGCCCGCACCTTCGCCACGTCGATCTTGGTGTCGGTGTCGCGTCCCTCGACGATGGGCCCGACGCGCTTGGGATCACGCACGGGCACTCCATAATAGTTGATGCTCACTGAACCTCCGTCGCGTCGGAGACTATCGCGTCGCAGCAGGCGACAGACATCATCGGTCGGCATGGAGGAAAAACATCCAATCGCGTTCACTCCACCGCCGGTCGGCTGACGGGGGAGCGATCGACCGTTTGCTCGCCGCCGCCCTCCGCCCGGTGTTGCCGCGCCGCGGGTGGCCCGCCGCGCTGCGCGACGCGATCTCCGCTGGTTTCACGGGCGATACTGTGTTGGCAGTGCACGACAGACGTCATCTCTCTCCCTTCGGGACTCTCTGACCACGTTCGCCGTATACACGGCTGCGAGTAACGCGTCCTCGCTCGCTGGAACCTCGCGAAACCGGCGGCCCAATCGACGAGCAGTTCCGCTCGTGCTGGGAGGAGCCGCTCGACGCGGGGCCGCACAAGTTCGCGAAGGGGGGCACCGTCAACGAGGGCACCGCGCGCCATAACGATCGCTTCTTCGCCCTGCGCAACGTCCGCGTGCTGGAGGCCGCATTCGGCGTCAGCGACCGCAACGACGCCTGCCGCGCGCATCGACGGCGACGTCGAACTCGCTCCCGACCCTTCGTACAGCGACCTTCGCCGCCACGATGTTGGACGCCCCGTCTACGGCGCGGTAAACCCACCACGGCATGGAGCCCGGCTTCTTCATCGAGGTAGCAGGAGCCGCGATCGAGCATCGCGCGAAGCTCCTCGCGCCGTTTCGAAAGCTCTGGAATCGCCTCCAGCACGGCGACGTTCAGATCGTAGTGTACGGCTCGGGTGGTGTGGGCAAATCCACGCTCGGCCGCTTCCTTGCGTCTCCGACGTCGATCGACGCGGTGTCGATCGACTACAAGCTCTCGGACCTCACTGAGAAGTACGACGCGCCGAGCGACCTCTGGGGCAAGCTCACGATCGCGCCCGGACAGCCCGAGTACCGCAAGGACTCGTTTCCGCCGCTTCATCGCAAGGTCACGAGCGGAGGCGCGCGGGGCATCGTGCATGTGGTGTCGTACGGGATGCACGCGATCCCCGGCCGAGAGCCGCTCGACAAGCACACCTCGTGGCAGCCGAACGACACGCACGAGTCGTTCGCAGCGCGGTTCGCTGCGAAGCAACGGGATGCCGAGCTCGACGTGCTGCGCGAGCTCGTGTCGGTGCTCACGACGGCAGAGGGACCTCTGTGGATGGTCACGGTTGGGACCAAGCAGGACCTCTGGTGGTCGCAGCGCCACGACGTCAACGAGTGGTACTGCGGCAAACAAAGCGCGTATCGCGCGCTCGTCGACGAGATCGCGAAGAAGCACGGAACCGAGCACTTCAAGCACCGCTTCGTGTCCGGCGCGCTCGTCTACGGCAACCTGCGATCACCGACAGGCGAAGTGCTCTTTCCGACGTCAGCGGGATACGAGCAGAGCATTCGCGCAGCGAATCTCGCGCGCATCGTCGAAGTCATCACCGGGCTCGCGACGACGGAGCGAGAGCAATGAGCGAGCGATTCGTGATCGATGCCGAGATCGCCGCAAGAGTGCGAGTGCTGGACCGCTACACGACGCTCGTTCGCAGTCTCGCCCAGGGCAAAGAAGCCGCGCGATGGAAGATGCGCATTGCCAACGCGCTCTTCTTCAGCGGCATGCTTGCGACGGGTTTGTCGTTGATCGTACGAAGCACCCCATACAGCGCGCTTGCAAGCATGCTCGGAGCGGTCGTCGCGCTGCTCTCGACGGGATGGTCGCTGTGGTCTTCATTTGCGTCGGTGCACCTCTATTCGCACGATCTTCGCTGGGCACTTAGACACCACCGCGCCGAGTTGCACGATGCTCTCGCGCTGTCGGACCTGAACGTCATGGCCGAGTACAGTCGCCGCGAGTTGGAGGCAGCCATCGGTGACGCTCGACGCGTTCTCGAACGATACGAACCAATCATCGCCCCAATCATCGCGGAGCTCGATCGAGAGTCTGCGCCGCGCGTCGAAACGGCGACCCCACCCCCCTCCAAAGCCCGCTGGGACCAGCCCGTCCCGCACGGTCGTGCTCCATAGGAGGAAAAAACATCCAATCGCGTTCACTCCACCGCCGGTCGGCTGACGGGGGAGCGAGCGACCGTTTGCTCGCCGCCGCCCTCCGCCCGTTGTTGCGGCGCCGCGGGTGGCCCGCCGCGCTGCACGACGCGATCTCCGCTGGTTTCACGGGCGATACTGTGTTGGCGGACGATCTTCGAGCCCGACCAGCGCCGACTCGACCGCCGCTCGCGTGCAGACCGAACGGGCTCTGGCTACCCTCGACGGGATGCGAGAGAGCGACGCAGAGACGTTCGAGACGATCTTCGAGCGCGACCCGTTGTGGTTGCGGTTCTCGTGGTTTGCGCGGGCGCTGGTCAAGGGCTCGGCCGTCGCGTTGGCGGCGCTCGCAGCGTTTGCCTTGCTCACCAACCCGCCGAGTCGAACCCGAGAGCCTTCGTGGGTCGCGCCGCTCCTGGCAGGAGCGTTTGGGCTTTGGTGGCTCCGAGGCTTCGTTCGAGATCTGGTCGCGG
Organism: Deltaproteobacteria bacterium Ga0077539; assembly: GCA_001465015.1. Lineage (GTDB taxonomy): Bacteria > Myxococcota_A > Polyangia > Polyangiales. The sequence continues at coordinate 25,864 of LNEO01000361.1, read as the reverse complement.
CGTTTAGCGCGACGCGCGAGACGATTGCTACGATTTCGAGCGCCAAAGAGCTGACACACTCAGGTCAGCGCGCGAGTTACACGCTGTGGCACGTGATGATCGACGGCTTCGAGCACGCGATCGAGCCGCGCGCGCTGAAGGGCTCGGGCGCCGCGCGACTTCGCCCCGGACAACGCGTGGCCGTGCGCGTGGTGGGCTCGACGCTGGTGCGCCTCGCGGTGGACAAGACCATGACGCCGCTGCCCGTCGGCTTGAAGGCCCCGATCGGCGAGCCCGCGCCGCTCTCGGAGCAGGACATCGCTCGCGTGCTCGCGTGGGCTACGCGTCGCATCGGCATCGTGCTCGTGCTGCTCGGCGCGCTGGTCGCGATGCTGGTCGCGACGCCAGGTGCCATCACCGTGCTGCACGTATTGTTATCCGTGTTGGCGATCGGACCTCTGTTCGTGATCGCTGGAGATTTGCATACGATTCGCGCGGTGCGAAGGCTCGGGCCCGGCGCGCCGACGAGGTGGGTCGCGGGAGACGTTCGACTCAGTCCGGGTCTGCTCTCACGGACCTTTGTCGGCGGAGAAGAGCTCAGCGACGCCGCGGTGCCGCGCGCGCCGAGGCTGGCGTCGAAAGCGCGCGCGCGCGTGATTGCCGTCCCGCGGTACGACTCGAAGCGCGAGGCGCTCGTCGCGCTCGAATGGGTCGACGCGACGGGAGGATGAGACATCCAATCGCGTTCAGTCGACCGCCGGTCGGCTGACGTGGGAGCGAGCGACCGTCTGCTCGCCGCCGTCCTCCGCCCGTTGTTGCCGCGCCGCGATGGTTGCAGGTCCGCAATTCGGCACGCGCTTCGACGCGATGTTGCCCTGCTCGTGAGCGCCGTGAGCGACGAGCGTCAGTGACGCGTCGAGGACTTTGTTACGCTCGAAGGCCGTGACAGAAGGCGCACAGGTGCACGACACGTTTACGGGGACGCCCCTGGCGTCGCTCACGCTCGCGCAGAAGCTCATCGAGCTGAGAATCGATCACTTCGAACGACTCTCGCTCTCGCAGTCGTTTGCGCACAACGTCACCGTGTTCGGCTGGTGGGGAGGCCTTCGCGTGCTCGTTCGCAAGGCGCGGTTGGGGCGCTTCGGCGTCGCTGCGCGCATCGCGTCGCTCGACGCCCAGGTGCGCGATGGAATCGCCGCGATCGAAGACGACCCCGACTACGCTCGCGACACACACTATCGCGGCCGCGGCTCGGTCTCACAGCTCCACGAGACGCTTCGCGCCTTCGACGCCGAGAGCCCCGAAGAGCTCGCGCTCTTGCGAGAGCTGCTCGACGAGCACCTTCGTGAGCTCGAGCAGGCGCGCGCCGAGCTCGCCAAGAGCAGCCCGGCGCAGCTCGCGTCCCGCCCGCGCGCCCCCTGGTACAACAGCGCGCTGGCGCGAGCGCTCGTTCCTCTCGTGTTCATCGCGCTTCCGTTTATCGTGTCGGTTGTCACGTCGCGCGTGCTGCTGATCAAGCCTCGGCCGGAGGCGCCGGTGCTCGCGGACGCAGAGATCGCGCTGTCGCCCGAGCGTACGCTCAGCAAAAACCCGCACCCCGCCGCGCGCGCCACCGCCGCGCTCCACGACGTCGCCGCGCTCTGCAATCGCGCCACCAACCTGTCCCTCGGACACGGCGGCAGCGACGCTGACCTCCGCGCGACGTACGCGCGGCTCATCGCGCGTGTGCGAGAAGCCACCGCCGCGGTCGCCGACGCGCGAGCTTCTCTTCGCTCGATGATCGACGCGAGCGGCCCGATCGCCAACGGCGCCTCCGAGATCAACAGCGCGTGGTTTGTCCACGTGCACAGAAACACCCGACAGGTCGAGCGCTGCACCGACGAGCGCGACTCGAGCGGCCGCACCCAGCGTCGATGCCGCACAGAGACCGTCTGCGACTCCAAAGAGACTACGTTTTCCTTTGCTCCCGAGCGCGCGGCGGCGGGGCTGCGCAGCTTCGATCAGGCTGTGCGCGGCGTCGCCGCGACGGCGTTCGACGCCGACGGGCTCTTCGAGGCAGCCGCTACGATCCGCGCATCCAACGAGCGAGGTGCCCTCGCGCTCGCCCAGCGCGACGCGCTCGGAGCAGAGTCCGTTGAGGCGCTCTCGGGCGCGCACCGCTCGCTGCGGCCCATCGTCGCGCCCGATGGCGCGCCGTTGTCGCTCGAGTGGATACGATCGGGCTACACCAACGAGCAGGATTTTCCCCGCACGACGTTGGTCCGTTCGTCCTGCTCGGTGGTCGCTGCTGGACCAAGAGGGTACAACGCGGTTCGGTCCTTCGTCGTTCCGATTTCCGCGGCCCACGATCGGCTTCGCTCGCTCGAGCAGCGCTACGCCGCTGCGGTCTCTGCGCTGAACACGATCGAGGTCGAGGCCCTCGCGCTCTCTGCGCGCTCGTCGCGCCTCCGCAGCGCGTGGAGCATCGATGACGCGAGCCTGGCCCTCTCCGATCGCAGCAATGCGCTGTACAGCTCGTTTCACCGCGACAGCGCCCTCGTCTTCAACTCGAGTGCTGCGCGCATGGGCTACGCGGTGCTCGCCTGGATAGTCACCGCCATCGTGTGCGGGGCCGTGTACGGAGCGCTGCGCGCCCACCGTCGCGCCAACGCATGGAAACTCTCGGCGCAGGGGGCGCGGTGATCGAGCGCTCGATCGCGCGGGTGTGCCACACGCGCGCGATGACCTCTCTTGTCGCTTCAGACGCGGACGCGCTCGTCGCGTTGCTCGATGGCGCGCAGTCGCGCGGTTGCGACGAGCACTCGGCGGCGCACGACGGCGACATGCCCGTGCGTCGGTACGACCAGATCCGCCTGTACAAGAGCTATCACATGACGCTGCTCAACTACTTTGCCGAGCGGCTGAAGTCCTTTTCGGAGGGCGCAGGCACGGTGCTCGACAACACCGTGATCATGGCGGGCAGCGAGCTGTCGGACCCCGTCGCGCACAGCCACAACAACCTCCCGTTCGTGCTCGTCGGGCACGCGGGAGGAGCGATTCCGGGGGGACGCGCGGTGCAGTGCGGGGGTGTTCCGGTGGGCAATCTCCTGCTCACGTTGCTGCAAGCGATCGGCTCGACGCGAACGCGCATCGGCAACTCGACCGGGACGATCCCAGCGATCCTCGGCCGCTGAGCGACGCGCAGCGACGGCGCCGCAGTCCTGTCGCGCGCCGCTCGCCGCCGCCAGGCGACCGTTCGCCTCGTTCGTTCTGTCCCGGGCCGTACGCGGGCAAGAACGGCGGGCGATGCTACGTTCGATCAACCACTGAACGGAGTGCGTGAGTTCCCGATGATTCCAGCGGCGTTTCGGTCGAAGAAGACCCTCGAGCGACTCAACATTGTCAGCGTGGGCGCGTCGCTGGCGGCGATGACGGGCGTCGTGCTCACGAGTATCTTCCGAGATGCCTCGATCATGCCGATCGTGACGGCGCTGCCGACGCTCGTGCTCGGGATGCTCTGGGTGCACCTGTTGCGGTGGGACAAAACCGTCACCGGCGCAGAGAACTCCGTGCGCGTCGGGTGGCTCCTCTCGGTCCCGCTCGCGGCGCTCAACGCGGCGCTCGCCTGTGGCCTGATGCTCTCGATCGATCGCAGTCCCTATTTCAGACCCGACTTCTTCGAGCGATTTCTGGCGGGAATGCTCGCAGGCGGCCTCATCGGCGCGATCGTATGGATCCCTGCGCTCCTCGCGACGCTGCTTGTGTTCGGGGTTCCGCTCGGAAACGCGCAGCGTCTGGCGAAGAAGGGGCTCGCTGGCGCCGAGCGCGGCGAGGCCATCGTCGGCGTCGCGAGCGCGGTGATCGGCGCGCTCGCGCTCGCGCTGTCTCTGGCGGGGTCGTTTCGCTCAGGGGCCGGCAACATGTGGTTTCCGCAGATGCTCGCGGTGCTCGGCGCCGTCTTCGGCGCGAGCGCGTTCGCCTCGGCGCGCGCGCGCGAAGGAGAGCGAAAGAAGTTCGTCGAGGCCGTCGAGCGCGGCGAGGTCGACCGGTTTCGCGTCGACACCACGGACGAGGGAAAGGTGCTGGTCCGCGTCGTGTCGCAGGGGCAGGGGTATCGCGTCGCGGACTACGAAGAGGCGGTCGCGGCGCTCGATCACGAAGGCGGCGTGACGCGCGGCGTTCGCGTGGCGACCGAGAGCTGAGCGTGGTGACCGCGAGGATCGAGACGGTCGACGCGCTGCTCGATCGGGTGCTCTCTCCGCAGGAGCCGCAGATCGATCTGGCGCGCGCCGTCACGCGCGGGTCGTCGAGCGCAGAGGACGGGTGGGAGGCGTGCCTCGCTGACGGGCTCGTCCCGATCTCGTGGGCGAGCGACGACAAGCGTGTGTTCGGGACGTGGGTGAACACGATCTCGAACGTCCCTCCGAGCCTCGAAGCCGTCGTGCGCATCGCCGCCAACGTCGAGGCCATGCTCGCCGCGGAGATGCTCGCTCGAAGCGCGATGCGAGCGACCGAGCCCTGGACGTCTGGCGAGAGCCCGAGCGCCGAGGCCGTGATCGAGTGGCGGTTCTTCTCGTACAACCAACGCGGGAGCTTCGACCTCGACACGATCGATCGCGTTCCAGCGAAGCTTCGCGACGAGCACGCCCGCGCGATCTCTGTGTATCGCGACGGGATCGAGGGTCGCCTCGCCAGGTCGGGGCGCGTACGGTGGGACAAGGCGAGGTTCGCTGGGATTGGGCTGGCCCCGACCTTCTACCGCGCGGTTCGGGCGCTGCTGTGCGAGCAAGAGTGGGCCGCGCTGGCAGAGATGGGTGCGATGCTCGTCGCGGGGCCAGCTTCGGCGCGGAGCCGTCCAACCAAGCGCGGCCGACGATCGCCGGACCAAGCCGCGCCCGCGACCGGCGCGCGGTTCGACCAGCTCGAAAACCCGTGGGCAGCGCGCGCGGCGCTGTGGGAGCTCGGGTTCGTGCTGCTCGACGCGGGGCGCGAGCGGATCGTGTTGCTGTCCACCACCGCAGAGTGAGACGCGCGATCGAAGCGAGGCGCGCGCGCCTCGGATGGCGGCGCTAGCGCCTCGCATCGTGGCTATGGCGCTGCGCTGCGTGGCGCGGATTCATCACTGAAATCGCTGGGTGAATCGCTTTGGCCCGTCGATGGCATCGCGCGTGCTCAGTCACGAAGATATGAACGCGCCCAACGCTGGGCGCTCGATCGACGCGCCAGCGTGCGGCGGCAATCAAGAGAGAGGGTGTGTGATGAAGGTTCGAAGCAGTATTCCGATGTTGGGGTTGGCGCTCGTTCTTGCGCGATGCGCGCCTGCGCCGTCGGGCGCAGACGCCAGCGCCGACACGGGGGTCGTCGGCGACAGCAGCGCAGCGACGGACACAGGCGTCGCGCAGGACAGCGCGCCTGCGAACAGCGTCGTCGGAACGTGGGTGTACACGAGCGGCGCGAACGAGCAGCGATTGAACTTTCTCGGCGACGGCCGCTACGAGATGTCGTCGGCGTTTACGAGCGCGAGCAGCGGCTGCAAGTCGGAGACGACCTACATGGGTCGCTACACGCTGATGGGCGACGCGCTGTCGGGGACGGCTGCTTCGGCGAGCTCCGAGGTGACCGACTGCATGGACATGGGCATGAACCGTCCTGCGATGGACATTACGGACGCGATGCAGATCGCGCGCGGCAACCTGGACGGGACGGTGATGGTGTCTGGCGATCGGCTCACGCGCATGTACGACTCGGGCGGAACCCCGACGACGCGCGAGTATATGCGCGGGATGTGAGCGTCGCCCGGCGAGCTCAGGCCGCGGGCTTGCTCTTCTTCGCGCTCTTCTTCTTCGCGGGCGTCGCGGTGCTGCGAAACAGCGCCGTGTAGATCTGCTTGTGTCCGTCGTCCGCTGCGGACTGCGACGCGCGCCGCAGGGCCGCCAGCGTCGTGGTCCACTGTTGCGCGACGGCGTCCCTTCGCGTGAGCGCGCCTCGGTACACAGCGTCCCACTTGGACAAGGGTTCGAGCGACTTGACGACGAAGGCCGCGGCCTTGAGCAGGGCTTTGGCGGCGTCCTTCGAGGGCTTGCCGCACTTCTTCGAGGCGATGACCTTCTTGGCGAGCGCGGTGGCTTCTTTGGCTTCCTTCGTGTAGCCGAGCGCCGAGAGCTTCGAGGGGCTCAGCTTCGAGAAGCTCTTGAAGGGCTGCGTGCGCTCGAAGCCGTCGCCGACGAGCTTGTTCGCGAGCGCGTCGACCGCGGCGTCTTGATCGACGTCCGCCTCGGCGACGGTCACGCGATGGCTCGCGAGCGCGTCTTCGGCCGCGGCGACCGCGCCCTGAAGCGACTTGAACAGCTTGTGCGCGTCGGCGAAGGCCTTGAGCTTCGCTTTCACGGGCCGGGTGTCGATCGAAGTCGCTGCCGCGAGGATCGCGTCGCCGGCAGAGACCATTCCTGAGGGATTGGAAGGGGAGTCGAGCGTTGCCATGGAGTTCCTGGAAGTGGAGAGGAGCCGCGTGCGTGGAGTGCAGTCGGCCACGGCGAACATACGGGCCGCGAGGAAGGTGCGACAAACTTCCTGCGAATGAGCGGTCAACATGTCGATCGAAGCCGCGAGTGAGCGCGTTGGACGCGTCCAACGCGGCGATGGAAGCAGCGAGTGAGCGCGTGCAACGCGTCCCACGCGGCGATCGAAGCCGAAAGCGAGCACGTGCAACGCGTCCCACGTGCTGGCGAGCGCTACGAGCGGGCCCGTGAGAGAGCTCTACGCGGGTGCTGAGTCACACGGACAGCGCGCGACGTGTCCCTCGGGATCGCGCGTACCGAATCGGCACGATCAGCGCAGGGCTGCTCCGTTATGAAACAAATCACGGGTAGCCAAAGGTCCTCGCGGCGCTCGGGGATGGATCGCGATCGGGCGCTTGATTTGCAGCGAAAGGTCGCTGTTTCTTCGCTCGACCGCGCGCGCGTGCGCGAGGCTGGCTCGCTGCGTGCGAGGCGTGCTCTCTTCGATGAGAAGACCCCTACCAACCCTCGGACTGTGCGCCGCGAGCGTGCTCATCGGAGCGGTCGCCGCGCCGCGCGAAGCCGCCGCCATCGGCAACGCCGCGACGCACTTCACGGTGTTCGCTCCGCCGAACAACTCCAACAACGGTCGACACTCGATGCTGATCGTCACCGCGCAGAGCAGCGGAACGAGCGGTCGCACGCGGCTCGACATCGTCGACGACGGCGCCGACGGAGACAGCGACGACAGCTGCTCGGTGAGCCTCGAGAGAGGCCAATCGCAGGTGGTCTACCTGCGGGACGGCGCGGTCAACGACGACGCGGGCGGCGTGTGGGACGGAGATCTGTTCGACGTGCGCTCGGACGCGCCGGTCACGGTGCTGATCGCGACGCGGTCGGACTGGGAGCACGACTGGGTTCCTGGCGACAACAACCGGATGTTGAGCCAGTCGTTCTACATCTTTGCGCCCGACGGGACGGGCTCGAAGCGAGACGTCGACGTGTTCGCGTACACCGCGAACACGCGCGTTCGGATCAGCGAGATCAGCGCGAGCGCTACGCTCGCGACGGGCGTGACGCAGCTGTCGCGCACCGGCGGGAGAGTGTTGCTCGAGACGACGCTGGGCGTGGGCGAAGACCTGATGGTGCGCCGCGGGCTGGGCGTGGACTTGATGACCCCTGGGCATACCTATCTGATCGAAGCGAGCGAGCCGGTGACCGCCATCACGGGGGCGCTCGAGACGCTGGGGACGGGTTCGCAGGCGCGGGACGGAGGAGGGTTCGTTCCGAGCGCGAACGGCGCGTCGACCGGTGACTTGTTCTACTTCACGGTGCCGCACGACCCGGGGCTGCGACGGGAGCAAGAGATCCGCGTCGTGGGCTACGACGCGAACACCTCGGTCGCGCTCGACGGGTGGAACGCGACCACCCTCCGCTGGGAGTCCATCGGCACGTACAGATTGCCGCAGCCCTTCGATCACGCGGACATCGTCGGGCCCAACTATGCTTTGTTTCGGCTCACGGCGACGGCGGGCAGGCGCGTGAGCGTGTTCGAGGCCAGCTGGCTCGAGACGGGCTCGATCGGCACGAGCGACATCGCGAGCTACGTTTCCTCGGCGGACGGCAGCGCGTCGGGGCGGGACTTTCTCGCGTACATTCCGCCGCCGGGGATCCAGACGTCCGTGCGCAACATCGGCGGCACGTACAGCCACTTGTACATCTTCGCGCGATCGACGGCGGCCACCGTCAACGTCATCGACGCAGACACCGGCGGAACGCTCTTCTCGCAGACCGTCACCGCCAACCGCCTCGCGCCCGCCGACGTCCGCATCGACCCCGCGCAGTGGAACAACATGAACGTCCCCGCCATGGGGCGCCGGCCCTACCTCCGCGTCACCAGCGACAACCCCATCGCCGTCTGGAGCACCAACTTCAACGACAACTGGCTCTCGTACGCGGCCAGCGCAGCGCCGGCGAACCCCACGCTGCAAGTCGAGACCGCCAGCTCCACGGCGCGCTGCGGCGTCGCGCAAGAGTTCGTGTTGACCGCAGAAAACATCGAGCCATCCGAGCTCACGGCCGCCTCGATCGACATCGACCTCGCGCAGTCATGGTCGTTCGTATCGATCACCGACGACGGCGTCGCGGTCGTCCCCACGAGCACGATGAACGCCGCAGGGACCGTGCTCTCGCTCCCCGCGCGCACGCTCTCGGCCCGCTCGCGCCGCACCGTCCGCGTGACGCTGCGCCCCGAGTGCGCGATCGGCGGACTGCGCAACGGCGGCCGCGTCGTCGTGCGCGGGATCGTACGCGCCACGGGACCAGGCCTGCTCGCCAGCGAGCCGCTCGCCACCGCGGCGAGCGAGCTGACCATCCTCGATGACCCTTCGTTCGCCGCGTTTGCTTCGGCCTCTGCGGCGCCTTCGGCGAGCGCGATCGTCGTTCGCGCGAGCACCGCGCGCGAGGCCCGCGCCGTGCGCTTCGAGCTCGTCCGCGCGAGCTCTCCGGGCGGCGTCGAGTCGAGAATCCTCTCGTCGATCACCGCCAACGGAGGCTGGACGACCGGCAGCTCGTACCAGTGGACCGACGCCGCCGTCACGCTCAACGCTACGTACTACTACCGCGTTCGCGCCGTGCTCGATGACGGCGCGTACATCTACACCGAGACGCTGTCGGCCACGGCGCGTGACACGCTGGCGCCCGATGTTCCCTCGGTGTTCGCGAGCGGCGGCGACAACCGAGCCACCCTCTCGTTTGTGGGCGGAGACCGCGACGGAGACCTCTGGGGCTACGTCCTCGAGCGCTCCGAGGCGGGAGGCCCCTTCACGCGCATCGTCGCGGGCCTCGTCACCGCGAGCACCTACGTCGACACCGGCGTGCTCAACGGCCGCCGCTACGCCTGGCGCATCTCTGCGCAAGACAGCAGCAACAACGTCAGCGCCCCGAGCGACCCGGCCTACGCCACGCCGCAGGCGCCCACGAGCGCGAGCTCGACCTGGACCGTCGCCTTCGAAGACCGCCTCGGCTCCGGCGACAACGACTGGGACTACAACGACCTCATCGTCGAGACCGTGATCGACGAGAGATTCTCTAGCGGATTCGTCACGGGATACGTGATCGACGTCGATCCCCTCGCGCGCGGAGCCTGGTACGACCACGCGCTTCGCCTCGCGCTCCCCGCGGTCGGACCGTGGACCGCGCGCGTCGATCGCTGGGCCAGCGCGGCGGTCGTCGGCGCTTCTTCGCCGAGCAGCACCATCGTCAACGGCGTCAACGCGATCGACCTCGAGGTGATCGCCGACACGCGCGCGGCGCTTCCGCCCAACGCCGGCGAGTCTGCGAGCAACACCGTCGTGGGCTCGGCCCCCGTCGTCGGCGCGCACTTTCGCGTCACCATCACGCTCGCCAACGCGGAGGCAAACCCCAGCGCGAGCCGCCCCGCAGCGCCGTTCGACTTCTACCTCCGCGTCACGCGCCCGATGGTCGGCGACGTTCACAGCAGCCTCGGCGCTGCGCGGCCCACAGAAGAGCGGGTCGTCCGCGCCCCGGGGCCCGTGGGCGTCGTCATGCCGATGGCCGTCGTGATCGCGGGGTCGCTCGCTCGATGGAGCGCCGAGTCCGTCCCCACCTGGGTCGCGTTCTACGACTTCGAAGCTGCAGCGCGCAGCAACTATCGCATGCCCGCCAGCACGTTCACCGGTCACGCATCGTGGCTCACGATGACGAGGGTCAGCCCATGAACAAGCAACGCTCTCTCTTCGCGCTCGCGACGGCGCTGTGCGCGCTCACTGCTGCTCACGCTGCGCTCGCCCAGCACGCAGGGGCGCTGCGCGCCATCTCCTCTGCGTCGGACCGCGCGCGCTTCGTCGGCTGCGTCGGCGACCGCGTCACGCAGTGGTCCATCGGCCCTGGAGGCGGCCCCCGCGTCGAGTGGTCCCGCGAAGGATCGTGCGCGACCGGCTCGGTGCGTGTCCTGCCCGACGGCGGCGCGCTCTTCATCGCCCCGAGCTCGACCGGGCGCGCGCTCGTTCGCCTCGACGCCGACGGCGCCGTGCTCTTCACCGCCGCGCTGGGCGCGCCCGTGTGGGGAGAGCCTCTGCTCGTCGATCGATCCACGGTCCTGCGCCTCGGTGACGGGCAAGTGCAGTGGCGCTCGATCCACGATGGATCGTTGCAGTTCTATCGCCGCACCGAGGCCGCCGGTGACCCGCGCGCGATGCTCGGCGCTGGCTCTCCGACGCTCGTGCAGCGCCGCGAAGGAAGCGCGGTGTGCGTCGCTCGCTCGAACGCGTTCGACTGCTGGAACGCCATCGACGGGCGCTCGCTCGAAGGCGCCTTCGGAGCGGACGCGCGCGGCAGCACCAGCCCCGCGCTCGCCGTGGACGTCGACCGCGACGGAGAAGACGAGCTGCTCGTGGCCGCGCCGGGCGGCGTCGTTCGCGCGCTGTCTCGCTCGGGTGAAGCGCGCTGGTCGCACGCGGCCACCTCGCTGGTCCTCGCGCCGCCCGTCGCCTTCTACGAAGGTCGCACGATGCTCGCGTCGTGGGCCGACGTCGACGGATGGGTGCACCTCGTCGACGCTCGAAGCGGGGCTGTGAGGCAGGGATTTCCCAGGCGATCTGGCGGCCCGTCGCGGGTCGGGGTGCGCGTGGGAGACGTGGATGGAGACGGCGCGCTGGACCTGCTCGTGAGCGAGCGCGCTGGGGCGCTCAGCGCGTTTCGCGTGGCTGACGGAGCCGCGGTGGCCGTTCGCGACGGGCCGACCGCGCGCGCGCCGATCGACGCCGAGCCGCTGCTGGTCGTCACTGGCGACGGGGTGCTGCACTGGCTCGTGATCGACGGGGCCAGCGCCCTCGCGCACCGGCCGCTCGCGGCGAGCGCGCTCGGGACCGAGAGCGCGGTGGCGGTCGGGCAAGCCGAGGCGAGGCCTCTCGTCTCGAATACAAGCGCAGAAATCAACACGGCCGTCGAGACGCAGCGGCGCCCCGCGCCTGTGGCGACGCCGATGGATGTCCCGTCCCTTGCGCGTGGGGGATGCTCAGCGAGCCTGGCGAACACGGGCGAGCCTCGCGGGTGGATCGCGCTGCTGCTCGGCGTGATCGCGGTCCTTCGCGCGCGCAAGCGGTGACGGCGCGTTTCGCCAACAGAAGGCGGCGCTCTAGAGACGAATCTTGCTCGCGCGCGCCGGCGTTGTTCTAGCGCGAGTCGTCGACACCGTCGATCGAAGCATCGCGACCGCCCCGCCCGAATAGCCGCCGTCTGGCCCGGCGATCCGTTGCTGCTCGGTCAGCGCGGCCGCTCCGCCTGAAAACACAAACGTGCGACCTCCCGAAGCGCCGAACTCCGGCGCGCCGACGACGAGGTCCGAAAAATCGTCTCCGTTCACGTCTCCGTGCCCGCCGACCGAGCGGCCGAAACGCCCGACTTCTGGACCGAGCAGCGACGTCGCCCAGGGCGTGCGCTCGATCGTCATCGATGGCGAGCCGCGGAAGACGCGGACGTAGCTCTGGTTGGCGACGCCCGGCGCGCCGACGGCGATGTCGTCCGTTCCGTCACCGTCGATATCGCGCGCGTCGGTGACGCGGTAGCCCAACGCGCGATCGACCACAGTCTCGATGATCGACACGGTCGGTTCGGCGCGATCCCAGACTTCTCGCGCCGAAAACACATGAAAGGCGCCCGCGTTCGAGCCGTCGTTGGGCGATCCGATGACGAGGTCGCAAAACGAGTCGCGATTCACGTCACCTGCGCGACTGACATGAAATCCGAACCACGCGCTCGACGACAGAGCGCGGATCGTCGTTGTCGTCGCGAGCGCGCGACCGCGACCGCGCACGAAGACCGCTGAGCCTGTTCCGCCGAAGGCCAAAGGCGCTCCGATGAGCAGGTCCGGGAATCCGTCGCGGTCTGCGTCGCACGCTCCGGTCACCGAACCCCCGAAGCCCGTGCTCAGTCCCACGCTTCCCGTCACAGTGGAGAACGCGCCGGACAGCCCCGAAGGTCCGCCGAAGTACACCCACACGCGACCTGCGCGCGACGCGGCGAACGGCGCTCCGATCGCGAGGTCTCCGTAGCCGTCGCCGTCGATGTCTCCCGCCGCGGAGACGGACGTTCCGAACTCGTCGTTCTCGAGGAGTCCCGTGAGGTACGTGCGCGGCGACATCGGCAGGATCCCGCTGCGCGAGCCATAGAAAACGCTCACGGATCCCGCGTTTGCCGCGTCGTTGGGAGCGCCCACCGCGAGGTCCGCGAACCCGTCGCCGTTGAGGTCTCCCGCGGACTCGATGACGAACCCGAAGCGTCCCGCCCCTCGAAGCATGGACACGGGCGTCGCGGCGACGCCCGGCCGCTCTCCGACGAAGATGTACGCGGCGCCTCCGCCCCGCGCGTCGGGCGCGCCGACCACGACATCGGTGAGGCCATCACCGTTGAAATCTGGGGTCGTGCCCCACGCGTTGGTCGTCGGCGCCGAGGCGCGCGGAACGTGAAACTGCCACACGGCGCTCGGCGCAGAGCGCCGCGCACCGGTCTGTCCAAACACGCGCCAGAAATGCGTTCCGAAGCCGACTCCAGCGGCCACCATGCGGTCGGCCGCGACGGTGTGGGTCTGCTCGACCACGGTGCACGCGCGATCTGCGCACACCTCCAGCACGGCTTCGTCGGTGTTCTCCGAGCGAATCCAGCGCAGCGTCGGAGAGGAGCCGGTCACGAAGCTGCTCGACATCGGCGCGATCAATCGCGGCGGATCCGGGACGCGCGGCGGCACATCGGGCAGCGAATCGGGCAGCGAATCGGGCAACGAATCGGGCAGCGAATCGGGCAGCGAATCGGGAGCGTCGATCGCGTCGTCGCTGGCGTCGTCGCGCGACGGGACATCCATCGCCGGTTCGCTGCGATCGAGCGTCGCGTCGGTCGCCACGATCGCGTCGCGGGACTCGGCGTCGACGCGGACGATCGTGACCCGATCGTGGCAACCCGAGAGCGCCAGCCCTGCGAACATCCACGAATATGCGCTGCTCTTCAGCATGGATCCCGCCTGTGGCTTCGTAACGATCGCGCGCTCTCTCGCGGCGCGCCATCCTGTTCGCCCCCGCGCGCGATGCTCGAGCGTGCGCGTTAGTTCTTGCCGCTCTCGCGGGCGGCTTCGAGCTGCGCGTCGAGCCACTTGCGCTTGCGCAAGAGCTCTTCGTACTCGTTGGAGGCGTCCGCCGAGACGCTCTCGAGCTGCTTGAGCAGGGCGTCTCGGTCGGACTTGACGGAGGCCGTGTCGACCTCGCTGCCGTCGATGGCCGATTCCGTGAGGATGGTCACGCGGTCGGGGCCAGCTTCGGCGAAGCCCTGGCTCACGGCGATGGCGACGAGCTTACCCGCAGAGCGGTAGCGAACGACGCCTGCCTCGAGCGCCGCGAGCAGCGGCAAGTGGCCCGGCAGCACGCCGAACTCACCGAAGACGCTGGGGGCCTCGACCTGGTCGACGTCGACCTTTACGACAGGGCCCGTGGGCGTCACGACTTCGAGTGCGATGATGCTGGCCATGATGGATCAGGCCTTCTCCATCTCGGCGGCGGCCTTCTTCACTTCTTCGATGTTGCCCTTCATGTAGAAGGCCTGCTCGGGGAGCTTGTCGAGCTTGCCCGAGAGGATCTCCTCGAAGGAGTCGATCGTCTCGTTGAGCGGGACCTGCTTGCCCTCGAAGCCCGTGAACTGCTGGGCCACCGAGAACGGCTGCGAGAGAAACTTCTGGATGCGGCGAGCGCGGTCGACGACCTGCTTGTCGTCCGGCGAGAGCTCGTCCATACCGAGAATCGCGATGATGTCCTGCAGCTCCTTGTAGCGCTGCAGCGTGCGCTGCACTTCGCGGGCGACGCGGTAGTGGCGCTCGCCGACGATGTGGGGCTGGAGCATCTGCGAGGTCGAGTCGAGCGGATCGACCGCCGGAAAGATCGCCATTTCAGCGATCGCGCGCGAGAGCACCGTCGTGGCGTCCAAGTGCGCGAAGGTCGTGGCGGGCGCTGGGTCCGTGAGGTCGTCGGCGGGCACGTACACGGCCTGCACCGAGGTGATCGAGCCGCGGTTGGTCGAGGTGATGCGCTCTTGGAGCGCGCCCATCTCCGTTGAAAGCGTGGGCTGGTAACCGACGGCGCTCGGGATGCGGCCGAGGAGCGCGGACACTTCCGATCCCGCCTGCGTGAAGCGGAAGATGTTGTCCACGAAGAGGAGCACGTCCTGACCGTCGACGTCGCGGAAGTGCTCGGCCACGGTGAGCGCCGAGAGGGCGACGCGGGCGCGGGCGCCGGGCGGCTCGTTCATCTGGCCGTAGATCAGCGCGGCCTTGTCGATCACGGCGGTCTTGCCGTCGCCGAGCTTGGACTCGGTCATCTCGAGGTAGAGGTCGTTGCCCTCGCGCGTGCGCTCGCCGACGCCGGCGAACACCGACACGCCGCCGTGCACCTTCGCGACGTTGTTGATGAGCTCCATGATGAGCACGGTCTTGCCGACGCCGGCGCCGCCGAAGAGGCCGATCTTGCCGCCCTTGCGGTACGGAGCGAGCAGGTCGATGACCTTGATGCCCGTCGCGAAGATCTCGGACTTGGTGCTCTGATCGGTGAACTTGGGCGGGGCCCTGTGGATCGGGGCGGTCTCGGACGCGTTGACCTTGCCACGGCCGTCGACAGGCTCGCCGATGACGTTGAGGATGCGGCCGAGCGTCGCCTTGCCGACGGGCATCTGGATGGGCGCGCCGGTCGACATGACGTCCTGGCCTCGAACGAGGCCGTCGGTGGTGTCCATTGCGATCGCGCGGCAGGTTCCCTCGCCGAGGTGCTGGGCGACTTCGGCGACGAGGTTCCAAGGCTCGTCGCTGATGGTCTTGGAGGAGATCCTGATCGCCGAGTAGATCGGCGGAATTGCGCCAGGGGGAAACTCGACGTCGACGACGGGGCCGATGACTTGCGTGATCTTTCCGCGGGCCAGCTCGGTCATGGGAACAACTACCTCTCGAGAAGCGATGTCTCTGCGTGCGGGGCCGTGCCACAAATCGGCGGCCCTGCCTATTCGCGCGCGCTGGGTATCACGGCCAGCCTGCAAGGGTCAAAGCCGACGATCGCGCAGCGATTTCGCGGATGGGTTGTACCGCGGTTGTAGGGCCAGAAGCGCACCGGTCGAGGCGAAGCGGGCACAGATCCACAAAGTCCGCTGAATACGCGGTCACGGAGTGCGGTATGAAGAGCCTCCGTGAGCCAAGCGCTCGAGAGCCTGTCGACGCAGGGCGACCCGCCAACCGAGAGCGACCCGCTGGCCGAAAGCGACCCGATGGGCCGCGTGGTGGTCCGGGTGGGGCTCTCGCTGTCGCTGTCTTTTGCTCGCACGCGCGACGACGTGACCACCGCGCTATGGGACCTGTGGGACTCGGTGGACCAGGCGCTCGCCGAGCTCGCTGGCCCGAGCGGAGCCGCTTCGGTCGATCGATCGATGCGGGTCCGGGCAGCGCTTCGCGAATCGCTCGCGTCGTTGCTCGAGGATCCCTCGTTCTCTCGGGGCGTTCGCTGGAGCGTCGTGGACGAGGCTCGCGTGGCGCTCGCGGCGCTCGATGAGGGCGCGGACCAAGACGCCGCGACGCTCGCTCGCGCCGGGGACTGCGCGGAGGTCGCCGCCTATGTCAACGCTGCGGACTTCGGTTCGGCGCGGCTCGATCGGACGTTCGCCGTCGTCTGGCGCGAGGTCGACCCGCCGCGCGGTCGAAGAGCTGCCCTCTTGTTCGACGTAGCCGAGCGCGTCGCGCCGTCGACGCGAGGCGCGCTGCTCGTGTTTCTCGCGCGGCAGGGCGTCGATGTTCGCGGCGTTCTCGCGGGGGACGCGGTCGTGTCGGTCGCAGATCGCGTCGAGGCCCTGTCGCAGTCGTCCAGGTGGCGAGCGATGGCCGCGATCGAGTGGGACCCCGACGCGCTGACCTCGCTCGCGAGGATGCTCGCGGACTGGAGCCGCTTCGCCAGCCATCCCAGGGTGCTCCTCTACGGAACGAGTCGACGCCTCGGCGCGATCGCCTTCGATGGTGCGCTCGCGAAGATCGCTCGCTGGCCCCTCGCGAGAGAGGTGGCCGCCGAGCTCGAGCTGCACCGGCACAAGACCCCGGCGAGGGTGATCGCGCGCGCGCTCGGCGGAGGCCGCCATCGTTGCGGTCGCTGCGACGACGAAGGTGTACGGGCGGTGCGACGGTGGTCCGACGACGGCGACGACGGCGCGAGCGCCAGCAGCGCCGGAGAGGTCGAGTATCAGTGCGTCGCGTGCGGCCTGCGCTACTGGGCCGCGTGGGACAGCGACTCGATCGCGCGCGAGCCCGAGCCCGAAGCGTGGGTCGTCCCGTGAATCACGGGTGACTCGAAAACGTGTGCTTACGGTCCGAAGAGCGGGTTCACCCCAGGCGGGCAGTGGTACATGTCGACGTAGACACGCTGCGGGCCGGTCGCGCAGGGCACTTCGTAGAGGTCGATGATGTTGCCGGTGGTGTTGTTGGCGCCGACGTTTCCTCGTCGTGACCGCTGACCGAGCGCGAGGTTGCCGCCGAGGGGGTTGCTCCCGTCGGGGCATCGAAACTCCGTCGAGACGAAGTAGTAGCTGTCTCTGGCCCCGCATCGAGGCACCGGGTGATCCGCGTCGCCGCCGAGCGCCGGTCCCGTGGCCACCGACCCGGTGGGGTTCGAGCCCGAAGCGGCTGCGAGTCCGACGGGCTGCGAGTCACCGGGGCCTGTGACCTGCGTGCCGGTGGTGGTGGTGCTGGAGGTCGTGACCTCGCCTCCGCCGCGTATCTGCGCGCCGCCGCTCGTCGTCTCCTGCGAGCTCGTTCGGGTGGCGAAATTCGTCTGAGTGTCTGCCGCAGGAGCGCAGGCGACGAGGGACGAGAGCGCGCACAGCGCGCAGAGGGTCGACGTCGAGGTCGATCGCGTTCGCATGCAGACGATTGTGCCACGAGCGTCGCGCGAGCCGAAGTCACCGGTGAAGAGCCATTGAAAACGTGGGTCGCTCGCGCCCTGAGCGCCCGCTAGCGCCCGAGCGCGCGCGCGAAGGAGCGGGCGTCTCGAAAGCGGTCTGCCGCGCGACGGGAGAGCGCCTTCGCGATCACCGCCGCGAGCTGCGCGGAGACATCACTTCGCACCTCGCGTATGTCCGGGGCGTCGGTCTCGACGATCTCGCGCGCAGCCGCGAACTTCGATCGCGAAAAGAGCGGCCTCGCGGCGAGCAGCTCCCACAACACGATGGCCGCACAAAACACGTCTGTGCGGGCGTCGATCGGCGCGTCGCCGGTGAACATCTCTGGCGCGTGATAGCCCAGCGTTCCTTCGGAGAGCCCGTCGGCGCCCCGGGAGAACAGCCGCGAGGAGGCGAGACCCAGGTCGACGAGCGTCACCTCGCTCGGGGCTCGGGCGTCGACGAGCAGGTTGGACGGGTTGACGTCGCGGTGCACGACCTCGAGCGGGCCGCGCTCGTCTCTGAGTTCGTGCAGCGTCGCGAGCGCGTCGAGCGTCGCGCAAGTGATCGTGAGCGCGTCGCGCTGCGAACGAGGGAGGGTGACGTCGAGCGGCGCGCCATCGATCCAGCGCAAAAAGAGCACAGGGCGCGCGTCGATGACGTCGCGACCGAGCAGCGCGGCAAGCCCCGGCCCGTGGCAAAGAGCGAGGAGCGTCGCTTCGTGCTCGAACGCTCGGCGCACGCGCGCGTCACGCGAGAGCTCATCGAGCAGCCATTTGGCTGCTGCTCTCTGTCCGTTGAAGTCGATCGCGAGGACGTCGCTCGATCCGCCTGCGACCAGCGGGCCGACGACGGGGTAGGGGCCGAGCATGGGCGGCGCGCGACGCGTGTTCATCCCTGAAATCTTTGGGCCATTCTGCCAGAATGCGCCTGTGAAAATCGGCAACGGCGCGCGACCCTGTGCTGCGATCGCGCTCGCAGCGATGCTCTCTGGCGCAGCCTGCGAATCGAATCGCACGAGCGGCGGTGGGTCCGCGAGCGCCAACCAGAGCGCGGGCGGCTCGACGCAAGCTGACGCTGGAGCGCTGCTCGCCCGCTGTCCAGGCTGCGACGACGTGCTCGTGACGAGCGACGACGCTGCGGTGGCGGCGGTCGCGGCGGCGGACGCTGCGCAAAGCGCGAGCGCGAGCCCTGCGGTCGTGGGCGTCGTGCTGGTGGCGATGCGCGTCCGCCCGACGCCCGAGGCGCGCGGGCCCGACGCGACGGTGGACCTCGTGTTGCGCGAGGACGGAACGGTGCTTCGACGCGGAGCGCTCGCAGCGCGCTTCGAGGGTGAGCGCTTGATCGACGCGCAGGGGCGCGAGGTGCTTCGGGTCGCGCCCGATCGGGTGGTGGTGGTCGCGGGAATGCGGACGACGCACCGACTGACGGATCAAGGCGAGCTGCGACGCTCGGACGGAAAGCTCCTTCGCGTCGAGGACGATGGCTCGGTGGTGATGATCAGCGCGGACGGCACCCGTGATCGCGCGCCGATGCGCTTCGAGGGGTTTCGGGCTGGAGCGCGCGCGACGGCGTCGATGCTGGTGTTCTATCTCGCGCTGCAGCCGTGATCGCCGTTACGGTTGGTGAACGACGTAGAGCAGCCCCGGTCGCGCCCCGCCCGTCAGCGCTCGGGCGAAGGCTGCTGAGTCTCCGATGATCGAGACCGCGACGCGCTCGGGGCTGAGGTACTCGAGGGCGACGTGCTGTACGGACGCGCCGGTCACCTGGTCGATGAGCGCGAGGTGCCGCGTCCACGACTCGGGGCCGAGCTCGAAGGCGAACAACGCCGAGCCGAGATCGACGAGCCCCGAGAGCGACTCGAAGCGCGCGAAGAACTCGGTCCGCGCACGCTCGCGCGCCGCTTCGAGCTCGGCCGCGCGAGGGGCGCTGCTGCGCAATCGTTGGATCGCTTCGAAGATGCCGTCGATCGCAGTGCCGACCTGCTGTTTGTCGACGGTGGTCGACGCGATTCCGTAGCCGCCTTGAAGGTCGATGTTGAGCGTCGCGTACGCGCCGTACGTGACGTTTTGCTGCTCGCGGAGCGTTCGGTTCATCCTTCCGCTGTGCGCTCCGACGATGTGATTGAGGACCAACGCAGAGGCGAAGTCTTGATGGAGCAGGGCGGGAAGCGAATACGCGACGAAGACGTGCGCGTTGTCGCCGATCAGATCGCGATGGAGCACCGACCAACGACGGTTCGCGAGAGGCACCGCGGGATAGCTCGGCGCGCGCTCGATCGCGGTAGCGCCGTCGACCGTCCATCGGCCAAATGACTCCTCGAGCGAGGGGCGCAGCGTCGCTTCATCGATGTCTCCCGCGATGACCACCGCGCTGTGCGCAGGGATCAGGCGCTGGCGCGCATACGAGAGGACCGTCTCGATGGTGGTGGCGTTGATGTCGGCTGCTGTTCCCGCGGAGGGACGCGCGAGCGGGTGTGCTGGGCCGAAGAGCGTCCACGCGGCGATTTCGTGCGCGGCCGCTTGTCCCGAAAACGCAGAGCGCGCAGAGAAGAGCAGGTCTTTGGCTCGGCGAAACTCCGACTCCGTGAGCTCGGGCGCGACGATCGCATCTGCGAGCAGCGCGGCCGCGCGCGCCGTCGCGCGAGGCTCGACGAGCACGCTCGCGTACAAGCCCGAGGCGTGGCAGTCGACCTCGAGCTCGGCGCCGAGGGATGCGAGCTCGACCGCGTGGCGAATCCCTGGACGCGAGAGGGTGCCTCGGCCGAGCATCGTCGCGAGCATCATCGGGAGGGAGGGGCTGACCCGCGCGTCGCGGTTTCCTGCGCGGCGATTGACGTACTGAAACGCGACCGCTCCCGAGCCTGGTCGCGCGATGAAGTACACTGGCATCCCGTTGCGCAGCGTCCACCGCGTGACGGCGGGCGGCGTCCAATCGGGGCGAGGCGCCATGCGAATGCGCTCTCTTCGAAACGGCTCTTCGACCGTGCGCGACAGCGGTTGCAGGGGCACGAGTCCGCTGCGCTTCGGGGCGGGGACCGCGACCTCGAGCGTCGCGCAACCCTGGATCGACGCGACGACGAGCGCGAGCGCGGCGCGAGATCGTCTCACGGGCTGCCTCCTGCCGTGGCGGTGCGCGGGGAGCTCTGTGCGCGGGGCGTTCCGCTGCGAAGCACGAGGATGCGCTTGTTTGCGTCCAGCCACCGAGACGCCGCGCGGCGAACGGTCGCCGGGGTCACCGAGAGGTATCGGTCGAAGTCACGCGCGAGCATCGCGTCGATCGAGGCCGATCGCCTCGCGTAGAGGCCGAGAAAGAACGCTCGTCCTTCGAGCGTCTGGTGCATCTGTCGCATCGACAAGAGCCGCCTGGCGCGCAGGGCTTCGAGCTCGGATTGCGGAATCTCCGTCGAGCGAAGCTCCGCGAGCATCGCGTCGGTGACGGTCAGCACCGATTCGCTTCCGCCGGCCCGCGACTGCCCGCGAATCTGAAAGGTGGACGCGAGCTCGAGGCTCGACTGCTGGCTGACGACCGTGCATGCGAGCTCGGGCATCGCGTCCAGCACGCGCGGGAGCCTCGCGGTTCTCCCTCGAGTCAACGCGTCGGAGAGGATGTCGAGCTCGGCGTCGTCCTCGGCGAAGAGCGCGGGGCTCGGATAGATGAGCCAGAACGAGTCGCTCGCGGCCGTGCTGCGGGCGAAAAACCGCGGTCGTTCGGAGGGCGTTCGGATGGGCGGCGCGGCGGCGCGCGCGGGGCGCGGGACCGTGGCGAGACCGCCGAAATACCGCTGAATCAACGAGCGAGCGTTGTTCGTCTCGAAGTCGCCCACCAACACCAGCGTGGCGTTCGACGGCGCGTACCAACGTTGATGAAACCAACGAACGTCGTCGAGCTCCAGGCCAGCGACCTGCGCAGGGTCTTCGAACAAGAACCGATACGGGTGCGCCGCGCCGTACAACGAACGGAGCAGCGCCGGTCCCAGTCCGGCGATCGTGAACACGTTGACGTTCTCGGCGTTCTCGCGGAGCACGATGCTGATCTCCGACGCGAGCGCGCGCTGGCCGACGTGGTCCAAGAGAAAGCCCATGCGATCGCTCTCGAAGGCGATCGCGCGCTCGAGCGCCGACGCGCTGACGATCTCGTAGTACCGCGTCGAGTCAGGGCTCGTCTGGCCGTTGAACGAGCTGGCGCCGACGGTCTCCAGAAACGCAACGCCGCCCCGCCGGTTCGCCCGCGCCCACGAGAACATCACGTGTTCGGTGAGGTGCGCGAGGCCGCCGTAGCCGTCGAGCTGATCGCGCATCCCCACGCGATACTCGACCTGCACCGCGACGCGAGGCGTGTCGCGGCGCTCTTCGAGGACGACGTCGAGGCCGTTGGCGAGCTGATAACGTGTGATTGTATTCGAATCGCGACTCTGCGCGCGGGCCTCGCGCGACGCGCAGAGCGCGAGGGCGCCGAGCACGAGCGCTGTGAAGACGAACGGTTTTCTTACGGTCATCTTGCTTCCCCCGAACGTTGTGAGTTCGTTACTCGCCGCCCCAGAGGCCGACGGTGCCGCCGACCCAGTCGAAGTCTCGGTTGTGGTCGACGCCGTGCATCTTACCCCGCGAGAGGCGAGAGAGGTTGAGCACGAGCTTGGGCTCGGCGTCCCCGTCGCGGCGGGCGAACATCATGCGGACCTCTGCCTTGATGCCCGGGCCAGAGATCGGACGGATGTCTGGCGCGTAGGTGATCTTCTCTTGCAACAGCCACTCGTGCCGTTGCTCTTCGGGGATCTTGGCGATGTGATCGCGGGTGACGTCGACGACCACGCCCGTGCCCGCGAAGGAGAAGAGCGGCTTGAGCACGTAGTTCGAGAGGTCTTCGGGCAGCTCCTTCACGTCGGAGACGAACCGCGCCTTGGGCACGCTCGGGTGCTTCAAGTACGGGATCGTGAACTTCGACCACACCCAGTACCAGTTGGGGTGCGGCACCCACGTGACGTCGAGGTCGTCGGTCCACGCGAAGGGCATCGAGCGTCCCTTGCGCTCGAGCTCGTCGAACACGACGCGGTTGTAGATGCGCTTGACCGGGATCTTCTTGCCGTTGTGCCTGCGAAAGAGCTTTCGACCTTCGACCGAGAGCTCGCTCGGGTCGCAGCTGTCGACGCCCAAGAGCAGCTTGGTGGCTACGAAGTCGGGATAGGTCTTCTGCTCTGCGGGCGTGAGGTCGACCAGGACGACCTCGTTGGGGTCTTCGTTGGCGACGATCATGTCGCGCAGGATGTCGATATAGCCCTGGCGATCGCAGTCGAAGAGGGGAGTCCACGGGCGATCGAGGCCAGGAATCGCGCGAAGCTCTTCAGCCATCGCCTCGGCCTGCAGCAACGTAAACGCGTACAGCGAAGGAAATCCCTGAAACTCTACGAGCTTTCCGTCGAGCTCGCCGTTCTCGTCGCGGACGATCGCGAAGTCCACTTGGATACAGTGCGCGACCGAGTCCATCCGCGGGACGTTGTAGTGCGCGGGGATCCCGTGGCTGTGCGCCTGGATCAGGGACGGGGCGCAGATTTCTTTGACGATCGCGCGGGCGTGCTCGGCCAGGCGCGCTCGGAGCTTCGTGGGGATGAAGAACGGCGTCTCTGCCACGCGAAACGGGATCTCGCCCCCGCTGATCTTCTCGATGCGATCGAGGTACCGACGGTAGAACGCCGGCGAGTAGTGCTCGTTGAACGCCCTGCGATATTCGCTCTGCATGCAGCGGGCGATCGTACACGCTCTTCGGGCAAAACTAGGGCGAAGACGCGTCGAGCGGAGGCTGAACCATGACAGCGCGAGCCTCCAGGTCGAGCTTCTCGTCGCGGGCGACGCGGCCATCGGGGCTGAAGACGATCCACCGAGGCCGGCCGTTGGCGGAGTCTGCGGTGAGCAAGAGCGTTCCGCGCGGCGTGGCGACGACGTTGAAGAGGGGGATCTGCCGATTGGCCAGCGTGACGAGGTGATGGAGCGCTCCGTTGTCGTCCAGTACGCGCGCCTCGTGCGTGCTCTGGACAGTTCGGTACGTGCTGCTCCCCGAACGACGCTCGACGGTGACTCTGTTTTCTCCTGCGAGCAGCCAGAGCGCGCCGCCGACGGGAGCGACCACGCTCGCAACGAATCCGCCCAGCGTGAAGCGGACCGCGCTCGGGTCGCCTGCGCGCTGAAAGACCGCCTCGCCGCGCACTTCGCTGCCCATCGTTCGCTGAACGATCGAGAGCGTCGCCAGGTCGTCGCGCGTCGCCGCCGTGACGTGGGTCGGCGCCCCGAGGGACGCGTCGGTCGTGGGTTCTCGCGGGTGCTCTGCGACGAGCGCGCCCTGGTCGTTGTACACGCGCAACGTCGTCCTTCCGACGCACGAGCGTTGCGGGTCGCTCACCAGGATCGCGACGCGTGACCCGTCGGGCGTGAGCAGCGAGTGCAGCTTGCACAACGGCGCGCCCGGTGTCTGGGGCGCTCGCCATCGATCGCGGCCGCGCTCGTCGACGGACACGATCACGGCGGCCGTTGTCGCGGCGGGGGCCATGGGGTCGTGCTCGTTCGAGAGTCCGACGAATCCTCCGCGGATCGGCGAGAGCGCTCGCAGCGCAAAGGCGTTGGAGAGCACGAAGCCGTCGGGGCCCGTGGCGAAGATCGTCCCTGCTCGGTCTTGTTGAACGATCACGCGCGAGGGCTCGCTCGCCGCGGCGATCACGGTGGTTGGCCGAAGTTGTCCGAGCGTCATCCCGTAGTCGGCGACGAGGTTGGACCCGTCGAACGAGTAGAAATCGACGCGAGGGTGGCGCAGCTCGGAGCTGTCCCACTGCACGGCGAGCGCAGGGCGATCGCCGGCGATGGCGATCACGCTCTGCAGGTAGAAGTCCGGCTCGGGGCCGCGACAGGCGCTCGCGGCCATCGCCGCCGCGCACGCGAGCGCGCGGAGCGAAAGCAAGTTCTGGTGAAGCATCGGCGAGGATTCTACGAGGACAATTGCGCTCGCGCTGCTGTGACAACGGTGTCGTTGTAGAGCGCGGGGCCCGCGGCGGTCGCCGGTGTGTTGGGCAATCATTGAGACCAGACGTTTACGGGGGCGATGGCCGTTGGGCGTCGGGACGCGGTGGCCCTAGAATCGTGGCAGAGGTCGACGATGCAGAGCGATGTCAGCGACACGACGCACGAGCGCGAGGGTGATTCGGGACGGCATCACAGGCGAAGGCCGACGATCACCACGAGGAGGCCTGGGCTCGATTTCTCGGACGTTCCGAAGTATTGGTTCGGCGGCAACGCGCTCGGGACGCACGGCGCCAACGCGCTCAATCTGTTGTTTCCCGATGGCGAGCGGTTCTTCGTGCGCAGCGTTCGTCGCTACCTCGACTCGGTGGACGACGCGCAGCTTCGCGCGGACGTGCAGCGCTTCGTCGAGCAAGAGGCGCAGCACGGCGTCGAGCACGAGCACTATTTCGCCGCCCTCGAAGCGCACGGATTCGTGATTCGCCCGATGTTGAAGGCCTACCGGTTCGTGGCCTTTCGCGTGATCGAGCGCGTCGCGCCGCCGGTGCTGCGCCTGTCGGCGACGGCGGCGCTCGAGCACTTGACCGCCACGTTCGCCAAGCTCGCGCTGAGCAACACGGTGCTCGATCACGCGCACCCGACGATGCGCTCGCTGTTGAGCTGGCACGCGGCCGAAGAGATCGAGCACCGCGCGGTCGCCTTCGACGTGCTGCAGAAGGTCGACCCGCGATGGTCCACGCGCGCCGCGGGCATCGCGGTGGCGGTCGGAACGCTGTTTCCGTTCTGGGTGCTGTTTCAGGGCTCGCTCATGTGGCAGGACCGCGCCAACCTCTCGCTCGCGCGGTTGCGCGAAGAGCGCAAGGTCGTGAAGGACAAGACCGAGGATCGTCGCGTCGCGCAACAAGCAGCGGTGCTGGACTATTTGCGCAGGGACTTTCACCCGCTCGATGAGGACACGACGCACCTCGCAGAGGCGTACTTTGCGGCGCACCCAGTCGCCGCGAGGTAGTGCACACTCGCGGCGCAACGGCGCTCGTTTCGAGCATCGAACAGGCATTGTAGGGATTCATGGATTTCAAGAAGCTGCCCAAGGGTCGGCTCGGACGACTGGCCAACCTCGCGTCGATGGGCGTGAAAGCTGGCGCCTCTCTCCTCAAAGACAAAGAGGGAAAGCACGCCGCAGAGCACGCCGCCGAAGTGCTCGGATCGATGCGCGGCCTCGCCGCCAAAGTCGGTCAGATGGCCTCGTACGTCGACGGGGTCGTCCCCGACGGGCAGAAGGATGCTTTCGAAGGGGCGCTCAAGAAGCTCCGATCGATGGCGCCGACGAGCGACGCGGACGAAGTGCGCGACGTGATCGAGCGGACGCTCGAGAAGAAGCTCGAAGAGCTGTACGCCGAGTGGGACACCCAGCCCATCGCGAGCGCTTCGATCGGACAG
>LNEO01000360.1 GCA_001465015.1 Deltaproteobacteria bacterium Ga0077539 | reverse complement strand
TGGGGGCCGCCCCGCGGCTCGGTGACAAACGTCGTTTCGTCTCTCGATTCTCAGCCCAAACGCTTTGTTTCAGCCGCTGAGTGTTCGGCGCCTATGCGCGTCGGGGGCGGGTCACCCTTCTCCGTCGCGACCAGCGCGTCGGCGAAGTCCGTCGAGAGGGCGCTCCACTGGCTGTAGGGATGTTGGCTCATCGCGCGAGGCCAGGCGGGGACACGATACTGCACCGCGAGGCGATACCCGTGCTCTGCCGATGAGCCGAACCACCGAACGAACCTGGGCGAAGTGCCTACGTACCGAGTGTACAGCTCGCTCGCTGCAGCTTCCGCACCGGCGATCTCCGAAGGGGCCGCGCACAGCGCGACGAAGGTGGCGAGGTCGACCGGCTCGTGGCGGGAGCCGAACTCGATCCCGCACCCGCCGCAGCGCACGCAGAGCCCGAAGTCGTAGCCAGCGCGCCCAGAGCCGTCGCACTTCTCGCAGTCTTCGAGGGACGCAAACGCGATCGAAGCCACTTGTGTGTCGCGCATCAGCCCTCGCGCGACGGCTCGCTCGACCAACGCCTGCGACGGCGCCTGGCCGCTGGCCTCACTTCGAACGAGCGCGAGCGCCTCGTCGATGCGAGGTCGAGCAGCGCGCGAACGGACCTCGACCCGTGCAGTCATTCGAAGAGCATACCCTCGAGACGTTGTTTCGAGCGCGGCGGGGCAACGACGCTCGAGCCCTGGTCGCGGCGCTACGCGCTCACAGCCCGCGCTCGAGCTCGCTCTCTGCGCGGATCACTTCGAGCGCGGCTTCTTCTCGCGTCGCGTAGTGCGTCGCGAAGCTCGCAAACCACTGTCCGGTGGGGCTCTTGGGGTCGAGCTCGGCGAGGTACGCCCTCGCCTTCGCTCTCATCGCGCCCTCTTCGCGCGCGCGCTGATCGCTCGCCGCGAGCCTGGCGCCCTCTTCGCGCGCCCTTCGCTCGGCCGCCTCGCGGGCGTCTCGAACGCGGTACTCCTCGCCGAGGTCACCCAGCATTCGATCGATGTCGGTCTTGTTCATTCGCTCCCTCCATGGGATCGCGGTGACGTGCTTCGATTTCGTGTGCGCTTCAGTCGTTGATGGCGTCCAGGAGCACTTCGGCGATGGGTCGGTCTTCGAGGTCGTTGACCGTGAGCGTGTCGACGATGTCGAAGCGCGCTCCGGCGCGGACGAGGTCGTCGTCGAGCGCCTTGAGAAACCGCGTCGCGCCCGGGTCGTCGCCGACTTGAACGAAGGACACCGCGAGCTCTTCGTCGCGATCGATCTTTCGCGCCGCTTCGATGAGCACCTTCATGACGGCGCGCGGGTCGTCGGGCTCGCCGTCGGTGACGACGAGGATGGTTTCTCCGCGCTGGGTTTGCCCCGCGCGCTTGCGGGCGAAATACTGCGCCAGCGCGTCGTCGAGCACGCCCGCGAGGTTGGTCGACCCCATGGGCTCGTGCTCGCGAAACACCTTGGCGACGGTGTCGCTTCGAACGTTGTCGTACCGGCGAAAGCGCCCGTTGAACACGTACAGCGTGATCCCGTCGGGATCGAGCTGCTCGCACCGCGCGGCGAGCGCGAGGGTGGACTCTTGAACGACGTTCCAGCGGCTGCGGCCCGTTCGGTTGTCGGGCTGCGCCATGCTCCCGCTCTTGTCGAGGATGAGCGTGTAGTCCCGGTTCTCGATGGTCGTCATGGTGAAGGACCTCCGTCCCGTCGCCCACGGACGCGCGTTGCGCTGCCCTCACGTGAGGGGCAAACACCCGTGGCGACAGCGAGAGGTAGTGGCGACGAACCGCCGCCGGCGCAAGCGGCACACCGTCGATCCGCCTGCGAATTTACAGACCATTCGCACACGGCGACTCATTAATAGGTGTGCGCGCGCGGGGCGCGCTCGGCGCCGAGAAGTCCGATCGGAGTCGCCGCGACGGCCTTCGTCCCTTGACGCCTCTGCGGCCTGTGCCTACCAGCGGCTCTCATCGCCGGACGACGCAGCGGTTGCGTCGCACCACCGGCGAGGAGGTCAGCCCGGGGCGTCCGGGCGGCGGTTCTCGAAGAGATTCCTCAGGTCACCGGGTCCGCACAGCGCAGAGCGCAGAGCGACACCGCAGGGCCGCTGGAGTCGATTTGCGTTTCTCCGCTGACGCCCACGACGCTCACTGACCAGGGAACCGGATTTGGGCGCGACAGCCCTGGTATTCGTGAGGGAACAACGCGGACGCTCGCTCGCCTCACAGCCAGAGGTCGCGCCCTCATCGTTCC
>LNEO01000359.1 GCA_001465015.1 Deltaproteobacteria bacterium Ga0077539 | reverse complement strand
AGACGATCGGTAGCCGCACGAAACGCAGGCGCTTTTTGGCGCCGAACGCGCTCCGCACGCGGGGCATCGATCCGGCGTTCGCGCGGGGTGGAGTTGGTCGTCGTCCACAGGCATCGAAGCGTTGAAATCGTAGCCCCGGAGGATAGGCCCTCCAACCACGGTGCGTCGCCCACGCGTCCGCTTTCGGCGACCCGATCGGCCGTGGCGTCGTCGCGACCCTAAGCTCTTTGCTGCCGCGCTGCGATCGGCCCACCGCCCCGCACCGTGCGTTCGCCGCTCTTTTTACGGGCGATACTGTGTTGAGCGCGACGCTGCGGACGTGCTCGCAGAGGGTCGTTCGCCGTTGAGCGTCGCGCTCAATCGCCGCAGCGCGGAGCGATGTCGGGATCAGGCTTGGTCCACCGCACGATGTTGAACCACAGCCGGGTGATCGCTGGCATCGTTCCCCACTCCGAGTCGAACTCGATCCACTCGTCGCCCCAGAACACGACCCGCCCCATTCCGACCGGCCCCGCGAGGCCCACGGGCATGTCCGCGACGGTCGCGAACGGCACGAGCCCCGCCGGCGCGCCCGGCCCTTCGCCCACGTGATACCCGCCCAGAAAGGTCACCGGCGGCAGCACGTCACCGCTCTCTGCGAGGGTGAGCGGATGACGCAGCAGCGTCGCTGGCCCAGAAATCAAGTTGTTCGCGTTGTACGAGACCGAGAACGACTGCAGCAGCGTGTTGTGCACGTGTCCGACGGACCTCGTGTGCCCCGTCAGCACCACGAGGCCGCCGCCCGCTTCGACCCACGTTCGAAGCGCCGTCGACTCATCCGCAGAGTACCCGCGCAAGAGCTGATCGACGATCACGATGTCGTACGTGCCCAACAGCTCGGGCCCCACCGGCGTGCTCGGGTCCGTGTCGTGAAAGCGCGTCGCGATCGCTCCCTGTCGCCGCAAGAAGTCCTGAAAGTTCGAAGATGGATTGACCCCGGGCGCGCCCATGATCCCGATGCGGCGACAGCCGTAGCTGGACATCCCTGCGTCCGACGCGCGCCCGACGTCCGTGCAAGGGCCCCACGTCCCGAACTCGCCGCTCGACGTGCAGGTCATCTCGCCCCACCCGCACAACGGCGCGCTGTTCGTGAGCGCGCCCGGAAGACATCGCGCCGTCGTCCCCGGAATGCACGCGCACCCATCATCGACCATCCCGTCGCAGTCGTTGTCGAGCCCGTCGAAGCAGCGCTCGGTCGCCGCGCACGTCGTCGGAATGCAAAACGCGTCCGCCGCGTCCGCCCCCGCGTCGGCGAGGGCGCCGCCGCCGTCCAGTCCGCCGTCGCTCCTCGCCGCGTCCGGCGCCGCGACCCCGTCCCCGCGCGCGTCCGATCGCGCGACGTCCGGTCGAACTTCGTTTGCTGTCTCGACGCAGCCACCCAGGGCACACGCGAGCAAGAGAGAGTGCACAACGCGCTTCATCGTCGCCTGGTCGAAGCAACTTCAGCGCCAGCCCGCGCGCGCACCGCTCGCGGCGCCACCGCGCGACGACGCCCTCGCCGCATCGCCGCTGCGGTCTTCTCCGCCATCGTCGCCGCTCACTCGCCCCGCTTGCCGACCGCGAAAGCGCTCGAATCGCCACGGCGCTCCCCTCCGCCCTGGGCGAACAAGATCCCATCGAGCGGGCCATCAACGCCCCAGCGTTCGCGCGCGCCCCCCCAACGAGCTGGCCCACCTCCGTGCGCGCTCGAATGCCATCTTCGACCCGTTGTTGTATCGATTATCGATGACCGCCATGCGCGAGGCGCGACAACCGCAGCAGCCATCGTCCGACGGGTACGCAGCGGACAGCCTCCTCGCCTGCGAGTTCTGCGAGCGAATGTACGCTTCGGATCCCAGCCTCTGGGTGAGCCGCTCGGGCTCGATGGTCTCGTGTCTGCACTGCGCGATGCACGACACGCTCGTCGCGGCCCCGTTCGACGCTGCGGCGGTGCTCGAGGCCGAGCGCATGCGCGACGAGGCTGATCGCCTCGTGGGCGGACTGCGCGGCTATCTGCGCCGCTGCCTGCGCGACCACAGGACGGCGTCGTGCTGGATCGGGCCGCGATGCCTGCTCTGCGCCGCGAGCGCCGCCGGCGCCTCTCCCAGCGCGCGCGCGACGCTCGATCCGTGGCTGCTTCGCCTGGGCTACACCACCGCGCCCGCGCGGCGGGGCGCTCGAGCGGTCGCAGACTTCAACGATCGTCCCGAAGCGATCGCCGCGAGGACGCCGTCGAAGCGCGAGCTCGCCGCGTGGTCCACGCTCGATCGCCCCGCGCAGATCGCGCTCGTCACGGCAGCGATCGCGGCGCTCCACGAGTGGACGGGGCAGCGCGATCGTCCCTTCTTCGTGCTCGACGATGAGGGGCCGACGCCGGGCGTCCTCTTCGCGCCCGCGGCGATCGCGCTTCGCGTGGTGCCCGCGAACAGAGCCGGTCTCGCGCCATTTCTTCTCTCGCGCACGCTGGTCACCGTCGAGCAGGCCGCGCGGCTCGGGATCTTCGACGGACCGGTGCCCGAGCAAGAGCGCAGCAGCGCGCTCGCAGGGCCTCGCATCGACCTGCTGCCTCGCGCCTGGCGCGGCGGACTGCGGCTGCCGACGGAAGCAGAGTGGGCCGCGGCCGCGCGGCTCGCGCAAACGAGCGCCCTCGACCTCGACGACCTGGGCCGAGGCCTCGATGAGCTCATCGGCGTCGAGCGCGCGCACATCGAGACCGTTCGCCTCGGGCCGCGCGCGAAGCTCCTGCGCAGCGACTACCCGATCACGACGCTCGGCGAGCGCGACGCGATCGGTCGAGAGGCGCCCATCCGAACTCCGAGCTCCGTGGGGCTTCGCGTGGCGGTGAGCCTGGTCGAGTGAGCTCTGCGCGCGACGCGCTTTTCGTGAGAATCCGCTCGACCGCTGTCCAATCCCACAGTCGAGCCCCCGATGAACAACACAACACCTCGCTCTTTGTCGCTCACGCTCGCACTCTGGGTCGTCGCGTGTGGGCCTGTCGCAACAACACCTCCCAACGACGACGCAGGCACGGACAGCGCCGCGGTCGACAGCGCAGCTCCGAGCGCCTGCGCGACGCCGCGCGTGCTGCTCGAGGACGACTCGCAGCGCTTCGCACAGGTCGCGTACGAGCGCGTCCCCGGCGGATACATCGAAGTGAGCGCCCGCAACGACGGCGCCGTCAGCGCGCGGCTCTTCGATGCCGAATGGAACGCTCGCCCCGCCCCCACCCTCCTCGGCTCGCTGCCCAGCGCGGACCCTTCCGTTCGGCGCCGCCTCTCGGTCGCCTTTCTCGACGGCCGCGGCGCGATCAGCATCGGCTCGACCGTGTGGGACGTGACCGTCGATCCCTCGCTCGCGCTCAGGATCAACCGAACGCTCCCCCTCGCCGAGCCCCGCGACGGCGACAGCCTCATCGGCGCGTGGCCCCTCGCGAGTCCGGGCAACGAAGTGATGATCTACGCCGTGACGACGGACGGGACGCGATGGATCGCCGGGATCGACCGATCCTCGCTCGCTCGCATCAACTTCTACGGGATCGACCGCGATCCGCTCGCCCTCGACTCGAGCGTCGCGTTCGTCTACGGGCGCTCGACGTCCCACGTGCTTCAGACCGTGCACCGCCGCGCCGTCAACAACCTCGTGCGCGTGCGCTCGCTGTGGATCGCGCGCGGACAGCTCATGATCGGAACGGACCGCACCGAAGAAGGAACCATGGTCTCTCCGCTCGCCCGCGTCGGCGACGCCCTCTGGCGCTTGCATCGCCTGCGCACGACGGACGGCGATCGACTCTCGCTCGTCGCGCACGACCCACGAGACGCAACCACCGTCTCGAACACCGCGCTCGCAGAGACCGGGTTCGTCTTCAGCGGAGCGGTGGCCGAATCGACCAACGCCGCCGCGACGCTGCTCGCCTGGGTGCGCTCGGGCGGCGACGACTCGCAGCCCAACGTCGTCGTCGCGCAGCGGGACGCCGCTGCGCCGCGAGAGATCTTTCGCTCGATGCGCGCGACGTCGCTGCTCGGCGCGTGGGTCGACGAGCGAACCAACCGACGATGGGTGAGCTTCGCGACGTTCAGCAGCGAGGCCGCCCCGAGGACAGCGACCTGGTACGCGCAGTGCGTGCAGTGACCGGCGCGCGCAGCGCCCCCTCGAACGGCGGCCGCCAACCGCGGCGACGGCGCCGTCTCGCAGCGCTACTGGTCGGCGAACAGAGCGTCGCGCGCTGGTAGCTGCACCGGCGCACACCACTCGACCTCGCTGGGATAGCCCACGGACGCGCCCTTGCCCGACGAGTCGCGCGTGCGAACAAACGCGACGCGATGAGGCTCCGTCGCCTGCGCAACCCACGCGTCCAAGCTCTGCTGGTCCTCGAAGAACGCGAGGGCGCCTGCGGCTCCGATGGCCACCGCGACGTAGCCCTCGCGTCGTCCACGGGCCCACCACGGGTCCTGCTCGGTCGCCCAGAAGATCGCCTCGAGCGCCACCCTGTTCGCGATGGGAATCGGAGGAGCGATCAACGCGCTGCGCACCCAGAGCAGAGCCATCAACGTCGAGCCTGGCGCGACAGGAATCGTCCGTCCGTCCTTGTCTCGAACGCCTCGATCATCGCCGCTTCGCAGCTCGCTGACCGGAAGGCGAAAGCGCTCGACCTCGCCCCGCGTCGTGATCGTGAGCTCGTCGACCGCGAGCTCGATCTCTCGCCGCGTCGCTCGGGGCGTCGTCGCAGCGAGCGCCAAGAACACAGCCACGCCGACCGCCGCCCACGTCCACAGCAGCGCGAGCAGCGCCGCTGCGACCGCGCATCCCACGAACAGCACGAACCGAGGGTTGCTCTCTGCTTCGCTCAGCGCGAGCGTTCGCCCCGCGGCGCGCAGCGCGTCGCTCGACGCGAGGTCGTGTCGCTCCTTCGCGAGCTCACGCAGCGCCTCGACGTCGACGTCTGGCCATCGCTGCCCCTCGAAGAAGAAGCCATCACCGTCGAGCAAGTCGAGGCTCGCCGCCACCCGCTCGCGGATGATCGCCAGCCCTGCTTCGCCAGTCATCACCGCGCGCGCGACGAGCCCCAACGCGCGCTCGAGACGATCTGCACAGCGGAGCAGCAGCTCGACGATCTCCCTCGCCGCGGGCCCGTGCTCGGACACCACGACGAGCTCGAGCCAACAGCCCTCTTCGCCGCAGCGAGCGCGGAGGTCTCCTCCGTCCCACACGCCGAGCGGTCGGTCGAAGGTCAGGCAGACCGCTGAATCCTGCGCTGCGTCGGCGCTTCGTCGATCCTCGCGAAAGCCCAGCGCGACGAGCGCGTCGCGTATGCGATCGCGGCCGATCCCTTCGCCGCTCGAGCCGTGGGGCTTCGTGAGCTCGACGTCGAAGTGAAAGCCGTCCTCCATCCATTCGAACGCGAAGAAGGCACGGATGCGCTCGATCTCTCGCTGAAGCTCCGCCCGCCCGCCAAACGTTCGGCTTCGGTGCGACGGCAACGCTCGCCGCCACGCCTCGACGAGCTGTTCGAACGAGAGCACCCGCTCGGGCTCCTGCCCGTGCTCGCGCGACCACTCCTCGTCGCTTCGTCGATCGCGCTCGCGGGCGGCCCGCATCCCGTCGCTGATCATCTCGTGCTCGAACGTGTCGAAGAGCGCGATCGTGCGCAGCTCGCCTTCACGAGGACGGTCCGAGAGCGGCGTCAACTCGTGGCGCCAGCGGCGTCCGTCGAAGACCCAGCAATCACTGAGCTCGTCGCGCTCGCGCAGCCCCTTGGCGATCGCGTAGAACTCCGCGGCCGAGACGGGAGGATCGAGCTCGAGCTCGACGCCATGCACGCGCGGGGGCTGAAAGATCCAAGGCATCCACCGCTGCGGTTCGCGCTGCGAGGCGATCGCAAATCGGTGCGTGTACCGCAAGGGACGCGGCGCAGAGTCGACGGAGGGCTCGGGCATGGCGTTGCTGGCCGCGATGGTCGGCGCTCGGTGCTGCGCGCGCAACATCGCGGCGAGCAGAGCGCAGAACGGACGAGCGTCTTCGCCCTCCGGCCCTTTGCTACCGCGCCGCGATCGTCCAACCCCCCCGCACCGTGCGTTCGCTCCGGTTTTCACGGGCGATACCGTGTTGGTGCGCGGCGGCAACGACGTCGACGGAGATGGAACGCTCGGCGAGACCGGAGAGCAGCGCGCGCCGCAGCGCGAGCGTCAGTCCGCACACCGGGACGAAACGCGCATCCCCGCGGGGCGCGGGCCCTCGTCGCGCGCTCCGTTGGGGATGTAGCTGTGGCAGCCGAAGTTGCTTCGAAACTCGCTGCACGCGCCGACGGCGACCACCGTCGCTTGCTGGGCCGCGGTGCAGACTTCGGCGCACATGCCTTCGATCGTCCCGTTTGGGCGACGCCTCGGACGGCCCGAGCAGCGGCAACCCGCAGGGCACTCGCAGCGCGGGGCGACCGCGGCTGTCACGACCCGTGTTCCTGTGGCCATGCACAGCCCTTCGCAGTCGCGCCCGTCTTCGCACGCTCGCCCGGCGTCGCGCGTTCGGCAATTGCATCCTTCGCGCTGCGTGATTCCCCACCGCCCCCACACGCCGCGGCACGCTTCACACGCCGCCGTCGGGATTTGCAACGCGAAACGAGCCGCTCCATCGCCACGCGCGCTCGCCGCTGTCGTCGATCGCGGACGCTTCGAGCTGGTGCGCTTCTTCGCGCTCGTCGTCGAGGCGAACGCGCGTCGTGTCGCTCGCGCCCGGCGCGATCGCGACGAGCTCGACGCTCCACTCGGCGCGGCGTCCGCCCGGTGAAGTCACGTGCACACCACGCAGCGCGACCGGGCGCGACGCGCAGTTGGTGACGCGAATTCCAAGCGAGACACGACAGTGACGAAACTCGTCCTCGCACTCGGCCTCGATGACCTCGCGCTCGAGCGCGATCGCCACCTCGCCATCGCCGGCACGGCACGAGGCCACCGCGCGCCGCACCGCCGCGTCGTGCGCGAGCGCCGCGCCGTCCCAAGGACGCCGCGTCGATGCGTCGTCGGCCGCTCCGTCGGCCGGTGTCGTGGCGTCGGGCGAGGCGACATCGACCGCGTCCGTCCCGTGAGCGCCGCTCGTCACCGGGGACTCGACCGCCACGCGCGCGCCGCTGCACGCGATCGACGAGAGGGGCGAGCACAGCAAGAGCGCCAAGATGCGTTGGTTCATCGACGCCAGAGTGACAACGGCGACGCGCGCAAGTTCTCTCGAGCAACGGCGAGCGGTCGTTCGCGCGCTGCGAGCTTCGGACACGCGGGTCGTGCCCGGCCAACCACCGTACGTCCAACGCCGACGCCGCCTCGTCCGAAGTGCACGTCGCAGAGCTTCGACGGCTCGT
This sequence comes from Deltaproteobacteria bacterium Ga0077539, assembly GCA_001465015.1. Classification (GTDB taxonomy): domain Bacteria; phylum Myxococcota_A; class Polyangia; order Polyangiales. Next base: position 9,188 of record LNEO01000359.1, on the reverse strand, counting down.
CGCGGATCTCCGACGTTCGGCGACGGTGCTCGACAAGTGCAAGCTGTTGTTCCTGGGGCCAGAGTTTGTTGCACCGTCGTGGTCCGACGAGCGCGAGCGACCCGTGGCTGCTGCTTCGGTGATCGGACGACTTCGCGTCCTCGAGCACGGCGCCCGTGCGATTCGCGGTCGAGCGCGCGATGGTCGGTCATTTCGCTCGCTTCGATCCTCGGCAGACCGCGGTTGTCGGGTGTCGTATTGTCATCAGAGGCCTTTGGTGGTGAGCGATGAGTGACCGATGGGCGCGGCGTTTCGCTGGAGTGTGTTCTGCGCTGCTGTCGTGTTGCACCGCGCCGCCGCCTGTGGACAGCGGAGTCGATCGCGCGGACGCGACGCGCGACGACGCCATCGTCGCCGACCGCGAGCAAGACGCGGGGACGCTCGACGCGCAGTTGGACGCGTCGTCGCTCGACGCGCAGTTGGACGCGGGGACGCTCGACGCGCAGGCGATGGACGTCGCGCGCGAAGACAGCGTCGCGGTGACCGACAGCGGATCGATGGCGGATCGAGCGGTCGACGCACAGACGATCGACGTGTTGGCTCCGTCGGACAGCGGCGTTCCGCGCGCGAGCGCGGGCTGCGGTCGCCCGGCGACGAGCGGCGTCACGAACGGCGCGATCACGGTGGGCGGCGCGCGGCGGACGTACGTGCTCTCGGTTCCTGCTGGGTACGACCCGATGAGTCCCACGCCGATCGTGTTCGGGTGGCACGGCAACACATGGACCGGAACGAGCTTTCGGCCCACGATCGCGGTCGAAGCGAGCTCGACTCGACCGACGATCTTCGTCTATCCCGACGGGCTCAGCGTCGAAGGTCTTCCTGCGGACGCCGCTGGCGGCGTGCGCGGAACCGGCTGGGATTGGCGCCAAGACGGCCGCGACGTCGCCCTCTTCGACGCGCTGCTCGCGGAGCTCGAGGGGCGCTACTGCGTCGACACGACGCGGCGGTACAGCTACGGCCGCAGTCACGGCGGCTTCTTCGCGCACACGCTCGCTTGCGCGCGAGGAGACAGGCTTCGCGCGAGCGCCTCGGTGTCGAGCGGAGCGCCGGCCTGGGTGCTCCGCGGGATGTGCGCGCGGCCTTTGCCCGTGTGGATGGCGCACAACGCCGACGATGCGACGATCCCCGTGTCGTTCGCGGATCAAGCGCGCGACCGCTGGCTCGGCACCAACGGATGCTCGACGCCGCCGAGCACCGACGGTCCGTGCTCGGTGTACGCGTGCTCGCGCGCGGGGGTTCAGTTCTGCCTCTCGCCGACCGGCAACCACGAGCCCCCGTCCTTCGCTGGCGCGCGGATCGCGTCGTGGTTCGAGCTTCGCTGAGCGCGTCGGAGTGCGACGCCGCGCATCGCGGATCGAGGCCGCGGCGGGTGAGGGGATTTGGATGCGATAGTCCGCTGTGGCGTACGATGATTTGCAGGATGTTTCTCTTCACACGTGTGAAGAGGTCGCCGTTCGTCGCGGCGGGGAGGCGGCCTGCAGCGCGAGGTCACGAAACGCGGCGGCGGCGCGTCGCGCGAGCTTTTGGCCCGCGGCGTAGACGAGAAGCGTCGGCATTCGAAGAAGCCTCTGCGGCGCGAGGCGAACGAGGCGTCCGGCGCGCACGTACGTCTTCCCCCGCGGGAGCGCGTCGCGACGGCCCAACGCTCGACCGGGCGCCCGCAGCTCGGCGATGGCGAACCGCTTCGCGAGAAAGGCATCCGCCCTAGCGTCGAGCCCTTCGACGCGCAGCGCCACCTGCGACAGCGCCGTCAGCAGCAAGATCGGAACCGTCGATCCCGCCGCTCGCAGCTCTCGACACAGCGCGAGCCCGAACCCGTCGGGCAAACGAAGGTCGAGCACCAGCAGCTCCGGTTACGATCGGACATCCAACGGCGGTCGGTCCCAGTCGGTCGCCCACGCGTCTGCTGTTGGAGGCCCGATCGCCCGTTGCCTCGTCGCCGCCCTCAGCCCTTTGCTACCGCGCCGCGATCGCCCCCCCGCTGCACCGTGCACACAGGATCGCCTGAGAAAACAGAGTGCGATCGCATCGTGGGGCGCAGCGGGACGGGTGGATGTTGGTAGCAACGACCCAACGACAGCAGCGAGGCAACGGGCCATCGGGACACCGTCGGCTCGAGCGCGCTCGACGGACCGCGCGTGCCGCGGACACGCGCTTCGGTCACAGGCCGTGACGCACGCCGAGCTTGCGCGCCATCCGCGCGAGCTGCTCCCGCGAGCCAAGCACGATGATCTGATCGCTCGTGCGAATCTCCACGGTCCGTCCGGGGTTGGCGATGAGCTCGAAGCCGTCGTCTCGGCAGCGCGCGAGCGCGACCAACATCGGCCCGTCGATCGCTTCGAGCTCGGCGCGCGCCTGCCCGACGTTCTTCGTCGCAAACGCCCCCGCAGCGACCTGTTGCATGTCTGCGCCGGCGGCGCCGCTGCTGAGGTCCTCGATGAAATGCGCGACCTCCGGCTCGAACGCGGCGCTCGCCACCAGCCGTCCCGAGAACTCGTACGGCGACGCGACGTACGTCACGCCCGAGGCGATGAGCGTCTGTCGCAGCGCCTCGTTCTTGACAGCGACGACGATCCGCAGGTCCTTGTTGAGCGCGCGAAGATTGAGCGCCGCGACGATGCTGGTCGCGTCGTCGTTGCTGGCCACGACCGCGGTCTGCGCGGACGCGACGTTCATTCGCTCTGCGAGGTTCTTCTGCGTTGGCTCGCCGCTGCTGATGAAGAGCGTCTTGCCGTCGCCCAGGCGGCGAGCGAACTCGAGCTCGTCGTTGCGCTCGCAGAGAAGCGCCACCCTTCGCCCCGCAGCGATGAGCTCGATGATCGCAGCGCTGGCGACGGCGCCGAAGCCCACGACGATGACGTGATCGCTGAACCGCGTTCCGATAAGCCCTTCGTCCTCCATCCGACGCACCTCCAACACGGACTCGTTGAGCTGGCTCAGCAAATAGCCAACGGTCGCCAGCGTATAGACGATAAACGCAGCGCCGACCGCTCGACCCGCGACGCTCTTGGGCGAGACGTCGCCGTAGCCCACAGTCGAGAGCGTCGCGAGCGAGTACCAAAACGCGTCGCCCAGCGTCTTGATCGTCGACTCGACGAGCGGCGACTCGATTCGCCAAACGGTCAACGACACGATGACGTAGACGACGGCGAAGAGCGCCGTGGCCCGCCCGGCGCGCCGCACAAACGCGGCGACGAGCAGCGAGAGGTGCGAGGGCGCTGCGCGTGTGTCGCTCATCGACGTGGCCTCGACTCTACCCCGACGATCGACGCTGCAACATCAGCGGAATCATATTGGCGGTCGACGGCGTCGCCGGCCCCGCCGCCCCGCGCTCATCGCCCCGCGCCGCGCGAGACGCAGCCATGGACCGCGGGGCTCGCGGTCACCGCCGCGGCGCAGAGCGAAGAACACCCACGCGTCGCGCTCGGGACCGAGGACGGACGGATCGCGCTGTTCGCGCTCGATCCGTGAGCGGATGCCCCGACGCCTGAGAGGGTGTTGGCGTTGCACTTCGGCCTCTTGGAGGATAGGCCCTCCAACGGAGGTCGCTCGAGCACGCGCGCGCTTTCGGCGACCCGATCGCCCGTTGCCTCGTCTGCGCCCTCTGCCCTCTGCTACCGCGCCGCGATCGCCCCCCCGTACGGAACGTACCCGCACCTCGCGCCCCGTGCGCGACGCGATGCTCGAACTGTGGCTCTGGCAGCCCGACGGCTCAGCGATCCAGCGCGAGACGCTGCTCGCTGCGCTCGACCACGCGCCGCCGCGGCAACCTTGGATCGAAGCGCCTTTCGCCGCTCTCCCTCTCGAAGAGCGCGAGTCGCTCTTGCTCGCGTCCTTCGCGAGAGTCCCATCGGGCGACATCAATTCACCGACGAGCGGAACCGCGCACCCTGACCCGGTCCGCGCGCCCGGCAGGCGAGGCGTTCGCTCGCGATCTGCACACGGGAGCGGAGCTCTGGCGCGTCGAGTTCACGGACAAGATCACCCCGCCGACGACGGTCGGCGTGATCGCCGCGGGGCCGGACCTGCTTCTCATCCAGCGGGGATTTCTCACGCGGTGCCGCGACGGTCGGGCCCCTGCTGGCGAGCCCGCTCGCAGTCGACGCCGAGAGCCTGTGCGCCGACGCCCTCGGCGGCCTTCGCTACGGAACCGAAGCGCCCCGCGAGCGCGCGTTGCTCTCGACGCACTGGCAAACGCGCGCCGATCTCGAGCGCCACGACGAACGCGTGCGCGCCGAGCTCCAGGAGCGACACGCGTAATCGAGCGAGGAGGGGGGCGACGGACCGCTCGTGGGCGAGTTAGGCCGGCCTAACTCCGCGTTAGACGCGGCGCGTAAAACGCGACTTGGTCGGTGAAAAGACAGACGAATGCTCGCTGCCTGTCGCGAGCTCTCGCGCGAATCGTTCGAGGCACGCAACTCTTGGCGCTGGTTCGAGATCAAGCCGCGCCGTCACCCAAGCGTGTCGACGGTGAAAGGCGAAGTTCTGCGATGCGAGTGCAAGCGAGGAAGGCGGCCCCGACCGAGTCGGACGTCGTCGAGAGTACCGAGAGCGGTGCCCGAGGGAGCGAGCGGACCGACGCGCGAGAGCAAGCGCGACCGTCTCCGAACAGCGGTCACCTTCGAGACTCGTTCGAGTGCGCTCGAAGCAGTCCCGATACAGTGCGCGCCCAAGCGCGGCTTCGCGCGCTGATCGGCGAGCCGCTCGCGTCGACGCGGGACAAGCAGAGCAAGCCGACAGAGCCGAGCGTGACGTTCGCGGGCGTGTCCACGCAGGCGGCGAGGCAGGGCAATGCTCCCACGTGCAACAGCGCGAGCATCCTGACGGGCGTGCTCGCTGCGATCGAGTCACTTCCTCCGGGGGATCGGGCGTCCGCGATGGACCGAGTGCTAGCGCAAGTGTCCTCGACGTGTCGAGGCGTAACCTCGTCCGAAGCTCGCGCAGCGCGATGGCTGGCCAGCAATGTCGCGACGATCCGCGCGGCGGCGCAACGCGGCAGTCCTTTGGACGCGCAGCAGTTTGCCACCGTAGCGCGCGCGATCGACTTGGGTTTTGCCATTCGAAACGGCGATCGCCCGAGCGTCGGCGGCGCGCCGCGGACGAGAGAACAGCTGATCCTCGAGTTCAACAACGAGCGCCGCGCGATCGCGATGTTGCTCGGATTCGAGTCTGTCGGGACCACGGGACTACCCGCGCATTACTTCGATCGTCGCGGCCCGCTCGCAGCGCTCGCCCCGGCTGTCGAACTACTTCTCGCGCACGGCGGCTTCGCGCTGATTTCCGGCGCTGCTCCGCAGAGTCTGCACGATGTGTCCGTCACCCGCATCCCGGGCGGATACTGCTGGCACGATTCGCGCGATCCCAACGGCGCGCAGCGCCGCACGTTTGTGGCGCCCACGCTCGAAGCGTTGTTCGCCGCCGTCGAAGCCGCGAAGACTCGCAACGAGTACGACTTCAATATCATCGTCGATCCCGCAGGATTGAACGAGCGCGACGTGCGCCTCGCCATGCGCGTCTACCAGCATCCGATGCCTGGCGGCAGCGACGCAGGCCAACGATTCACGCACGCGTTGGCGAGGGGAGGCCTGCAATGATCGCGTCACGAAGAGACCTCGTGCTGACCGCGGCGCTGAGCGCGCTTCTGACCTCCGGATCAGCGGCGCGCGTCGTCGAGGCGTTCGACCTCAGCGAAGTGCCCTACGCAGACGAAGACCTCTCGGAGGGCACTGGGGTCGTGCGATCGCTGTCGACTCTCGCTGCGAGCTGGCGTGACGACCGAGATCCGATGCACGGGGTGTGGCTGTACAATCGAACCGTGTGCGGGATCACCGTGGGAGGGGTGCTCCGGTGCTGGTTTCCTCCTCCTGAAACCACGCGTCTGCGTGACGTGCTCGCGAGCCAGCCCTGGGTGAGGCGCGGCGTGGTGTGGCATTCGTTCGACAGAGGGCGAAACACTGCCTGCGCGTTCATCGCGGCTACGCGCGCGGTCGAGTGCATCGAGTGGCACCCGCCCCAACAGCCCACGGTTCGTCGTTGGCGTACGGCGGACTCGGTCTTTGAGCTTCCGTATTCAGTGTGCGCGCGAACCGGAGCGCACGTCGAGTGTCTAGAACAGCGGTTCGAGATGACCTTACCGTCGGCCGACGGCGAGCTCGTCGAGTTGTTTTCGTGGGGCTTGTGCGTACGCGTCGGATCGTTCATCGAGTGCAACGCGATCGACAACGGACCGGCACAGCGACCGGCGGTCCTCGTCGACCCATCGATCCCTCTCTCGTCGCTCGAGCCAATGCCCCCGTTGGGGGACGCGCGGTGCGATGTGGGTGTGTACTCGCGCGCAGCCGCTGTCCAAGTGACCAATCGCCTGTGGTTGCCTTGGCGGTCTGCGATCGATCGCAAGGGTATGCTGCCCGTGGTCCTCGATCCTCATCATCCCGAGAGGCTCGGATGGCGTCGGGTGGATCGATCGTGGCCGTTCTCCACGACAGGGCCGGGGTCCTGCGTCCGCGTGCTCGGCGGCCTCGCTGCGACCGTCGGGTTTTACCGGCCGGCCTTCGAGCAGCCCCGGTTCAAGCCCGACCTGGCCATCGTGTACGCGCTCGGCAACCGCGCCGCGTTGGTCAATGCGCTCACGACGCGGCGAGAGCCGGTGGCGTGGATGGATTTCGGATACATCGATCGAGCGAACGCTCGGACGCTGCGTGAGTCGATCGCGCACCAGTTCGGATTCGAGAACTGACCGCTCCTTCTCGCGGATGCGGCAGACTCCTCGGCGCGAACGCGCGATCGCCACCCCGTCGTCGACAGCGCCATCGAGCGAGCCCGCGCGACGGACGGACAGCGCGGCTCATGGTTGCTCGATCGAACGGAGAAACTCGTCGCTCTCGACGATCACGGCTCGGTCGATCGCGTGGCCGAGCTGCGGGTGGATCCGCATCGAGCCGCGGGCGTCGCGCGCGCAACGCCGCAGCGCCGCGCTCAGCGTCGTCGCGCGTGATGAAGACGATAGGACATCCAACGGAGGTCGCTCGAGCACGCGCGCGCTGTCGGATTTCCTATCCGCCGAGTGCGGTAGCTCCGCTCGCTCGGATCTGTGCGGGGGCGGCCCGAGTTTGTATCGACGAAGGGCCGTCTCTACCGCGATCAAACCAACCCACGGGACAACGGAAGCGCGGCCGAGGCTGCTCGCAATACGTCTGTGGGGGTGCTCCATCGATCCCGAAGGACGCCGATGACGGGACACACCCGGCACCGGATTTATCTCTTTGATTCGATGGTTTATTGTCGCGATGCGCGGCTGCCACGGGTGGCTCGCGGCCTGCGATTCGCGCTACGAATGGACTATGGCGAAGGTTGACGTCGCGATCGTGGGCGCGGGGTTTTCGGGGCTCTGTGCGGCGCGGGTCCTGCGCGCGGCGGGGAAGAATGTGGTGGTGCTGGAGGCACGCGATCGCGTCGGCGGCCGCATCCACACCGTCACCCACGCGACCGGCGCGCCTGTGGACCTCGGTGGGCAATGGGTGGGCCCGCAACAGAAGAATATTCGGGCGCTCGCCGCCGAGCTCGGCGTCGAGACGTTCCCGACGTACACGTCCGGCGACAATGTCCTCTGCTTCCGGGGCAGGCTCTCTCGCTTCGGCGGCGTGGTGCCGCCGCTGCGAGGCGCGCCGGGCCGGCACGTCGACGCGGCGCTCGCGAAGCTCGACGCGCTCGCAAAGACCGTGAATCCGAAGGCCCCCTGGAAGACGAAGGACGCAAAGAGGCTTGACGGCATGACCGCGCGCTCCTGGCTCGACCTCCACGTAAAGGACAAGGCCGCGCACGATATCGTCGCCATCACGTTGGAGTCCGTGTACGCGAGCGACCCCGACGACCTGTCGTTGCTCCACGCGCTCTTCTACATCCGCGCTGCGGGCGGCATGGGTCCGCTCCTCGCCACCGAGGGGGGCGCGCAGCAGGACCGGTTCGTGGGCGGGGCGCAGCGGGTGGCCGACGCGCTCGCGGCGCGCATCGGCGGCGTCCGCACGCACACGCCGGTCCGTCGCATCACCCACGAGGGCGGGGGCGTCCGGCTGTGGGGCGACGGCTTCGAAGTCGACGCGCGGCGGGCGATCATCGCGGTGCCCCCAACGCTCGCCGCGCGCATCGCGTGTGATCCCCCGCTTCCGGGGACGAAGGATCAGCTGTGGCAGCGCTTTCCCATGGGCAGCGTCATCAAGTGTTTCGCCATCTACGAGTCCCCGTGGTGGCGCGAGCGCGGCCTCTCGGGCCACGCGATCTCCGACGTGGGGCCGGTTCAGGCGGTGTTCGACGCCACGCCTGCGAGCGGCATCCCCGGCATCCTCATGGGGTTCTTCGAGGGGCACGAGGCACGCACGTGGGCATTTGCAGGCGAGGCCGCGCGAAAGAAGGTGCTGCTGTCGTGCTTCGCCCGCTACTTCGGCCCCCGGGCCAGGACGGCCATCGACGTCGTCGAAAAGGACTGGGCCGATGACCCGTGGGCGCGCGGCGGCTACGTCGCGTTTCTCCCACCTGGGGCATGGACCAACTTCGGGCCCGCGTGGCGCGACCCAGTGCGCAACCTCCACTTCGCCGGCACCGAGACATCGTCGAAATGGTTCGGCTACATGGAGGGCGCCATCCTCGCCGGGGAGCGCGCCGCCCACGAGGTCCTCGCCGCGCTGGCCTGATTCGGCTTGCCGGGCGCCAGTGGTGTCGTCGGCGCAGCTGCGGCACGACGCTTTGCGACCGCGCCGCGTTCGGCTCACCGCCCCGCACCGTGCGTTCGCCGCTGGTTTCACGGGGGATACTGTGTCGAGCGACGCTGTGTTGGCGGCGCGATGTTCGCGCTGCTCACAGAGGACATGCTCTCGCGCATCCCCAAGGACGGGTGTGATTGCGGATCGTGCGCGCGTGCGGGGGTCTGCGGGCGCTGCCCAGGAGCTCAGCGAGCGAGCGTGCGTGCGTGCGTGCGTGCGTTCGTTCGGGGTCTGCGGGTCTGCCCGAATGAATTCGGGGTCTGCGGGTCTGCCCCCGAATGAATTCGGGGGCAGCGCGCGCCGCAGGAGCGTCGCGGGGCATGCGCCGCAAGGCAGCGCATGCGGCGGGCGCGGACAGCCAAGAGGGAGAAGAGAGCGAGAGCGCTTCGATGG
>LNEO01000358.1 GCA_001465015.1 Deltaproteobacteria bacterium Ga0077539 | reverse complement strand
GCACTCGTCGAAGGCGAGGGACCGGGGGAAGCTCATCGCCGGCAACGTGGCGTACACGCGTCGCGACATGCCGTCGATGGTGCCTGCCTCGCTGACGTCGTACTCGTGGATGACGTTGTTGTTCGCCGCGACGATGAAGAGCTTGCGATAGTTCGCCGAGTACACGGCCGCGCGCATCGCGTCGGGCGCTGGCGCCATCGCGCCCGCCGTGCTGACGGGTGTGGGCGGCGTCGCCGGGAGCATGCCCGCGCCAAACGGGAGGATCTGCGCGTCGGTGCTGTCGATGACGACGAACGACCCGTTGGGATGCGCGACCGAGCCCCACGGCGTGGGTCCAGAGAAGGGCAGTCGGCCTTCGACCATGCCTG
>LNEO01000357.1 GCA_001465015.1 Deltaproteobacteria bacterium Ga0077539 | reverse complement strand
GTCGACGAGGTAGCGAGCGCCGAAGAAGAAGCCCAGCGACGCGCTGAAGAACGTGCGGACCATCCCGGCGTTGTTCACGCGGAAGAGCGCGGTGTTGGCGCCGGGCTCGCGGCCGACGATGAGCATGTTGCCCTGGCCGTCGAAGGTGATGTCGCGAGGCGAAGCGATGCCAGCGAGCGGGTTGGGCATCGCTGTGAACGCGGGCTCGGGCGTGAGCATCATGTTCGGCGGCGGGCCGCAGGTCCGAAACCCGTTCCATTGTGGGTCGGGCACGTCCGAAGGCACGTCCGCGACCGTCGCGTCCGCGTCCGATCCGGGGCCGCCGTCGGTTTGAACGCCGGTTTCTCCATCGGTACGCGCGTCGGACGCGTCCGTGCGCGCGTCGGCGCCTGCGTCGCCCGAGAGCAATTCGTCTGGAAAAGACGGCCACAAACCGCAGCGAGCCAGCAACAACGCGGGTACGACCGCGAGTACAAACGCCCGTCCAGTGGTCACACGCGAAGAAGTCATCGACCGAAGTCGTCTCTCGCAAGCGCTCCCTCCGTCAAGTGTCCGCGTTACACTCGGGCGATGTGTCCCGCCGCAGCCCACCCCTTTTCGCGGCGTGCTACCGGAGGTCTTCGATGAGTTTTTCAGCAGGTGATCGCGTCATGGCATCGCGCCTCGGCGGCGCGCTCGAACCCGGAACGGTCGTCGAGGCCAATCCGCTCGGCGCGCTGCTCAAGGTCCGCTTCGACTCGGGCGGAGAGTCGTTCGTCGCGGTCGCCAACGTCCGCCGCGCTCCCAATGCGCCGGCTGCTGCGCCCGCGGCCCCAGCACCGAGCGCTCCAGCCGCCGCTCCGCTTACGCCAGGAGGCTTCGCCCCGCTCGCGCCCGGCGCTGCCCCGCAGGCTCCTCCCTCGGGGTTTGCTCCCGTGGCAGCGGGCGCCCCGGCGTTTGCGCCCGCGGCAGCGGGTGCGCCGGCGTTTGCACCGGCAGCTCCCGCTGCGTCGCCCTTTGCGCCCGCAGTTCCGGCTCCGGCTCCGCAGGCGTTTCAGCCGCCTGGGATGCAGCCGCCCCCTGCGATGCAACCGCCGCAGGGATTTCAACCGTTTCAGCCGCAGCCGGCCATGCAGCCCTCGTCGGCCGCGCCAGGGATGCCTCCGCAGCCGCCTGGGTCTGGCTTCGCGCCGACAGCGCCGGGTGTCGCGACGTTCGAGCCCGCTGCGCTTCCTCCGGTTCCTGGTGGGCCTCCCAACCCGTTCGCGCCGCCCCCTGCGCCCGCGCAGGCGCAGCCGGCGATGCCTCCTGGCTCGCCGCCTCCACCGGCGCCCGCAGCGAATCCCTTCGCGCCGCCGGGAGCTCCTCCCGCCGCGCCGCCCGCGTGGGATCCCGCGCGTCCGTTTGCGCCCGTCGCGTCGCCCGAAGGGTCCGGCGGGCAGGGCGGCAACGGCGCACCGCCGTTGTGAGCGTAGGCCGAAGCGCCACCCGATCGCGCAGCACGCTCGAAGTACACTCGCGCGCGTGATCGACACGCTGCGTACCGAGAGGCTCGAGCTGCGCCCTTTTGTTTGGGAGGACCTCGCGTTCTTGGACGCGCTTCACGAAGACGAAGAGGTCTATCGCTACCTCGGCGACGGAAAGCCGCGCTCGACCGAGCTTCATCGCGCGTGGCTCGAGCGAACGATCGCGCAGCACCAAGAGGGGCTCGGTCAGCGCGTGGTCGTGCACCGCGGTCGCGCCATCGGTCGCTGCGGCATCGGTCGCTACTATCGCTCGAGCGTTCACGATGGAGCGCGCCTCAGCGTGACCCCGCAAAACGAGCCCTCGCCGTGGGCTCCCTTTCTCGAGATGGGGTGGACCTTCGAGCGCGCTGCATGGGGCAACGGGTTCGCGAGCGAAGCTGCAAACGCGCTGCTCGATCGATTCACTCCGCGCGAGAGCGAGCCGCTCTTCGCGATGATCCACGGCGACAACGCGCGCTCGATCCGCGTCGCCGAGCGAAGGGGCTGGGGCCCTCGGCAGCACGCGACCCTCTACGACCGCCCCATGGTGCTGTACGGCCCGTGACCGGTGCGTCGAAGAGCGTCGCGTCTTCGCTGCTCGCGACGCGGCGATCGATCCCGATGACGTCGCGGCGAGCCGCGGACACAAGACCAAAGCGGACAAAATGGGCGCCAGATTCGGAATGGCCCTGTGCAGGCGAAGTCGCTTACGGCCCGTAATCGCACCCTTCGCGGAGGCGGTTCGGTCGCGCGCCTTCACGGCCCAGCCACGCGCTGCGTGAATCGCACGCGAACGGGCTGCGCGGTCCACGAGGTCGTCCCGTCGCCGAGCTGCGAGAGCGTGTTCGATCCCATGCAGCGCACCGTTCCATCAGCCCACCGACCGCAGCCGTGCGTCGTTCCGAACGCGAGATCCACCGCGCCTCGCCACAACGGCGCGTCGGTCGGAGTCGTCGCGTACGCCTGCGCGACCCCTGCGCTGCTGGGCGCGAGGCCTAGCTGCCCGTTCAGGTTGCTCCCCCAGCAGAGCCACGCGCCGCCGATCCGTCGCGCGCAGAAGCTCTCGTCCCCTCCGTAGAGCGCCTCGGCGTCGGTGATCCCCTCGGCGGTCGTCCACGAAATAGGGCTCCCGGGTAGACCGCCTCGACACCGCACCGCGCCCGAGAAGATCGCGCACGTCCTGTGCGCTCCGAGCGCGACCAGCGGTCCGATCGCGCGCGCGCGACGCGCTCGCCGCACCCCCGTGAACACCACCGCAGGGCCGACCATCGCGGCGCCGTCGTTGATCTGTTGCGCATCGTTGTGACCGAAGCACGCGAGCGTGCCTCGCTGATCGAGCGCGCACACGTGCCTCTGTCCGCCGTGCAGCTCGACGGGACCGCGCAGCCCGAAGCTCACCTCTCGGGCCGCTCTTCGCGCGCCTGGAATTCTTGTGCCAGGAATCAAATTCGTGTTGTCCGACCCGAAGCAGCTCGCCACTCCATCGCTCCGGGCCGCGCAGGTGACAGACTCCGTCGCCGCGATCGACCGCACCCGCGGCCGGCGCCAGCGCGGACCGAGGTCGATCATCATTGTCGAGACCAGCCCGAGCACGTAGCCCGACTGGTCGAGCAGCCCCTCGCCCGCGCAGCTGCACGGCCAACCGGGAGCGCACATGCACACGTTGCTTCCGCCGATCGAGAACACTCCGCCGGCCATGTCGCCGCCGAACCGCGCGGGCGCCGCCGCGCCCCAATCGCTCGGGAGCGCGAATCGACCGCGCCTCCCGTCGCCCCAACAATGCAGCGCGTCGCGCGACCCAGCGCAGGTCCCTGCGCCAAAGGCCCCGATGCGCGTGATCCCTGTCAGTCCGGCGACCAACGTGGGCGTCCGTCGTTCGCTCTCGCGCCCGTCGCCGAGCTCGCCGCGCGCGCCCGTTCCCCAGCACTCGACGCCGCCGTCGCGCAAGATCGCACAGCTGTGGTCATGGCCGGTAAACAGCGAGACCGGCTCGTCGCTGAGCGTCACGGTCGTGGCCGTCGCGTTGCGCGCTGAAGTCGGCGCTCGACCACACTTTCCGTACGCCGCGTGACCCCAGCACCGCACCGTCGACCGCGGCTCGTCAGTGATCGCGCAGGTGAACGCGTATCCCAGCGAGAGGTCTCGCACCGGCGCGCCGAGCGACGAGAGCGACGCCGGAGTGGCCACCGCGCGGTCGTTCGAGGCGTTGATCGCTCCCCACGCGTTGAGCCCCCAGCAGCGCGCACTGCGATCCGCGAGCGTCACGCACACGTGGTTGTATCCAGCCCGAATCGATCGCGCTCCAGAGATCCCTGCCACGAGCGCGGGCGTCGCGTCCTCTCCCGTCCGCCCGAGCTGACCCGACTCGTTGTCGCCCCAGCAGAGCACCGCTCCGTTCGCGCGTCGCGCGCAGGTAAAGTACCCACCGGCTGCGACTTCGACGACGTCGCCCGCCGCGGCGACGTGTGTCGGAGCGCTCACCGATCCGTTCGACGGCACGCCCGTTTGGCCGCGACTGTTGTTTCCCCAACAGTAGAGCCCGTGCGCTTCGACGACGGCGCAGGTGTGCGCGGCGCCCGCGCTCGCCGAGAGCACGCGGCCTGGCAGCGACACCCTCCGCAGCGCGTCGTCGAACCGCGATCCGCCGCCGAGCTGCGAGTCGTAGTTGGTTCCCCAGCACGATAGGGCCCCGAGGGCGTCGAGCACACACGCGTGGCTCGCGCCCGCAACGAGCCGTGTCGCGCCAGAAATCGACGCGATCTCTGCCGCTGTGCGCTGCTCCGCGACGGCGCGACCGTACATCGCTCCGATGGCGCTGCCCCAACAGTGCACGCGGCCGAGGTTGGTGCGGGCGCAAGAAAAGTTCGCCCCGAGCCCGAGCTCGACCACGCGCTCGGCTCCGTGGGTCGCCGTCGGAGTCGATGGGCCCGAGGGCGCCGCGGCGTCTCCTTCGGCTCGGGCGATTGCCGCGATGGTGCTCAGCGCCGCGAGCAGCGCGAGGGGCCAGCCACGCCGCGCGGGGACGAACAATGGGTCTCGCATCGTTGATTCTCTCCCGATGGTACGCGCCTGGGGCTCCGGCTCTTGTCCCCGCTCCGCGCGTTCGTGCGCGGATCTCTGAGCAAGCGCTCGACGATCGGGGCTCTCCGCCAACGCTTGACCATCACTCGTCCTGTGCGCTCCCCTCCTGGGCCCATGACGATCCAGCTCACGCACAACATTGGCGGCGTCGCGACTCCGTCGGCCGACGGTCGCACGCTCGAAGTTCACTCTCCGTCGGATGACGCGCTCGTCGGAATCGCTCCGCGCGGAGGCGCCGCAGACGTCGATCGCGCCGTGAAGATCGCGCGCGAGGCGTTCGAGGCGTGGTCGAGGCTGCCCGCCCCAGCGCGCGGTGAAATCCTCGCGAAATCCGGCCGAATCCTCGAGCAGCGCAAAGACGAAATCGCCGCGGTCATGTCGCGCGAAATGGGAAAGCGCACAGAAGAGGCCAAGGGTGACATCCAGGAGGCCATCGACACGGCCTACTACGCTGCCACCGAGGGACGCAGGTTGTTCGGTCGCACCGCGCCGTCGGAGCTTCCCAACAAGTTCGGCATGACCATCCGCCGCCCCATCGGCGTCGCGGGGATCATCACCGCGTGGAACTTTCCGATCGCCGTCCCGAGCTGGAAGATCTACCCCGCGCTCGTGTGCGGCAACACCGTCGTGTGGAAGCCCGCGGAAGAGGCCCCGTGCTCGGGCGCGATGTTCGCGCAGGCGCTGTGGGACGCCGGGCTGCCCAAGGGCGTGCTCAACGTTGTTCACGGGTACGGCGAAGAAGCAGGCGCTGCCCTCGTCGCGCATCCCGGAGTCAGCTGCCTGTCGTTTACCGGCGGCACCGAGGTCGGAAAGCTCATCGCGTCCGAGGGCGGCAAGACCCTCAAGCACGTCACGCTCGAGCTCGGCGGAAAGAACCCAGTCATCGTCCTGCCCGACGCCAACATCGACCTCGCGGTCGACGGGATCTTGTGGGGCGCCTTCGGCACCGCAGGGCAGCGCTGCACCGCGACCTCTCGCTTGATCGCGGTCGGTGACGTCGCGGATCGATTGCTGCCCAAGCTCATCGAGCGCGCGAACAAGCTCGTCCTCGGCGACCCGGCCGACAAGAGCGTCGACGTCGGTCCGCTCATCTCGAAGAAGCACCGCGAGCGCGTTCATGCGTTCGTCGAGCAGGGCAAGAGCGAGGGCGGAAAGGTCCTCACGGGCGGAGCGATCCCCACGGACGGCCCGCTCGCCAAGGGTTGGTTCTATCCCGCGACGCTCGTCGACAACGTCCAGCGCGGCTCGACCCTCGCGCTCAAAGAAGTGTTCGGACCGGTGCTCAGCGTGATTCGCGTCTCGTCTTTGGACGAAGCGATCTCCGTCGCCAACGAGGTCGAGTACGGCCTCTCGTCCTCGATCTACACCGCTGACGTCAACGCGGCGTTTCGCGCGATCGAGCGCATCGAAGCAGGAATCACGTACATCAACGCGCCCACGATCGGCGCCGAGGCGCACTTTCCCTTCGGCGGCGTGAAGGGCACGGGCAACGGTCACCGCGAGGGCGGTTGGGCGCCGTACGAGTTCTTCAGCGAGGTGAAGACCGTGTACGTCGACTACTCGGGCGGCCTGCAGCGCGCGCAGATCGACAACCGCCAGGAGTGAGCGCGCTCACTCGCCGCACGTGCACATCGGCTCTCGACCTCTCGAATCGCAGCGAGGCGTTCGGCACGAAACGCTGGGGCGGTCGCACTCGACCTCGCACATCCCGCAGGCGAAGATGGTCGTCAACGACCGCTCGCAGCCGGTGGACTCGACGCCGTCGCAGTCGCCGAACGGGGGCGTGCACGACGCGATCCGACAGACCCCGGCCACGCACGTCGACGTGGCGTTGGGCAGCGTACAAGCGGTTCTGCACGCGCCGCAGTTCATCGGGCTGCTTCGCGTGTCGACCTCGCAACCATTCGCGGGATTGGCGTCGCAGTCCGCAAACCCCGCGTTGCACGCGCCCATCACGCACGCGCCAGAGACGCAGCTCGCCGAGGCGTTCGAGAACGAGCACGCGCGACCGCACGCACCACAGTGGGCGGCGCTCGATGAGAGCTGCGCCTCGCAGCCGTTGGTCGCGTTCGCGTCGCAGTCGGAGTAGCCGGGGACACAAGCGCTCTCGCAACGGCCCATCGCGCAGCTCGGAGTGGCGTTGGCTCTCGTCGGACAGCTGTTTCCGCAGGACCCGCAGTTGTTCAGCGAGGTCGATACGTCGACGCAAACTCCAGAGCAGTCCGTGCCGGCGCAGGACGCTGTGCACGTTCCGGTCGCCGTGTTGCAGGTTCTTCCCGCCGCGCAGCTCGCGCGGCAGGCTCCGCAGTTGGTGTTGGTGCCGAGGGGCGTCTCGCATCCGTTGCTCGCGTCGCTGTCGCAGTTGGCGAAGCCAGGGTTGCATCGAAGGACGCAGGCGCTCATTTCGCAGCGACGCTGGCCGTTCGACACCGGCGAGCAAACCGTGCCGCACGCGCCGCAGTGCGCGTCGTTGTTTTGTGTTTCCACGCACAGTCCGCCGCATCGCGAGAGGCCCGGACCGCAGCCGGTCGCGCAGCTCCCGCCCGCGCAGACCGGCGTCGCACCGGAGCACGAACGATCGCAGGCTCCGCAGTGCGCCGCGTTGTCGAGCCGCTCTTCGCAGCCGTTGCGCGGATCCATGTCGCAGTTGCCGAAGCCTGCGACGCACATGTTCACGCGGCACTCGCCGGCGACGCACGCTGGGGTCGCGCTCGGCAGCGCGCACGCGCGCTCGCAGCCGCCGCAGTTCGCGACGGACTCGCTGACCTCGCAGCCGTTGGCCGGGTCGCGATCGCAGTCGAACCGGCGAGGCGCGCACGCGGCGTCGAGCGGCGGCGTGTCCACGACGACGTCCGACGAGGTCTGCGCGTCGGCCGCGTCGATCGGGGCGACGTCTCCCCGCGCGTCGAGCGCGCCATCGCTCGGGACGAACGTCGGCGTCGGAAAGAACACGCACGCCGACGCCCCGTACGCCGCTGCGATCGCGCAGCACGCGATGAACCATCGATTGGCCATCAGAAGCTCCCTCGCACGATCACCGCCGCGTCGCCGCGGGGGTCGATGTTCACGCTCACCGTCGCGCGCGCCTCGGCGCGTGGGGTCGTCACGACGAACGCGACGGCCGAGCCGACGCCCAACGCCGCCGCTGCGATCGAGAGGCCGACCATCGCGCCTCCCGCCGATCGCGCGCTCTCGAAGAGCACGCTCCCTCGCGAATCGGCAGGGCACTGAAGCGGGGTCACGCTCGTGTCGCACCCGGAGATGGCGCGGTTGTGGAGGTCGCCCGCGGCGCTCGCGTAGAGGCCAGCGGAGACGCCCGCACCGATCGCGGCGCCTCCCGCGACCGCGACGAGCGCCCACGGCCAGGCGGGGCGCGGAGGCAACGCCACGGGCGCGACAGGGCGATTTCGCGCTTCGTTTGCGCGGCGGGCCTCGTCCTCGCGGCGCTGGCGCTGGGCGGCTTCTTCCGCTTCTCGCTCGAGTCGCTGCCGTTCGATTTCGCGAGAAGCGTCGCGCAGCATCGCGTCCACCGTCCCGCGATTGGGCGCGTCGGGGACTCGCTCGATGAACCGTTGCAGCGTCGACTGCGCCTCGCTGTAGCGGCGCAAGAGCAAGTGCATGCGCGCGATGTTGAAGAGCAAGTACGGGTCGTTGCTGCTCGAGAACGCACGCTGATAGAGCGATAGCGCCGTGGCGTAGTCCGTCGCCTCGTGCGCGAGGGTCGCCTGACGAACGAGCGACGCGACGTCGCTGGTGGGCGTCGTCGGGCGCGCGGTCTGTGCGAGGGCGGCGGACGAGCAGGTCCAGAGCAGGGTCGTGATCGTCGCGACGATCCAACGCTGCGTTCGCGTGGTGAACGAGGCAGTCGAGTCCACTGTCGAGTGGCTTCTACCGCATCGGGAGAGGTAAGCCAATGTACGGCGCGCACCGCGACGTGAATGCCGCGCGCCCGCCCGACGAAACCACGTGGACTTGCGACGAACCTCTCTCGAGCGGACGCCGCGGGTGGGGGCCGCCCCGCGGCTCTGTGGCAAACGTCGTTTCGCTCAGAGCGCGGTGCCCGACAGCTCGATCAAGAGGGAGCCCAGCACGCGGGACTCATCGGCGTCGGTGAAGCGCTGAACCGCGCGGTTCATCTCGCCGAGCACCGCCATGGCGAGGACCGTGTGCGCGCGGGTTGGGTTCGCTGCGGTGAGCAGCCGAGCGACCACGTCGTGGCGCTCGAAGATGACCGCGGTCGCCGTGCCCTTGTCGTAGGTCGCGAGCACTCCAGCGCCCGGAGCGCGGTCGACCGAGATCGAAGTGAGATCGCGCTCGACCACCCCGTGCTTGCGCAACAGCGAGAGGACGTGTTCGCCCACCGTGGGCGCCGCGCGCTTTGTGGGCCTCGACGTCTCTTGCACTTTGGGCGCGTCCGCCGTCGGTCTCGGTGAGGTCGCGGGTTTGGGCGCGGGGCTCGGCGCGGTCGTCGGCGCGGTCGTCGTCGCGGTCGTCGTCGCGGTGGCGGGCCTGGGGGGCGTCGTCGCGGGGGGCGTCGTCATGGGCGTCTCCGAGGAGGGAGTCGCGACCTGGATCAACGACAGCTCTTCGAGCACGGTGAACCATCGGTCGTTCGATCGCGCGACGACGAACCGCTCTTGCGACGCGCGAGGGTCGCCTTCGGGGCAGAGCTCGAGGGTCTTGGCGTTTCCGAAATGCTCTTGGAGGCGGGTGAAGTTGGTGCACGTGTCCGGGAGCAGGCGGTCCTTCGCCCATGTTTTCAAGGCGTCCGTGTCGATGACCCGCGCCGCGGCGGCGTACGCCATGTGGGCGAGCTGCGCGTTGCTCGTCGCCTTCTTTGCGGCGACGAGCTGGCCGAGCAGCGCGCGGTACGCCCAGCGCACTAGCTCTGCGACCTGCAACGCGACGGACGGGTCGTCGTGCTCGGCCTTGTTGAACCACACGAGCCCGCCCACCGGCAGCGTCTTGACGCGGGTCGTCTGCGTGGCGGCGCGCGTGTCGTACGGGCGGATGGTCCGCTCGCCTGGCTCGCGCACGTCGATGCGGCCTGGTTCGAGGGGGTCCGCGAGGAGCCAGAGCTTTCCGAACGCGCGCACGCGGCCGCCGCGCAGCGCAGGGCTGCCGCCGCGGTCGGTGCGGATCATCGCGAGCGCCGTCGCGGGCTCTTGAAACTGCGCGTCGAGCGCGCGTCGGACGAGCTCGGGGATCTCCGCGCACGTCCGATGAAACGGGGCGTCCTCGACCGGGGCCGTCTCTGCGCGGTTGGGCCTGAGCTCAGCGACGTCGATCGCGACGGTCGCGGGCCAGGGCGCGCTGACGGAGGTCTCGCCGAGGGGCCTTCGATCCTGCCAGAAGTACACCTTCGCCGTCGGAGCTTGTCGCGAAGACAGCAGCGCGACCTCGCCCTCGAACTGGTGATCCGCGATCGTGAGCTCGAGCAGCGGCGTGTCCGAGGGGAGCGCCTCGCGGATCACGATCCTCTTGGTCTGCTCGTCGCGAAGCGGCTGCGTGTAGTCCATCGGAACGCGCTTTCCCGTGAGCCACGAGGCCTCGTGCGCGGTCGTGCGCCACACCCGACGCCCCTCGTCGAGCGGCTCGAGCGCGACGCCCGGAGGGTCGAGGCTGTAGGCGACGTGCCCGAATCGGCCTTGCTGCTCGTCGAGGTCCGAGAGCGACAGCGCCTTGCCGAGGGTGTCTTGAAAAGTGGGTCGCTTTTTCAAATTGTTCGTCACCCCGTCGCCGCTCAAGAGCGCCCATCGCTGCGCAGGGTAGGACCACGGCGGGAGCTCTTCGTGGACCTTCATCGCGCCGATGATCACCTTGCGGGCGATCGACACGAGCTTGTTCACGAGCGCGTCAGGGACCGGCCCCATGCGCACCTGGTCGTTTGTGAGCACCGACGACTCGACCGCGATGGCCAGCGAAATCGGCGCCGGTTGACGCACGACGCGGATGGGGCTGCCGTTGAAGAAGAGGTGGATCACCGCTTCGGGCGCGCCCGAGGTCGTCAGGCGCAGCTCTCCGACGCCGAGCTTGTTGTCGTGCTGCTCGATGCGCGTCGCGAGCGCCGGGTGCGAGGGGGCTCCGCTGAGCACGACGGTGTCCTTCGCGCTGCGAAGGATTCGCCGCGCGCGCTGGAGCCGCTCGAACTCTTCCGTCGCGTCCTTGGGCGCGAGCGTCGAGAGATACTCCAGCGCCGAGAGCACCCGACCTCGCGCCGCGCGCGCCGCCTCTCGCGCCTCTTTCGCCCCTTCGGGCACAGATGGCAGAAACGCGCCGATCGGATCGGTCTCGCCCTCGGGCGCTTCGATCCAGCCGTCGAACGCGCTGCTCACGTAGAGCACTCGGCCGCGCCCGTGCGCCGCGCACTGATCGACGCTCGCGAGCCCGGTCGGAACAGCTCTCCACAACACGGCGCGGCTCACTCGCGAGCGGAGCTTCTCGTCGACGCGCCCGGCGTCCGAGCAGTAGGTTGCCACGAGAGTGCGAGCGGAGTCGCCGGGGTCTCGCGTTCCGTCCGCGCGTTTGGCGACCTCTTCGACGAGCTTCTTCAGCGCGCGTTTGAGCGCCGCCGTCATGAGCGCGCTGCCAGCCTGGGTGAGGCCGTCGAGCGAGAAGCTGAGATACTTCTGCGCGTCCGTGACCTGAACGCGCATGATCACTGGGCAGTCCGCGAGCTCTGTCGCCGCGAGCTCGCCAGAGACCGCGACGCGCCCTTTGAACACGACCTGGTACTGCCCTCGCTGCGGCGCAGGCAAGAGCCCGAGCACGCACTTGTACGTCTCGTGCTCGGCGCGCACCACCTCGCTCACGGAGAACTCAGAGAGGTCTTCGAAGTCGATCTGTCGCCTTCGCTCGAAGGCCTCCAGCGCGACGCGCTGCTTTCGCGCGTGGCGACGCTCGGGGACCATCGACTCGGCCGCTTGGAGCTTCGCGCCGATGCCGACCGCGAGCGCCGCTTCGAACTCGCCCCGCGAGACGATGATCGGCTCGAACGACGCGTCGTAGTCGATGTCGGACGGCGCGCTCTCGAGCGTCAACAGCGGACCCGACTGCGCCTTCGCGCGCGCGCGCAGCGCTGCGAGCGAGAGGCGCTTGGGGCCGGCCTGCGTCTGTACGAGCACGAGCGGCAGCTCGTCGCACAGGCGCGCGAGGGACTTGTGAGTGACCTTGCGCACCGTCCCTCGCTCGGCGTCCGGGGGCAGGCTTCGCAGCCTGGCGGCGCTCACGAAGATGAAGCTCAGGATGTGCTGCGGAGGCGAGAAGGTGCCCGAGAGCGCGAGGCTCAACATCGCCTCTCGATCGCCGCCGATCGCTCGCAAGAGCGCGTCGAGCAGCTCGAACTGCGCTTCGTCGTAGATCTCCCGCGCCTCTTCGCTGAAGGACGCCCGAGACCACTCGCGATTGTTCGTGGGCACGAGCGCGGGGTCGTCGATGCGCGCGAGGCAGCGGCCCAGCGTCCCGCTGTCCGCGGTCTGAACGAGGACCTGGCCGCGGTGCAAGACCACGAGGCTGCCGTTTTTGGGCGCGACCGACACGAGCGCCTTGACGGTTGCGCCCACGATTTCGAGCCACGGTCCCGCGGTGGCGTCGTCGCGGCTCACGATCGACTGAAGGGTCTCGCCGCCGCGCGAGGTGAAGCGCGTGTAGTCCACGAAGTCGACGCGGCCGAGCAAGAGCGTGATCAGCGCCCGCTGCTGCTCGTCGAGGACGAGGACCGGGAGCGTCCCGTGCGTCGCCGAAGACCTCTCGTCGCTCGTGTACAAGAGCGAGCCGCCCGCCTGCTCGACGCGCGCTTTGAGGGCCGCGATGGACCAGTACTTTCCGTCGGTGCCGCGGAAGATCTCCGCCGCGCTCAGCGCCGGCTGCGCGGCGAGCTCTTTTGCGATGCGCGTCCGCGCCATGCTCGACGAGTGCTTCTCGCTGAGAGACCACAGCGCGGTCACGATGACGAACGCCCGGTCCCGCTGCGAGAGCCTGGTCGCCGCGGGGCCCATCCAGTGGACCCGGTCGTCCCCGTTGCATGACTTCGGGTCAGCGAGGAATTTTGCTGCGAATAGCAGCGCGTCGAACGCCGCGTCCCGCACCCGTTGGACGCACTGGTTGAACGCCGCGTTGCGCTGCGGCCCGGCGAAGTCGAGCCGAGGCTCGAGGTCCGTTCGCTGGATCGCCGCGCGGATGAATAGTGGTGCGGCAACCTCCGCCGTGGGCGGCAGCGGTCTGCCGTTGATGAACACGGTGAGCTCCATCGCGCGCTCGGTCTTCGTGGGTCGCTCGATCGCGAGCTCGCCCACGATGATCTCGCCGTCGAGCCTGAGCGGGGGGATGTGAGCGAGCGCTTCGCTCGTGGGTTTTCCCAGCGGAACGCGGAGGATCTCGTCGCGCTCGTCGCCCGAGAGCCTCGGCTCGCGCGGCGCGTGGTTGAAGAACCTCTGATGCCTCGCGCGGGACTCTTCGGCCTCGGCGATGGCGACCATCGCGCTCTCTGGCTCGAGCGGCTCGAGCAAGAGCGCGATGGTCTCGTCGGTCGCGTGCGCCACCGACGGGAGCCACGGCGCGAGCGACTCGTGGGGCAGAACGCTCTCGTGATAGAGCATCACTTGCCCCTTCTCGAGCGCGGCGAGCTCTGCGAGCGAGCGGACCTTTCCCGCGACCATCGGGATGAGCGGCGCTTCGAGCGCGGGGCGCAGGTAGCTCTCTTCGCCGGCGGTCGCGGGGCGCTCGACGATCGTCACCCAATCGCGGCCGAGCCGCCGCAGGATCAGCGTGCGCAGCGCGCTCGCGACGTCTGCGCCGTGCGGGCCCGACAGCGCGGCGATCGCGGCGGTCACCAGTCGCGCTCGCGCGTCGGCCAGCGCGCGAGAGAGCTGGCGACCGAAGTTTCCAGTGCGATCGACGGCCGAGCGCGAGACGTTGGTCTGCAGCTGCGCCTCGTCGATGTACGCGCGCAGGTTGGGCGAGCTCTCGCCGCCGCCAAACAGCGACTCGCGCGAGAGCAAGACGCCTCGCTCGTAGAAATCGATCACGTCGATTTCGCGGTCGTGCGCGCGCAAGAGCCCCATCTCACCGCGGAGCTTGTCGCCGAGCGGAACTCGCACGAGCACGGGCGGAGGCTGACCGCGATCGATCGGCTGTCCGTCGATCGCCCGGACGACGGGCACAGGGACGAGCAGGCAGCGGGTGCGCAGCACCTTGCTCTCGATCGGCTCGGTGAACCACTCGCGAAGGACGTTGGTCCCGAAGCGCTCGCGCACGTGGACGCGAAGGCCGCGCGCGGGCATCGCCTCGGGGGGCGCGACGTTCTCGAGCGCTCCGTCGAGCTCGATCTCGTCGGTGTTGGCGCCCTCGGGCGTCGGCATGAAGCGCACCCTCGCGACGGTCTGTGGGGCCTTGGCTTCGGAGGCGCTCGCGGCCGGGGTGGTCGTGTAGATGTCCACGAATTGGGGCCGCAGACCGAGCGCGGTGTTGGTCGCGATCGCGAGAAGGCGCACCGCGCGTGCGTCGCTGGCGAAGAGCTGCTCGAAGAGCCGAACGATCAACGCAGGGTCGAGCGGGTCGGCCTCGCACTCGCACGTGAGCACGAAGTCGCGCGCCGAGTTGTCGACGATGATCTTGGTGGCCTTCAGCTCGACCGCCGCGCGCACGAGCTCTGCGACGTAGAGGGCGGGGTCGGGCAGCATGAACTCGCGCAATTTCGCGAGGGCGGCGCGGGGGTCGACGCCCACCGCGCCGCGGGCGAGGACCCGCCTTTGTCCCGATGGCTTCTGTGCTTCGCGCGTCATGGCTATCTCTCAGTCCACCGAAGGAAAGGCTTCGAAAATGGCTCGGTCCCTCGCGCTGTCGAGCTTCGCCGCGGCCAACACGATCATCCGCGCGATGATCAGCGCCGCGAGCGCGGCGTCGTTGTCCGCCGCGATGACGGTCGCGCGCCAGGTCGGGTGGTTGCCGTTGATCGCGCAGGCGCGGTTGGAGAAGAGGGCGTAGAGCTTGGTGTGCGCGTCGCCTGCGTCGAGGACGATTCCCTTCGACGACGCGGCTCTGAGTGCGCTCTCGTCGAGCGCGAGGAAGAGCGACTCGGCGGCGTGACCGTCGAACTGGCACACCCTCGCGAGCGGGATCGACGCCGCCGCGAGCAACGCTTCGACTTTGTGCGCGAGGTCTGTTTCGGTGTCCGATAGCTCGCGCGGCGCGATCGCGACGTAGCGTGTGTGGGGGTCGACCGCGTAGGGGTCGATGCGTCCGCGAAGAAACGGGGCGTGCGCCTCGCCGAGCGCGTGCGTAAAGAGCACAGGGCGCGCCGACGCGGCGAGCGCGGCCGTCAGCAATCCAGGCTTCCGCGCGTAGAACTTCACGCGCGTAGGGTCGCCGTTGGACACGCGGCTCTTGCTCGAAGGGTCCGGGTCGCAGAGCGGGACTGGGACGGTCGCCTCGAACTCGGTCGCGAGGTCCGCGACCGAACGGGTCGCCTTCGCCGCGCGCTCGTTGCGCTCGTTGCCGGTGACCGTCACGCTGTCCGCCGAGAGCGCTGCCTCGAGCGACTCTCGCGCCCATTGAACGGCCGCTGGGACGAGCAGCTCGACGCACGCTCTTCGCACGGTTTGAATTGTTGTGTCGAACGCGGCGTCGCGCTTGACGTTGTCGCGAGACACCGTGTGGACGAGCTTGTTCGACTCGACCTTGAACGACGTCCCGGGCAAAAACGTGTTCGGGCACTCGTAGAGCAGGATCCCTCGCTTGTAGAAGGCCGCGCGACCGTCGGTCGCCACGGTGATCGCCACGGTCCCCGCGGGCCCGCGCGAGTGCTGCGTCACGGGCCCCTCGATCCCGAACGGTCGATCGATGCGCTTGTCCACCTCGCCGCCGCGCACCGAGGACAAGACGTGCAGCGCGATCTCGACGTGAGGACACCAGCGGTCCAACGCCGAGAGCGATCGCTCGACGAACGAGCGAGCCTCGTTGAGTCGCATCGGGATCTGCAGCGATACGGTCGACCCTTTACGCGGCGAGCTCTCGGTCACCTCCCAGGTGAAGTCCGGTCTGAGCTCGACGCGAAAGCCATCGGGCCCGGTCCCTGTGTCTACGCGAACCACCTTGGGCGAGACGGCGAAGACCGAGAAGAACCCGACGCCGAACTTGCCGATCTTCGTGGGGTCTTTGTCTTTCGATGAGCGAAAGAGGACGAGCAGACACCGCTCGATGGTCTCGAGGTTCATCCCGCAGCCGTCGTCGTGGACCGAGACCGAGAGCGACTCGTCGTCGCTGTCGTACCGCAGGCGCACGTCGATGGCGGTCGAACCCGCATCGATGCTGTTCTGGACGAGCTCGCGGTAGAACGCCATGGGGTCGGCGAACTGCCGCACCATCGTCTCCACCGCGTCCTTGACGGCGTCCGAGGCCGAAATCGGCGCTTCGAGCGCATCCGCGCGAGTTCGAAAAACCATCGCTCCGGCCCCGGAGTGTACCCTTCGCGGAGATGAAGCTCTCAACGGTAAACCACGGTTTGCTGCTCGTCGCGTCGGCGACCGCTGCGACTGGCTGCGCGCGGTCTTCGTGCGTTCAGGCGCCGACTTCGCTGCACGCTGCCCACGGGGAGGCTCGAACCGCAGGCTCCGCGACGAGGGCAGACGCCGGCGTGGCGGGCGCGGCCCCGCTCGACCCGCCGGATCCGCGGTTTCTGGCGGACTACACAGCGACGCTTCGCTACTCGCTGGGCGCGCCGACGCGCGTGACCGTCAGCCCCGACGGCTCGCGCGCGTACTTTCTGCGTTCTGGGCCGCGCTCGTTCGTGCGCGACCTCTATGTGCTCGAGGCGAGCGGCGCAGCCGCGCGCGTGCTCGTGACGGCCGACTCGATCTTGCGCGGGGCCGAAGAGCAGCTCAGCGCCGAAGAGCGCGCTCGGCGCGAGCGCCAGCGGCAAACAGGGCGCGGAATCACCGCGTACGAGCTCTCTCCAGACGGGACGAAGCTCCTCGTTCCGCTCTCGGGAAAGCTCTACATCGTCGACGCGCGCTCGGGCGCAGCGACAGAGCTCGCGACGCAACAACGCGGCGCGCCGGTCGACGCGCGATGGTCCCCCGACGGTCGCGCGATCTCCCTCGTGCGCGGCGGCGAGCTGTGGGTCGTCGACGTCGCCACGGGGCGCGAGCGCGCGCTCACGCAGAGCGCAGGCGCCGGGGTCACGCACGGGACCGCAGAGTTCGTCGCGCAAGAAGAGATGGAGCGGATGGAGGGCTACTGGTGGTCGGGTGACGGCCAGTCCATCGCGTTTCAAGAGACCGACGAGCGCGGCGTCGAGGAGCTTCGCGTGAGCAATCCCACGCGTCCCGACGAGGCGCCGGAGGTCAATCGCTATCCCCGCGCAGGCAAGCCCAACGCCATCGTCCGTCTTGGCGTCGTCGCGATCACCGGCGGGAGGCCGCGCTGGATCGAGTGGGACCGTCAGCGCTTTCCGTACCTCGCGCGCGTCGCGTGGCCAGCGCGCGGGCCGCTCACCGTGGTCGTGCAAAACCGCGCGCAGAGCGAGGTGGTCGTGCTCAGTGCGGACGCGACGACCGGCGCGACCCGCGCGATCCTCACCGAGCGCGACGAGGCGTGGGTCAACCTCGAGCCGGGGCTTCCTCGGTGGCTCGCGGACGGCAGCGGATTCTTGTGGGCGAGCGAGTCGAGCGGGCAGAGCACCCTCGAGCTCCGATCGCCCGCGGGCGCGCTCGTGCGGCGCCTCGGCGAGCGCGCGCGGTTTCGGTCGCTCGTCTCCGTCGACGAGGCCGCGCGCGTCGCGTACGTGACCGGCGGCGAAGAGCCGAGTGAAACCCATGTATTCAAGGTGTCCCTCGAGGACGGGGCGGTCACGCAGCTCACGCGCGGCCGCGCAGAGCACGAGATGGTCTTCGCTCGCGCGGGCGGCGCCCGGGTGCACACCCAGCTCGCGATCGACGCGCCGCGCTCGTGGGTCTTCGAGCGCGGCGACGGGACAGAGATCGCCGCGCTTCCGTCGGTCGCTGAAGAGCCGCGCAACGCGCCCAACGTCGAGATCGTGACTGTCGGCGACGCCGCGTATCGCGCGGCGATCGTGCGGCCGCGCGGGTTTCGCGCGGGGCAGCGCTACCCCGTGATCGACGCGGTCTACGGCGGTCCGGGCGCGCGGCAGGTGACCTCGGCGCGGCACCGCTACGCGATGAACCAGTGGATCGCCGACCATGGCTTCATCGTCGTGTCGATCGACGGACGAGGAACTCCGTTTCGCGGTCGCGTCTGGGAGAGGGCGCTGCGGCTGCGGCTCGACGACACGCCGCTCGAAGACCAGGTCGCAGGGCTGCGCGCGTTGGGCGCGCGGTATCCCGAGCTGGACCTCGGTCGCGTCGGGGTCTACGGCTGGTCCTTCGGCGGCTACCTGTCGGCGCTCGCGGTCTTGCGACAGCCCTCGGTGTTTCACGCCGCGGTCGCGGGCGCGCCGGTGACGGACTGGCGCGAGTACGACACGCACTACACCGAGCGGTTCATGGGCTTGCCCGAGGGCACGCCGCAAGAGCGTGAAGCGTACGAGCGAAGCTCGCTGGTCGCGCACGCGAGCGAGCTCACGCGACCGCTCTTGCTCGTGCACGGAACGGCCGACGACAACGTGTACTTCTCGCACTCGGCGCTGTTCTCGTCGGCGCTCTTTCGCGCGGGGAGGGCGCACGAGTTTCTTCCCCTCGTGGGCTTCACGCACATCGTCCCGGACCCCGTGGTGAACGAGCGGCTCTATCGCAGGATCGCAGAGTTCTTCGTCGAGCGCCTGCGCAGGTAGGCCGGGGAAGCGGCACTCATCATTCGCCGAATTGTGCCTGGGAAAATCCAGGGAGAACGCGCCGGGCGCAGAGCTGCTACGCAGCCCCCACCCGCGCTGCCGCGCGCCCAATGAGCAGAACGACGGTAGGCGCAGTGCTGAAGCCCCCACCCGCGCTGCCGCGCGCCCCGCCCCCGCCTGGAACGGCAGGGGCGGCGGCTTCGCATTTGGAAATTGCTGGCGAAAGCAGCATGCGTGTATCGTGATGGCCCTTGCTCTGCAAGGGCGAAGCAGTGCTCAGTCGAGCAAGAGATCGACTCGAATCGTGCAGAGCGCAGCCATTGCAGATCAATGGCCACACAATCAACATACCCGGCAATTCTACAGGTAGACACAATGCGAAGCCGCCGCCCCTGCCGTTCCAGGCGGGGGCGGGGCGCGCGGCAGCGCGGGTGGGGGCTTCAGCACTGCGCCTGCCGTCGTTCTGCTCACTTGGCGCGGCAGCGCGGGTGGGGGCTTCAGCACTGCGCCCACTGTCGTTCTGCTCACTTGGCGCGCGGCAGCGCGGGTGGGGGCTGCCTCGCGGCTTGATGCCAAACGTCGCTTCGTCAATCGATTTGCAACTCCCAATCGCCGTCTCAGCGGTGCAGTGTTCGGCGCTCGCGACCTCTGCGCTGCTGTCCACGCGGCGCGACAATGTGTCCAACCGCCTGCACAGCGCCCTCGGCACGAGCGCCGCAGCTGAGTGTTCTTGCTGTGATTTCTGAGGTCTTCGCGAGTTGGCACGCCGCGCACTGACGCCTCTTCGAAGCGAGCGCCGCGCACGCGTGTCCGATGGGCAGCCGCTGCGATCGGCACCCGGGTCTCAACTCGACCAACATCGGCGTGTGCGTTTCGGAGTGATCGCGACCGAGCCCACGCGCGCGGGTGTTCTGCGAGGAATCACCGAGACCGAGGTCGCTGCGATTCTCCTGGGGGATCGCGCCCACGGGGTCGCGCGCGACGAGTGCGAAGATCTGACTGCGCGTCAGCGAAGGACGCGGAGGTAGACGTCGGGGCCGCCGCCGTTGTTGTCCTCGGGCACGAGCTGTTGCGTCGTGACGAACGCGACGGAGTTGCCGTCGCCTGCGATGCGAACCTGCGCGCCGCCCGTGTGGGCGATCATGGGCTCTGCGTTTGATCGCGTGATGTTGACGCGCCGAATCGCGCGGGGCGACGCGGGCGTCGAAATGTCGAAGAGGTAGTAGTCCATCGCGTTGTTGGTATCCGCCGGTTGATCGACGATGGAGTACGCGGCGTTGGTGACGACGGCGAGCAGGGTGCCGTCGTCCGACACGCTGTTCGCGAGCGCCCCGCTCGGAGGTACGGGGATGCCCAGTCGATGAAACACCGGCGCGCCGCCGCCGGTGCGCACCGAGAGGACGTATTCGGTTCCCGACGTGACGCCGACGCCGCGAGAGTCGGACACGAAGCACACGACGCTGCCGTCGAGCGAGCCGGTGGGCCACCGCGAGTTGCCCGACGTGACGGGGGTCATGTTGATCGTCGGGTTGCTCGTCGAGGTGGAGCCGATCCGTCGCAGGAAGATGTCCGTGCCGGGGTTCAGTTCGCCGTTGATGCGGCGGCCCGATCCGAGCACGAGCGTCTGGCTGTCCCCTGCGAGGTCCATGTCCCGTGAGTTCAGGGGCCCCGAGAAGAACGGGGGGATGGTTCGGTCGGTGTTGACGTTCTCGAAGAGCGGCTCGATGGGCAGGATCGGGATCGACGCAGAGTAGAACTCCATGCTGTCGCCGGGGCGCAGCATCATGTCGACCTGCGAGCGCGTGGAGAACGCCATGCGTCGACCGTCGCGGGCGAACCGGAAGAGGTTGAAGCCCTCGAAGTGAATTTGCGTCGGCAGCACGTTCTGCCAGGTGTTCACGCGCCTGGGGGATGCGCCGTTGTCGCGATAGTAGGGCCAGGACGTCGTCGTGAGGATGGAGGCCGGCCACATCGGAGGCGCCTCGGTATCCCCGGGATGCAGCCCGCGTGTGACGAAGAGCGCGCGTGTCCCGTCCTCGGTGACGAGCGGCGCGAAGCACGCTTCGGCGCGCTGCTCGCGGTCCATCGCGTCGCGGGTGGCGCCGATCTCCGTGATCGTATTCGCTGTTGTATCCGCGGCGAAGCAGCGCTGTGTGCGGAGCGTGGTCTCGACGACGGAGGCGAACGCGACGTGACGACCCGTGCGCGAGATCGACAGATCGAAGCTCGACGTTTCGTTGTTGGTTCCTGGCATCGTGATGCTGGTCTTGCTCACGAGCACGAGTCCGCTGCACGAGGTGCCGTCGCTGCCGAGCGTGAGTCCATTGCCGCAGATGCACTGCCGTGCTCCGTCGCAGAACTGTTGGCATCGCGCGAACGAGCTGCACCCGCCGTTGTTGATCGCGCAGCTTCCCGCGGCGATGCCGGCGTCCGCGCCGCCGTCCCGTGGAAGACACGCGTCGGGGCCGCCGGCGTCGCTCGCGTCCGCTCGCACGTCCGGTGGAATCGAAGGGCCATCTTCGCTGTGTGAGTCCGTCGCGAGCGAGTCGACCGCGACGTCGGGCGACGATGCGTCTGCGTCGGAGCTGTCGATCGCCGCGATGTCCTCGGGCGTTGCCGTGTCCGCGAGCCTGTCGTCGATCACGCTCGTATCGCGCTGGTTTGTGTCGAGCACCTCACCGTCGGGGCGCGATGCGGGATTGTACCGAAAGCACGCTGCTGCCAGCGCGCTCGCGGCGGCGATCATGGGGATGCGTGCCCGGTTGCGGGTGGCGAACAGAACCCGTCGAAGACGCGAGTGATTGGTCATGGCCGAACTCGATGAGACCGGCTCTCCGGGCGGAGGCCAATAGAGATATCTCTATAGAGCCTCGGCGGCGGATCGTTCATGGTTGGCGGCATGATGGTTGGGTCGAGGCTGTTCTGGGCGTTGGGCGCTGCGACGCTCGTGGGCTCTTTCTCCTCGGTTTGTACGGCGCAGGCCGAGGACGCGAGGCAGGCCGCGATTCGTCGAACGATGATCGAGAACGCACAGCGCGCTCAAGAGACAGGGCAGTTCGCTCAGTGCGCCGAGCTCGCGCAGCGCGCCGCGAGCCTCCAGGACACCGGGTCGCTGCGGCGGTTGCTGGCGGAGTGTCAGCTCTCGGCGGGGAGGGTCGTCGAGGCCATCGGCAACGGCGAGTTCTGCATCGCGATGCTGCGACGCGACGAGCGCGCGGTGGGTCGGGACGTGCACATGGCAGCGTGTCAGCGCGTCGTGCAAGAAGGCCGCACGCGCAGCGCGCAGATCGTTGTACGCACGCCTGCGACGGAGCCGCCCAACCTCCGCGTGCTCGTCGGCGGCCAGCCGCTCGCTCGCGTCGAGTGGAACATCGCCACGCTCTCGGCCGCGGGTCGGCTCGTGATCGAAGCGACTGCCGATGGGATGCAGCCGTTTCGTCGCGATGTCGACGCCACGAGCGGATCGCTGACAGAGATTCGCATCGAGTTCACGCCGGTGGTCGCTGCGCCAACGGGCGGCGCGACGCCGCAGTCTGGCGCGAACACCAGCGCGAATGGCGGGTCGACGTCGGGCGAGTCACGGCCGGCCCCAACGCCGCGACCGCGCGGCGGAGCGTCGCCCCTCATGGTCGTCGGCGGGATTGCGGCGGGCATTGGTGTCGTCGGGACGGTGGTCGGGTTCGCGGTCCCTGCGGCCATGGTCGCCGGCTTTCAGGCGCGGTGCGGACCGACCGCGACCAACCCCGCGTTCGAGAGCTGCCACGCAGAGGCACGAGCGGGGCAGGGCGGACTCGACGCGCTCTCTGGGGTTGGATTCGCATCGATCGCGGTCGCCGGTGTGGGTGGGGCGTTGATGGTGGTCGGTGCGATGTCGCGCGGTGCGACGAACGAGCGGGCGCCGACGGTGGCGGTCGTTCCGATGGTGAGCGGGTCGACGCGCGGCGCGAGCTTGTTCGTGCGCTGGTGACGCTTCACGGTGGTCGCCGACCTCCAGGCTCAGCGGGGCCATGAGGCATCGCGTCGCGGTTTCGTCGCGGCGCTGTAGGCGAATGGCTCAGGCAGCAATGCGGTGGACGAGCGACCGCGCCATAGCCCTTCGCCCGTGATCGCCGCCGACGACCGCTGTGCAACACCGACGTGAGACCCGATCTGCCTGCGCGAGTTGTGCAACACGCGAGAGGTGACGGTGCACAACCTGCCCTCGCGTGCGCGAGTTGTGAGCGGGTGTCGCGCGTCGATGGCGCGTCGATCACAGTGATTCATCGGGGATCGGCGCGATCAGCCGTTGGTTCGGCCGTTGCACTCGAGCTCGCTCGTGGTCGTCGAAGACAGCCCTCAACGGTGGCGGTGGTTGCAGCGCAATCGTATGCGCACGGTCGGAGTCGTGCTGTGGCTCGCGCTCGCGCTCGCGCTGTTGTTCACTGCGGACGTGCTGTGGCTGAGCTGCGATCGCGACCGCGACCGGTGCGATTTCGCCAGCCATCAGCTCGGCGCCGAGACGCACGAGGGACACGTCGCGCTGTCGCAGGTGCAGTACCTCGTCGACACGGTCTCGGTGACGCGCACCGCGGGTCGAGGAACGTTGAGCCGCGCGCGGTTTCGGTTCGTGCTCTCGGACGGACGATCGGTGCACCTCGAGCCAGAGAGTCGTACGGCGCTGCTGCCGGACGGGATCATCGAGCGGTTTCAAGCGTTTCGGCTCGAGCGGCAGCCGCGCATGGAACGCTGGGCCTTGCACCTCGGCCACGGCGGGCTCGCGGCGCTCGCGGCCATGGCGATCGGCGCGGTGCTCGTGATCCTCGGGCTCGCCCGCGAGATCGATGTGGATTTCTCCAGACGAATGCTGCGCGTGCGCGTGTCGGGCATGCGCGTGAAGCGCGAGGACTTCGAGTGCTCGTTCGACGAGGTCGTGGGACTCGAAGTGGTCAAGGTCGGACCGATGATCGGGGTGTGGCTGCTGTTGCGCTCGGGTCGCAGGGCGCAGCTCGACTTCGAGCCGCAGCCGCTCTTGCCGACGACGATGTCGCAGCGCTTGGGTCTGCCGCTCGCGGCGCAGTCGAGCGAGGTCGTCGCGAAGAGCGGCGCAGAGACTCGTCGTGGGGGAGCCATCGTCGTGCTCTTGTTGGGCTCGTCTCCGCTGTTGCTGTCGATCGTATGGCCGTTTCTCGAGAGGGCCCTGTGACCCGGCAGAAGCTCGCGTCGCGCGAGCGGGTGCCTTTGGCGGGGCGACCGTGGGCGCTGGTGTTGTACGATCCAGCGCGACCCGGGCGAATGAACGAATCGATCGACACCGCGACGCTTCCGCCGCTGTCTTCGGGCGAGCGAGTGGATCTCGTGTTCGTCCTCGACGGACAGAGCACGGCGAGGCCGCTTCCCGAGAAGGGGCGGCTCGTGATCGGGAGAGACCCGGAGACGAGCGTGTGCATCTCGCATCGCTCGTTGTCGCGCGAGCACGCGGCGCTCACCGTGCCGGACCTGGTCATCGAGGATCTCGGCAGCACCAACGGGACCTTCGTGCGCGCGCTGCAGCCCGACGGCTCGACGGTCGAGACCCGCGTCGTCGCTGGGCAGCCTGTGAGGGTTTCGGCGGGAGCGACGCTGCGGTTCGGCGCTGTGACGGCGGTGCTCGTTCCGTCCTTTGTGCGGGCGAGCGACGAGGGCGCGATCGCGACGGAGTCGGTGTTGATCGACCCGAGGATGCGCGAGATCGACGCGTTGGTCGCCCGCGTCGCGCCGTCGGACATCCCGGTGCTCATCCTCGGCGAGACGGGGGTGGGCAAAGAAGTGCTCGCCGAGAAGATTCACCGAAGCTCTGCGCGTCGCACGCGTCCGATGCTCAAGCTCAACTGCGCGGCGCTGTCCGAGCAGCTCGTCGAGAGCGAGCTGTTCGGTCACGAGAAGGGCGCGTTTACGGGAGCGACCGCGGCCAAGCCTGGCCTCATCGAGACGGCGACGGGCGGCACCGTCATGCTCGACGAGATCGGCGATCTGCGTCTGGACGCGCAAGCGAAGCTCCTTCGAGTCCTCGAAGAGGGAAAGGTCTTGCGCGTCGGCGCGGTGACCGCGCGCCCAGTAGACGTGCGCTTCGTCGCCGCCACGCACCGCGACCTCGAGCAGTCGGTGACGAAGGGTGCGTTTCGCCGAGACCTCTATTTTCGTCTCGCGGGCGTGGTGCTTCGCATTCCTCCGTTGCGCGAGCGGAGGTCGGAGATCCTGCCGCTCACGCGCGGATTCTTGAAGGCCGCGTGCGCGAGGCACAAGCGCTCGTTCGAGCCTGCGCTGTCCGACGAGCTGCTTCAGTTCTTGCAGAATCACCCATGGACAGGAAATGTCCGTGAGCTTCGGCACAGCGTCGAACGCGCGGTGCTCTTGT
Source organism: Deltaproteobacteria bacterium Ga0077539 (assembly GCA_001465015.1). GTDB lineage: Bacteria > Myxococcota_A > Polyangia > Polyangiales. The sequence goes on along the minus strand of LNEO01000357.1, from coordinate 6,033 downwards.
GTGATGGCTCTGTGCTCGAAGTGAGGCACTTCGATCTGTCCGGACCGATGCTCGAAGCGCCTCCCCCAGCGCCGTCTGCTCTTGCACGAGAGAAGCCCTCGACGGCTCCAGCGCCGGAGACGCCGGCCTCGCGCAATCCCCTCGGCCTCACGCGCGAGCGCATCATCGCAGCGCTCGAGCAGCACGCGGGTAATCAGACGCGCGCCGCGAAGTCCCTGGGCGTCGCTCGACGCACGTTGGTCAACTGGATCGAGCGCTACGACCTCGCGCGTCCGCGCGCACCGAAAGAAGAGTGATCGCTGCGCGCGTGCCCACTACCGGTGAAGCAGCACATGGACGCGCGACTGCGTCACCACGATCGCGTCGTCGCCGCCGTCTCCGTTGACGTCCGCGACGATGATCCGCGAGATCATGTCCGCGTGCGTCTCTGGTTCGATCCAGGACCAGATCTGGTCGATGTGCGGAGGATCGAAGCTGAACAGGTCGCAGCGAATCGGGTGCCTTCCGATGGCGTCGCCGTTGCGCGAGCAAAACAGCGCCTCGGGGCGCGAGTCGCCGATCACGTCGATCGCGGCGACCATGCTCTGCGCGGCGCGTCGGTGCTCGGGGCTCGGCGCTTCGGCGTAGTACCGATAGGCTCCGCCGCGCGGGCGCAGCCATCGGAGCGCGGAGTCTGCGCCGGTCGTGCAGCGCGGGGTGATCGCCGCGAGGTAGTCGTTGCTTCCGTCGCCGTCGACGTCGCCGAACGCTCCATGGGAGGGCTGCCCGACGGAGGCGAGCAGCGTCGGCGCGCGGCTCCAGGTGCCGTCGACGGCGAACAGCCCTCCGCCGTTGCAGCCGAGGTCGATGGCGAGCTCGGGCTCTGGGTCGGCGTCGGTCGAGACGACGAAGAGGTCGTTGGTGTCGAGCGTGTCGAAGAAATCCCTGTCGTACACGGCGCGCGGGCACGCGCGCTCGCCGACGCACCCCTCGGGCGTCCACTCCCACGCGCGGACGAAGGCGCTCTGCGTGCGCTCTTCGGTCGTGATGGTCCCTGCGACGGCGAGCTCGCGGTGTCCGTCGCGATCGAGGTCGAGCGCGACGAGCACGTGACCGACGCCTCGGACGTGTCTGTCTTCTGCGAGGGACCAGGACATCGGCCAGCGCCAACGCGAGCGCGTCGAGCCAGGCTCGGGAGGCTCGATGTGTCCTACGGTGACGCTGTCGAGCGCGCGCTGCTCGTAGGTCTCGCGCAGGCGCGCTGCGAAGCGGACGCTGTGGGCGAGGGCGAGCTCGGGGCGCCCGTCGCCGTCGAGGTCCTCGATCGCGCACGCGCGTCCGTGGGGCGCGACGCCGATCGTGGCGCGAAGGCACAGCGACGACGGGTCGTACACCTCTGCGAACGCGTCCGCGCGAAGCACGACGAGCTCGAGCGTGCGGTCGCCGTCGAGGTCTCCCACGCACGCGCCGCGACCGATATCTGCGGTGGTCGGACGCGCGAGCGTGACGTGGTGACGCAGGGGCGCTCCGGCGTCGGGCTGCGACGGGTTGGGGGTGGGACCTGGGCTCGTGCAGAGGGGAAACACGCCGGGCGTCGCCGCGTCGGTCGAAGCGTCGTCGGGCGCTTCTGGCAGTTCGCGCAGCGTCCAGCGGCAGTGCGCGGCGAGCGTCGCGAGCGCGCAGAGAGCGAGCAGGGACTTCTTCACGGCGTCGGGCCTCGAAGCACGTCGACGTGGTCTTGCCCCATGATGAAGAGCTCTTTGGCGCCGTCTCGGTCGAGGTCGTCGACGAGGATGCTGCTCAACCCGACCCGTCGCGGGGCGGAGGTCCACGAGAACGCGGCGCTCGCCGACGGGTAGGGCGTGATGGCGCGTGGCTCACCGTCGCTCAGCGCGAACGTGGCGCAGGTGCGAACGACGCTCTGCGTGGCCATGGGCGTCGAGCACACGATGATTTCATGGGCCGAGGTGCCGCCGAGGTCCATCGTCGCGACGTATCGGAGCTCGTCTGGCGGGCGCTCGGTGGTGCGCGCTGCGACGGTGCTCCACTGCGAGGTGCTGGTGTCGAATCGGCGCACTTCGATGCCCGTGACGGGCGTGCCGGGCTGCTCCTGGCAGGGCAGGCGATCGACGAGGACCAGCTCGTTTCCTGCGGCTCCGTCGAGGTCTGCGAGGGCGCCGAGGACCGGTCCGCGCACGACGGTCTCGACGCTGTCGGGCTCGCTCCAACGCTGAAACGTCCGAAAGATGTGACGACGGTTGACGCCGCAGCTCCCGAGCAAGATCGCTTCGTCGTCCCCGTCGCGGTCGATGTCGCCGACGAGCCATCCGTGGCTGTCGTTCATGGTCGTCACGAGGTCTTGGGCGAAGACGGGAGCCCACGCAGCGGCCGAGCGCTCCCACACGCGGACGAAGTTGCTGGGAAAATTGCCGCTCACGGCGAGCTCGCGCTGTCCGTCTCGATCGAGGTCGGTGAGCGCGATGTGAGGAGCGCCGATGGGCGAGACGGGCCTGCGCTCATCGAGCCGCGTCGCCTGTGTGAACGCGTAGCGCTCGAGGGTGTCGTCCTCGCGCGTCGCGCGTCGCACCGATCCGATCGAGACCGTGCTCTCTCGGGTCCACGCGACGCTCGAGAGCACGACGAGCTCGTTGCCGGCAACGCCGTCGACGTCCGCGATCACGCAGTCGCGCGCGTAGTCCGGGAGCAACACCCGTCCGCGGCTGCAAAAATCCGCGCCGATGAGCTCGGACGGCTCGTTCATTCGAAGCAACACGAACTCGCGGGTCCCGTCGTTGTCGAGGTCCCCTGCGCAACCGCTGGCGCCGTTGGAGAAGGTCCACGAGTCGCGCGGAATCGACGCGACGTGCCGCAAGAGCCCTGCGGGGCCATCGATCCCGTAGCAGCGAGGCGCGCCGCCGCTGTCGGGCCGGCGAGGGGATGGCACGTCGACGCGAGGCGCTCCGGCGTCGCGCGCGTCGGGCGAGGGCTGTCCGAGGTCCGCTGGGGCGTCGGCCATCGCGCTCGCGTCCATCCCGTCGGGCGCGGGTTGCGCAGGCGCAGAGCAGCCCGCGCACAGCGCGAGCACGCACCATCGCCAGCGTCGATCCGCGAGCATCAGGACGAGGAATGTAGCGCGCTTCGCGCCTCGATGAGCCGCGAATTTCCCCGCGCGCGAAGGGCGAACGCGCCGTCGATCAAGAGCGACATCGCGTCGTCGAGGGCGACGTGGCCGACCTCGCACTCTTGGGCCATCGACAGCGCGCGATCGAGCGCGGGTCCGACGGGCCAGCCGTTGCGCGAAGAGCCCTCGGAGACCGCGGCGGACCAGCGCTGATCGGGGCGCGAGTCGGCGAGGAGCAGCGCGCACTGCACGACGCGCAGCGCGAAGGCGCGGTCGAGCGCGGGGGACGAGAGCCAGAGCAAGAGCGTTCCGTCGCCGAGCGTGCGGACGCGAGCCCCGCGGGGAATCATCGTGCGGTCGAGCGTCTCTGACGCTTCGTCCTCGGGCGCGATCATCGCGGGCGTGGTGCTCGAGGGCGCGCCGAGCGCCGTCGGGTGCCCGAGGATCACGGCGATGAAGCGCTCGGGCTCGGGCGGCCCGTGGGGCGCTGCGTCGTCGCCTCGAGCGATCGCCTCGAGCAGCAGGCGCGCGGCGGCCCCGTCCTCTGGGCGGTCGACGGCCCGCGGAGCGATCATCGCGCAGAGCAGCGAGGCGAGGTCGTCTTGAATTGTGGGGACGATCGTGCGCGGGTCCGGCGCCGGCCCGCACGCGGTGCGAGCGAGGGCGTCTCGTCGGTCGCTGCCTCCGAAAGGCGCGGCGCCTGTCGCGCACTCGTAGAGCACGCAGCCCAGCGAAAACACATCCCATCGCGGGGTGGCTGCGGGCGGGGTCGCGCTGAGCTGCTCGGGGGGCAGGTAGCCTGGCGTTCCGACGACGCCGCCGGCGGTGATCGCGCGCGGGTCGTCGATCGAGAGCGCCAGGCCCATATCGACGAGGCACGCGTCCTCCATCGCGCGAGCGCTCGGCACGAGCACGTTCTCGGGCTTGATATCCCGATGAACGATTCCCTTGGCGTGCAGCGCCTCGAGCGCCTCGCACAGCGCGAGGCCCAGGGCGCGGACGTCGCGCGCGCTCATGGGACCGGCGAGCGCAGACCGAAGCGAGATCCCCTCGATCAGCGCGAGGGCGACGAAGTGCTCCCCGTCCCGCGCTCCCGTGGGCCCCGCGGCGACGAGCGAAGGCAGGCGCCGATGGGACACTGTTTCGAGCGCGCGGACCTCGCGCTCGAACCGCGCGCGCTGGCCGTCGTCGAAGAGGCCGATCTTCACCGCGACCCGTCGACCGGTGTGCTGGTCGATCGCGCGGTACACCGAGCCCGAGGCTCCCTTCGCCAACGGAGCTTCGAGCGCGAACCGCCCGGCGATGATGCGGAGCTCTGCGGTCATCTCAGTCCACGATGGGAGCTTCGTTGGCCGCGGGCGGCTCGCTGCGCTGCGGCCCCGCGAGCGCGGGCTGCGCAGCGACGCTTGATTGTGTGGGTGCGGCTCGAAGCTGCGCTCGCTGCGCGCGCCCGCGGAGCGGACGATCCTGCGCAGGACGTCCCGGCGGAGCTGCGGTGACGGTGGCCGCCGTGACCGTCGCTGCATCGGCGCTGGTCGTGGGCTCGACGCGCGAGCTCGGCTCGGCCGTGATGGATCGAGCGGCGATGGGGGTCAGCGTTGGGCGAGTCTCTCGCGGCTCCGATGCGGTCGTCGGTGGAGAGCCGTGCGTCCGAGCCCAGCTCGCCGCGATGGCGACGGTCATGACGACGCCGCCAGCGACGAGCGCGAGCGTGCGGTTCGATCGCCCGCGACTGGCCACGGGAGACAGGGGCGCCTCGTCGCTCGTCGCGCGCTGCTCGACGGCGCTCGACGCTTCGGGAGAGCCTTGTCGAAGCGTCACGGGCGCGGGGCTCTGCGGGTCGAACCCTCGCGGAGCGTCGTCGAGTGTCGGTCGCTCGCTCGCGGTCGGTCGCTCGATTGGATCTCTGTCGCGCGAGACGATGGGCTCCCACCGAGCGCGGGCGCGGGGACTCGCGAACACGACGAGCGCGCGGGCGAGGGAGGCGACGTCGTCGAATCGCTCGAGCGGTGAGGGGTGCAACGCGCGCTCGATCGCTGCGCACAGCGCCGGCGCGAGGTCGGCGCGGCGAGCGTCGAGCGGGAGCCGGTCTCCGTCACGGATGGCCGCGAGCAACCCGAGGAGCGTCGGGGCGTCGTAGGGCTTCTTGCCCGAGAGGCACTCGTAGAGGATGACGCCGAGCGCGTGCTGGTCGCTGAACGGGTCGCCGCGGGCGCCTTCGACCTGCTCGGGGCTGAGATAGAAAGGCGTTCCGACGATGGCGCCTTCGGTGAGCTTGCGCGCGTCGTCGCTCTCGTCTCGGCACACGCCGAAGTCGAGCACCTTGGGCACGAGCTCTCCGCCGAGGCCGCGAGACAAGAAGATGTTCTCGGGCTTGAGGTCGCGATGAACGATCCCGCGTTCGTGCATCGCGCGGACGGCGTCGATCACGGGGAGCATGACGTCAACGGTCTCCTCGACGGTGAGCGGCGCCGCGGCGGCGATGCGCCGAGAGAGGTCTTCGCCCTCGAGCAGCTCCATCACCAGAAAGGGCGTCTGATCCTCGACGCCCACGTCCGAGACGTCGACGATATGCGGGTGCCTGACGCTCGCCGCCGCGCGTCCTTCGCGCAGAAACCGCTCGATCGAACGCACGTCGAGCGAAGCGCCGTGCAGGGTCTTGAGGGCGACGAGCTTGTTCAGCTGGCTGTGCTGCGCCTCGAAGACCGCGCCCATGCCGCCGCGGCCGATTTCGCGGACGATGGTGTAGCGGCCGAAGGGCTTTCCGGGGCGGAGCACGGGCGGGGGCTCTTGGGAGGGAGGGAGAGGGGGCATAGGCGCGGAAAACTCTGAGGCCAACGTAGAGTTTGCGCTGTGAATCGAGAGACAGAACGACGTTTGACATCGAGCCGCGGGGCGGCCCCCACCCGCGCTGCCGCGCGCCCCGCCCCCGC
>LNEO01000356.1 GCA_001465015.1 Deltaproteobacteria bacterium Ga0077539 | reverse complement strand
GGCTCCCGGGTAGATCCATCGTGTTTCGGTCGCGTTTCTTCGCGCGAAGTTGCAACGAGGGAAGCGCGCCGCGCTCCGCACGAACCGCGATCACACCCCCGCGCTGCCATTTCGGCCACGCGGACAACGAGGCCGCTAGAAGGCACGCCTGGGGTGACGTTCTCGGTGTTCTTCGACGGACGAGCGCCGCTCCGCGCCATTGCCCCGCGAACGGATGGATCGCGCAACAGCGATCTGGATCGCGCGTTTGCGGGACGCGTTCGCGCCTTTTCGGCGGGCTTCTCGCTGGGGCCACAGATGTTCTTCGCGGCGAGCGTCGAAGCGCGCCCCCTCGCGCCTCGATTCGACTACGACGAGACGGCGGTGATGGCGTTCAACGTGTGTCGGACGCTCGACCGGGCGGACGGCGGTTCGGCGGGCGGAGACCTGCAGCCCCGAAGCATCTCCGGGACTACCGCCCGCGTGGCTGCATTGCTGCTGTGCCCATCCGCCACGGCGTGGACCGAGGGGCTGCCGATCAACAACGCGGTCGCGGACCTGGTGATCTGGCCGCGAAGATTGCGCACCGGCGAGGACGTCGAGCGCATCGCAGAGTTGGTGACCTCCAGCGGATGGCACGGCCAGGGCCCCTTCGATCCGCCGAGCGACGCGAGCTCGCTGCGCTCGACGCCGCCGATCGGTCGGTGCACAGTTGGAGGCGAGGCAGGCGCGTGGATGCAATGGTTGTCCAGCGGAGGACCACGATGAAACGCTTGCTTGTGGCGGCGGTGGCGCTGGTTGGTTGCGGCGAGCGCGTGTCGGGCGCGGATGCGTCGCTTCCTCCGATCGACGTGGGCTGGGAAGCGTCGTGTGCGCCGCCGAGCGAGCCTCGGCCCGAGCAGACGCTGCGGAGCTGCACAGGGCCCGATGGAGCGCCGCGCGAGCACTGCCGCGAGGTGTGGGGGTGCGGAGGGCGATTCTCGATGGGATCGCTCGATGCCTCGATGTGCGAGAGCACGCTCGGCACCCTCGAAGTTCCCGCCACGTGCAGACCCATGGATCGCAACTGCGACTTGGGTGAGGTCATTGCGCGCCCGGGTTTCATCGATGCGTACGAGGTTTCTGTCGCGAGGTTTCGTGCTTGGGTGCGTGCGGGCCGACCTATTCCGCCGCCCGGTGAGTTCATTCCCCCGAACTACACATACACGGCGACGGCAGAAGGGATGTCACTGCCCCTGCGGACGGACGACCTGTTGCCGCGTGACGGAGAACCGCAGCCTCAGTACTGCACGTATCGCGAGACGCCGGGCCCGAACGACAACTTGCCAATCAACTGCCTCGGTTGGGTGACGGCGAGCGCCTTCTGCTGGTGGGAGGGAAAGCACCTCGTCAGCGAAGCGATGTGGGAGTGGTTCGCCACCAACGGCGGTCGCACCACCTTGCCTTTCTCCGATCGACTGCAAGCGATCTCGAATTTGTGTGCGTACGGGGACGTGGGACGACACGCCGAGTGCCCGGGCGAGGGCCTGTTTCCTGCGCCGATCGATGCGTTTCCTCTCGGCCAGACGACGACACCGCCGGGCGTCTTCGGCCTCTGGGGCGGCGTTCGTGAGCTCGTTTGGACGGCGAGAGATACTTCTGTCGGCCGCTGCCTTCGTGCAACGCCGCTGAACCCCGACGAGCGAACGGGGACTCGGGTCGTCAACCGCGGGCGTAGCTTCGCAGACGTGGGGGCAGCGGCGACAGCGTACGATGACAGCCGGACGCGTGCGGGGGGCGACCGAAACATCAACATGCGTTGGGTCGGCTTTCGCTGCGCGCGTTGGGTGCCCGAGGTGCCTGTGAACCGGTGCACGAGTTGTTGAGCTCGACCAGCCAGCACAGTATCGCCTGTGAAAACAGCGGGAGATCGCACGGTGCGACGCGGTCTGAAGCTCGCGTGCCTGCAGCATCGGGCGGACGATCGCGGGCGAGGCAATGGGCGATCGGGTCGCCGACAGCGGACGCGTGGGCGACCGACCGCGGTTGGATGTCCTATCCTCACGATCCCCATGCGCGCGACGGTGGAGGTGGGCCCTGCCACGCTCCCCGACAGCGCAACGGCGACAACCGTGGATCCCCCCGCGGTCGAGTCATCCACCTCGCGTCGTCGCCGCGCGAGTCGCACAGGAGCGATCGCCGCGGCGGCCCTGCTCAGCGTTGGTTTTCTCGCGGGAGGAATCGTTCGAGCGACGAGCCACCGCGACGTCGTGCCTTCGATCGTCGTCGCGAACGCCGCGCAACCAGGCACGCAGGCAGGCCAGACGCACGCGGCAGCGCAGCCCCCACCGCAGCTCGCGATGCCGGATGCAGGCCCGGCTCAGGCTGTTGTGCCTTCGACAATCGAGCCATCGACGCGCACCCGCGCCGTGCGCTCGGACCGCCCCACGCTCGCCGAAGACGGACGAGCACGACGGACGAGCAACGACGCTGGCCAACGCAGCCAGGGCCCTTCGCCCGCCGGATTGCCGCAACATCGCGCATACGAGTAGTCCGCGCCCAGCAGCTGGCGGTCAGCGCCCCCGAACACTCATGGCACAGCTCGAACGCGCGGCTCCGCGCGTTGCGCATCCCAGCCAACAGGGACGGCCCTCGAACAGACAGGGCTCACCAACCAGCGCCGAAGCGAACCAGATCGCTCTCGGGCGTCGCGATGCTGACGCATACGTACAGCGCCGAGCACACGGGCTCGTAGTGCGCTGAAAGGATCGGCGAAGCTCCGATCGGAGCGGCCGCAACGAGCGCGGCCGGACCACGCCGCTCCAGCGACCTGCGCCACCACCCCGTGCGAACCGGCGGCGAATCTCCGCTCGATCCTCCGAGCACGAAGAACAAATCCTCGCCGCCGATGACGATCTGCCTCGGACTGTAGTCGCGCGGACCCAATCCGAAGTCGATCGGCGTGCGCGGCGAACGGTCGACTCCGACGCCGATCCGCCGATCGTCCATTCTCCACCCAGACGAAGAGCCCTCGTCGAGCACCCACACCGCGGTGTCGCTGCGCGCCAGGTTGCGCGGCGATTCGAGCCTCTTCGAGCGGCGTTCGCGCGCCGCACGAGGCGCAAGCGGCCACGAGAAGCCAGGTAGCGACGTGGGGGGTTCACCGCGCGATTGTGGACGAAGCACCCCTGGAACGACACAGCGCTCTCCGCCTTCATCAGCGCTCCCATCGCCACCAGCGTTTGGTCAGTGAAACGACCGCGCAAAGCCGGTCGCGAGCGGCCCCGAGAAGGTCACGAGCACTCGCACGAGCCCTGTGTCGCTGCCGAGATCGAGGTCGACGTTGCCCAGCTCTCCTGCGGCCCCTCGCCCGCGGGCTTCTCAACCGATCGTCATTGCCTCGACGTTACGTGGGGGGCGTCGACGCCTTCGCGCGTCGGCTGACCCACGCGCCGAAGAGCGACGCTGTGACGAACATGATCAAGCTGTAGATCGACGGAGGAATGGCCATCACGTTGTTGACGAGGACGGTGTTGGCGACAGCGATGGCGAGCGTCCCGTTGTGGATGCCGATCTCCATTCCGATCGCCACCGCTTGTTTCTCGGGGATGCGCGCCAGCTTCGGAACGACGTACCCCGTCCCGAGGCTGATCAAGTTGAAGGTCAGCGCAGCGAACCCCACCTGCTGAAAGTAGGTCGCGATGTTCGCGCGCTCTTTCGCGATGGAGCCAGCGATCACCAACACCAACACGAGCGCTGACAAGATTCGCACGGGGCGGTCGAGCTTCACCGCGATGTCGGGCTTCTTGGCTTTGATGAGCATCCCGATGGTGATCGGCCCGAGCACGATCGCGAAGGTCTGAACGACCTTCGAAATGGGCATGGGGATCGCCGCCGCTGAGCCCATAAAGTGCTGCATCGAAAGCGTCACGACCAGCGGCAGCGTGAGCAGCGAGAGGACGCTGTTGACCGCGGTCAGCGTGACGTTGAGCGCGACGTCTCCGTGCGCGAGGTGACTGAACAGGTTCGCCGTCGCGCCTCCGGGGGACGCCGCGAGGAGCATCAGTCCGACGGCGAGCGCCGGAGGGAGCCCGAACAAGTGCGCCACGCCCGCGCACGCGAGGGGCAAGATGAGCATCTGGCACGCGAGGCCGACGATCACCGCTCGCGGGTAGACGAGCACTCGCTTGAAATCGGCGAGCGTGAGTCCCAGCCCGAGTCCAAGCATCACGATTCCGAGCGCGATTTGCAGTGCCATTGCGATCTCGCCAGTCGATCACAGCGGCAACCACCCAGTCGAGCGCGGGCGCTGACAAAACGACCACGCCGCGCGAACGTCCCGCTCGAAGCAGTCAGGATCTCGAGCGTTGCTTCTGCAGATGTGTCGAATCGAGCATGGACGAGCCTGCGACAGACGGACGGTCGCTAGCCAGTCCCGCCCCGCGAGACTCTTGCGGCAATGATTCGGGCGCTGCTCGAAGCGAGGTGCTGCGATCGCAGCGCGTCTCGACGGACTCGAAGCCAGGCGCAGGCAACGACGGTCACTCGCCCGACGCGCTCGTGGCGCGTTGCGCGTCGTGATCGCCGCCTCTGCGCGCGTGACCGATGAGCAACCAGAACATCAACACGTGCGTCACGATCATCGTGGGCCCGATGAACGTCGGCACGAACCACATCGGCCCGAGGTGGTAGCTCGCGAAGCCGAGCGCGATCCCTCGCGCCGCGGCGTGAACGAGATCGGCCAGGCCAACGATGTTCATCACCCACACGATCGCGAGCGCGCCGCGCAGCTCGTAGCGAAGCGCGGCGTACGCCAGCAGGGCGAGCGTCGCGGCGGCGAGGTCACCGTACGCAGCGGGGACTGCGATGACTCGTGGCAGGTTGGGATCAGTGACGTTTCCCGTGAGAAACCCCAGTCCAATGACCCTGGTCGCGTGCAGCAGCAACAGGGGTGAGAGCGCGTCGGCGAGGGGCTGTCGCGCCAGCCACGGAACGAGGTACCGCCGCGCGGCGATGATGTTGACCACGTTCATGAACGTCACTTGCGTGGCGAAGATCAGGTCTGGGGCGAGCATTGGGTCCATGTCGATCGCACGGGCCTCAGTAGGCCATTCGCAGCGACAACGACGCTGGTTGCCCAGCGAAGGAGAAGCGCGCGCCCGAGTACGGCGGAGGACCCAAGAAGCCTCGAGCGTGATTCGAGACGACCGTTCCTTCGACGGGGATTCCGAAGACCCCGCGGTCGAGCGTGTTGTTGGCGTTTTCGTCGTGAAAGCACGCGACGGCATAGACGCCGGCCGGGACCGGCGCGAACGTACACTGCGCGACGCCCTGCGTGATCGCGCACCATCGCAGCTGCGCGGCCAACCCAGGATCTGTGGGAAATCCCCGCTCCGACGCGTACAACGCGCAGCCGGCGCGGCCACGATCGTTGCGCAGTCCGCTCAACCGCACAGACAGCGGAGCGTTCGCGTCGACCACCAACGCCACGCTCGAGAGTGCCATCGCGATCACCGCGCAGAGCCTCGCCGTGTGAGCCATCGACGCCGATCATGCGCCGACGGGCCGCGCGAGGCCACTCGACAATCAACAACGCTCTGTTCACAATTCTGAACAATGAACCTGGAGCATTTGCGGCTCTTCTGCGCGGTCGTCGAGAATCGGAGCTTCTCGTCGGCGGCGCGTTCGCTGGGCGTTACGCGTTCGCACGCGAGCCAGGTCGTCTCGGGTCTCGAGGACGAGCTCGGGGTTCGGCTGCTCGGACGTACGACGCGCAGCGTGACGCCGACCCGGGAGGGGCTCTCGCTGTACGAGCGGACCGTCGGACACTTGAAGGCTCTGGTCGATGCGAGGGCCGACATCGAGCGAGAGCGCAGCGACGTCGCGGGAGAGGTCGCGGTCACGACCACGAGCGAGCTGGCCGAAGCCGTTCTAGCGCCGATCGCGGCGCGGTTCGTCACGGCGCACCCGCACGTGCGATTGCGGGTGTTGCAGACATGGCGCGTCGTCGACCTGGTCACCGAAGGGTTCGACTTCGCGATCCGCATCGGAAAACCCAGCGACGTCGGCCTCGTAGCGCGTCCGCTCGGACACTTCGAGCTCGGCGTGTATGCGTCGCCGGGCTACCTCGAGCGGCGCGGGGTGTCGGTAGACGACGAGCTCGCCGGGCTCGACTGGATTGTGGCGCGACCTGGACACGTCGGCGGAGCCAAGCTGAAGGCCCTGCTCGAGCCAGGCGATCGCGGGGTTCCGAACGTGTCAGCGCGGGACGCGAGGATCGAAGCGGATAGCTTCGCGTTCGCGCGAGCCGTGGCCTGCGCGAACGGAGGCGTAGCGACGCTCCCAGCGTTTGTCGCGGCGGAAGACGTGCGTGCCGGGAGGCTCGTGCGCCTGGCAGCGCAGCGGGCGATCCGTGTACCGACGTTTCTGGTGTACGCTTCGGGGCAGAAGCTCGCGGGGCGCGCGGCGGCGTTTAGAGACCTCGCGCTGTTGTCCCGAGAGGTGAAGCCATAGGGGTTGCCGAGCGCGTCGCGCGTCCGAGATCGGGAGCTTTCGGCGTTTCGGAGGGGCGCGCGGCGCGCGCACAGAGCGCGGCCAATTGCACTCGCGTCACGGCCATCTCGTCGACGATCACGGCGATGCGTTGCGCCCCGCTCTCGGAGAGCGAATGGACATCCAACGAACATCACGCGTCAACCCTGCGTTCCTGCGGTCGCAGCCGTTGGATCCACAGCGAGATCTACCGCGCGGCCTGCGAGGTACGCCCCAGCCAACGCCCGCACGAAGCTTCGGGTCCGACACGACCAGCACCGTGACGGTAACCGTTCAGTCCCCCAACGCTCGAACGCTCAGTCCCGTCCGCCATCCATCGGCGCGATGTCCAGGCACGGCACGGGCCCGCCCTCGCTCGCGTCGCTCGACGGAACATCGAGCTGCATGCTCAAGCACGCTTGCGCCTCGGCCATGATCCCGGTGTCGCTCTGCGCGTCCTCGGGCCGCGGGCTCAGGCACGCTTGCGGAGAGCAGTCCGCCGCCGCCGCGCCGAGCGCCAGCGACGACAGCGCCGCGGCGATCATCCGCTTGCGTCGCGCCAGAATCGCCTCGCGGTCCTCGTCCCTCGGGCCGTCGTCGTCGTCGCGACGGCCGCCGTCGCCCGCTTGCTCGTCCATCTCGTCGTTGTTCATCGTGCGAACGACGCTACCATCGCCGCCGACTTTCCTCAGCATTCTGAGGGAATCGCGGGGCGCGTCCGGCCCGCCGCAGCGAATAGCATCGCTCGCCCCGCGGTTGCCGTGCGGCGAAGACCCGTCTATCGTCCCGCGCCCTTCGAAGACCCACACCTATGCTCGAGCGCCTCTCCAAGAACTCTCAGTCGTTGATGCTCGTTGTCCTCGTCGCCTCGTTGGCGATGATCTTCGGGACGCAGTTCGGCCCCCGTCAGGGCGGCTGTTCAGCGGACGACTTCAAAGCCCCAACGTTCATCGCCAAGGTGTACGGCACCACGATTTCGCAGCAGGACTTTCAGTCTCTCGCGCGGCTCGTTCGGCTGTCGGACGGGCGCAACCCCACCCTGCGACGGGCGATCGTCAACGGCCTCGTCGAGCGCGAGCTGCTCGCGCACGAAGCCGAGCGCATCGGACTGCGGGTCACCGACGACGAGCTCAACCGCGAAATCCGCGGGGGCTACCTCTTTTTGACCCTGGGCATCAACGAGCTCGACCAGCTCAGCGCCACTGGCGCGCGCTATGGCTCGCCGCTGACCTCGCGCCAGGGTCCGGTGGTCTACGCGCAGGACGAGAACCGCGGTCCCAATGATCCGCTGCCGGCGTTCAAGATCGAGGACTTCGAGCGTTGGGTCGCCAACCTCTTCGCGCGCACCGTCGCGGACTACAAGCTCTGGCTCGGACGCGAGGTCCTCGCCGAGCGGATGCGTCAGCTCGTGATCGCCTCCGTCCGCGCGTCCGAGGACGAGGTCTGGCGCGAGTTCGAGCGCAATCACACGCAGGTGAGCGTCCGGTACGTGCGGTTTTCGCCGGAGTTCTACCGATCGACCGTCCCCGATGACGACGAAGCCGCGGTCAACGCGTTCGCCGCCACCCACCAGGAGCAAATCACCGCGCAGCTCACGCAGCGCCGCGACTCGCTTCGCGGACTGCCAGCGCAAGTGCGGATCCGTCACATGCTCCTGCGCTTTCCGGACGACGCGCAGGACCCCGCGAAGCTCGCGATCCGTCAGCGCCTCGAAGCGCTGCGCGCGCGCATCGTCGGCGGAGAAAACTGGGTCCGCCTCGCCAGGCTCTACTCGCAAGACGAGCAGAATTGGCGCGAAGGCGGCCTGTCGAGCTGGACCGCCGTCGATCGCGTGGACCTCCCGGACGACGTCAAGCGCGTGCTGCCCAGCCTCCAGGCGGGACAGATGTCCGAAGTGATCCAGAGCCCCCTCGGCGTGCACCTCGTGCAGGTCGTGGGTCGCCGCCAGGGTGACGTCGCCGACGCGGATGCCCGGCGCGAGATCGCGAGAGACCTCTTTCGCCTGACGCGCGGCAACGAGCTCGCCAACGAGGCCGCGCAGAACGCGCAGCGACGGCTCAACGAGGCCGGCGCGACGATGGAGACGGTCATCGCGGCGATCGGACGCGAGGCGCTCGAGGCGTTCTATCGCGGACCCGTTCCGCCAGCCGAGACGTTGCCGGGCAACAACCCGCTCACGGTCGAGACGCGATCGGACCTCGGGACGCCCGAAGTCAAAGAGACGCCGTCGTTCACCCAGACGGGAACGTTTCCCGGCGTGTCCGACAGCGACGCGCTCGTGTCCGCGTCCTTCGCGCTCACCGCCGAGCGCCCTGCCCCGACCGCGCCCATCGCCGTGGGTGACGACCGCTTCTTGCTCAGGCTCAAGGACAACGGCCGACAGGTCGCGTCGCGCAGCGACTTCGAGCGCGACCGCATGCGGCTGCAAGAAGAGTACGTCGGCGCCCGCCGACGCGACGCGATGGTTCAGTACATCGCCCGCCTGCGCACCCGCGCCGAGCGCGAGCGCGAGCTTCGCCTCGGCACCTCGCCGCTGATGCAAGAGCCCCGACGCGAAACCGAGACCCCCGCGAGCGGGTCCGGATCGGGCGGCGCAGCGGGAAGCGGCTCCGCCAGCGGATCGGGCGGAGCGGCCCGACCGAGCGGCAGCGGATCGCGCTGAGCGACGAAAGGGGGGAGCGAGACGGGGAAGCCACGAGCGCGGCAGAGCGCGGGAGAGCGGGACGACAGAGCGGCCCCCTTCGCCCGGAGCGCATCCGCCCCCCGCTGTCTCGCGAAAACATTGCGCTCAATCACTGAACAAGTGTTCAACCCATACACCGCGGTCCAGTCACTATTTTTCCCAATAGTTCTCTCTGATTCTCGCGTTCGAGCGCTTCGCTTCGATTGAATATCGCGTCGAGTTGGGGACGTTTTCTGTCAGAGAAGGTTTGCGCTCAGGGGGGCAGGCTGACTAGACCGAAGGCATGCACAGCGTCGCCTTCGGGTGTCTGCCAAACGGAACTCGAACCGTGGTCATCCACCGACCACACCTTCACCGCGCCGCGGTCACCGCCCTCGTCGGCGTTGGCTCGCGCTACGAGACCCCGACGAACAACGGCCTCTCTCATCTGCTCGAGCACATGCTCTTTCGCGGGACCGCCCAGCACACAGACGCCCACGCCCTCAACGACGCGATCGAACGGCTCGGCGGCGACCTCACCGCCACCACCCACTCGGACTACAGCACGTACGAGCTCAGCGTTCCCCCGGACGCGGTGGGGCGAGCCTGCTCCATCGTCGGCGCCATGCTCTGCTCGCCCGCCATGGGTCAGCTCGACGTCGAGAAGGCCATCGTCCGCGAAGAGATCCTCGAAAACGTCGACGACGACGGAAGGCTCCTCGACCCCGACATCCTGTCGCGCCGCCAGGTGTTCGGTAAACACCCCCTCGGCCTGCCCATCACCGGCACCATCGCCAACGTCGAGCGCTTCACCGAGCGCCACCTCCGCGCCCACCACGAGCACTATTACGTCGGCAGCAACGTCGTGGTCGCCGTGTGCTCGCCGCACAGCACCGAGCGCGTCCAGCGCATGATCGACAAGGGCTTCGCCTCCCTCGGAGAGGGCGACTCGCGCGTCCCCTCGGTCGCCAGGGTCAAGCAGCGCCGCGCTCGGATCGATTACTTTCCCCGCATGGGGAGCCAGACCTGCGTGCGCCTCGCCTTCGCCACGCCCGGCGAAGGCGCGGAGATGGCCCGCGCCATCGAGATCCTCGCGAGGGTCCTTCACGACGGGATGTCCACCCGCCTGCACCGCCGCATCTGCGACGAGCTCGGGCTCGCCTACGACGTCAGCGCAGGGCTCGAGCTCTTTCGTGACGTCGGCGTCTTCGACGTCGGAGCGTGCGTCGCGCACGAGAGCGTTCCTCGGTTGGCGCGAGAGGTCCTCACCATGCTCGGCGACCTCGCGCTCGAAGGCCCCACCGCCGCCGAGGTCGAAAAGGCCGTGCGTCGCTACTCGTTCGAGCTCGACGCGCTCGCCGACGACCCCCACGCCCTCGCGCGCGAATACGGCGCGAGCGCCCTGTGGGGCAGACCGCTCGACCTCGACGCCACGCGACGATCGCTCGCGAACGTCACCGTCGAGTCCGTCCGCCGCGCCGCGCGCGTCGTCTTCACCCCCATGCGCCTCAACCTCACGCTCGTCGGTGACCTCTCGCGCGATCGACTCGCGGCCGTGCGATCCGCAGCGCGATCGTTTCGCGAGCGGTTTTCTCGAGCGCTCTGCACGGGTGCGTGGCGCCCGCCCGCCCGCGTCCTCGTGCGCCCCGCGGTCGCCCGCGCCGCCCTCAGCGCCGCATGGAGCCCCTGAGACACCAACACCGCTCACGCACGATGCCCACTTGCCCGAGCACGCTCACTCGGAGCACTCTTCGCAACTCGTAGAGCACTCGCATGGACCCCTCGCCGCGCCAGGCGGAGCTCGCGCTCCTCGCGTCCACCGACGACCCAGAGCTGGTTCGTCGCGCGCTGGAATCGCACATCGCCAAGAGCGCTCGGCAGGAAGTGCGCCTGCGCCTCACGGATAACTCGCACACCATGCTCTCGACGCGCTTCGTCGACGGCGTGCGAACGCTGCGGCTGCACAGGATGTTCGTCGACGCTCCGCCGGCGATCATCGACGCCGTCGGGCTCTACATCGCCCGCGGAGACCGCACCGCCGGCGCGCTCATCGACGCCTACGTCGAAGACAATCAACACGCGATCGCGCGCAAGCCCAAGCGCCCGACGCCCCTCGATCCGCGCGGCGTCGTCTACGAGCTCGACGCGATCCAGCGCGCGCTGTCGGACGAGTACTTCGAGGGCTCCGTGAGCATTCCGATCGGCTGGGGCCGCGCCGGATCCGCTCGCGGCCGCCGCGGTCGACGCACCATTCGCATGGGCGTCTACCTCATCGACGAGCGCGCCATCCGCATTCACCCCGTGCTCGATCAGCACTGGGTGCCCAAATACTTCGTCGAGTGGGTGGTGTTTCACGAGATGGTGCACCACGTCGTGGGGTTCGTCTCTGCGAGCGCGAGCGAGCCCGAGCGCGCGGCCACCGCTGCGGATTCGAGCGCGTCGACGAGCGCGAAGAGCGCGCGACGCGACCTGCACTCGACGGCGTTTCGCGAGCGCGAACGCGCCTTTCGCGAGTACGAACGCGCGCAACAATGGGAGCAAGCGAACCTCCCGCGGCTCATCGCGTCGCGCGCGCGTGACCGCGACGAGCGCTCGGATCGAGCGCGGCACGCGCCGACCGCCACGCACATCGCAGCAGACGCGCGCCGACGATAATCGCTGCGAGCGACGATTTTTCTCGCGACGCGCGAGCGAGCGAAGCGTCGAACGACGCTTGTCGCGGGAGCGCGTGTGCAGTAGATGTTGCTCTCCCAGCGATGAAGCTTGTGATCGAGCGCGGGCGGGTGGTTCCGTTCGAAGCGCTACCTGCCAGGAGCATCGCGCTCGACGGGTACGTGCAAGGCCCTGCCATCGACGCAGAGTGCGAGCGATACAGCTTCGATCACCACGCGGGCTGCGTCCGGCACGCGACGCGCGCCACGTGCGAGCAGGTGCGCGACGCGATCGTGCTCGGGCTCGATCCCGCGGGCTTCACCGTGTTTTGCAACGACGTGGACCTCGACACCGCCCTGTCGCTCTGGCTCCTCGCCAACCCGCATCGCGCGGCAGAAGAGCTCGTCGGTCAGCTGGTGGTCGCCGCAGGACACCTCGACGCGCACTCGGGCGCGTGGCCCATCGGCGAGGCCATGCGCCACGTCGTCGAGTGGCTGAGCGAACCCGAGACCACCGCGCGCGCCAACGGCACGTACTGGACGATGAACAACGCGCAGCTCGCGCGGTTGATCGGCGACATGAGCCGCCGCGTCGACGTGTACACGCACGGACAAGCGCGGGCGGACGTCACGCGGTTCGAGATCGACGAGCGCTACGAGATCGAGCAGCGCGGGACCGACTGGGTGCTCGCGCGCACAGTCGGCACGCGATCGCACGCGGCGCTGTTTCGCGACGGGCACATCCGCGTGGTGATCTACCGGCAATTGCCTGATGGATCCTTCGGTTACACCATCGCCAAGCGCAGCGAGTTCGTGAAGTTCTTTCCCGTCACCCAGCTGCTCGCGAGGCTCAACGAGCACGAGCCCGGCTGGGGCGGAGGAAGCACCATCGGCGGCGCTCCGCGCAACGCAGACGGCTCGCGCTCGCGGCTGCCGCCGTCGGAGGTGTTCACGATCGTCGAAGCGGTCGTGCAAGAGACCTACGCGGCCTGCGCCGGTCGCGCGGACGCGGCGCGAGGCAGCTTTCCGCCGAACGCCCCGGATTCGACCGGCAAACTGCGCGCGGTTCGTTGACACTCACGGGTGTGTTCGCCATGGTTCGCGGACTCAACTCGCACGAGCTCCCGCCGATCGACGGGTTCGTCTCGCTCGATGTGCAGGTGAGGTGCGACGATCGGAGGATTGCATCCAATGGCTCAGGGAATTCAGACGGTTGGCGACCAGAACTTCGACGCCGAAGTGGTCTCTTCGGACCTTCCAGTGCTCGTTGATTTCAGCGCGGTGTGGTGCGGGCCCTGCAAGGCGCTCGAGCCCATCGTGAAGGAAGTAGCTGGCGAATACGCTGGCAAACTCAAGGTCGTGAAGGTCGACATCGACGAGTCACCGGGCGTCGCGACGCGCTTCGGGATCCGCGGTGTGCCGACGGTGATCGTGGTCAAGGGTGGCCGCGAGGTGAGCCGCCAGGTCGGCCTCGTGCCGAAGCCCAAGATCGTCGCGCTCTTCAAAGACCAGCTTTGATCGCAGTCGACCGTCGCGGTCGGGGATGGACTGGCGCAGTCGCGAAGTCGCGCAGATGTGCAGTCGTTCAGAGGGGGAACTGACGCAAGCGGCTGAAGCGTCGCTTCGGCGACCGCTCACTCGTCGAGCAGCTCGATTTCGCCCGTGTCGACGTCGGTGAACTCGCGCGGAGGCTCGTTGCCCTGCAGGTCGCGCGCGGCTTGGAGCAGGCGCGGGTCGATTCCGTCGAGATCGCGCTTGGGCGCAGGACGCGCTGACGCGGCTCCGGGCAGCCCTGTGGCCATGCCGGGAATCTTCGGAACACGCGGCGCCGCAGGGCCAGGACCCACCGCGGGAGGAGGCGAGACATTCGAGCCAGGGCTCGCTTTGGGCATCGAGGGCATCGCGGGACGCGAAGGGACGCCAGGCATGGGCGGTCGCGCAGCGGGCGGCGCGGTGGCCGACGGAGGAATGGTTGTGCCTGACTTGTTTGGCGGAGGAACGCTCGGTCGAGGCTTCGTGGCCGCTGGGGGTGGCGCTTGCGGAGGCGGCGCGGCCGTCCCGGGCATCGAGGGTCGCACCGCCGGAGGAGGAGCGGCCGGAGGGGGTCCGCCGTTCGGCGTTCCGCTCATCGGACGACCGATCCCGACGCGCGCCGCAGGCATCGCTGGCTGCGTCGGAATGTGATTCGGGTTCGGATGCGTCGCCGAAGGAATCGCTGGCCCAGGCCTGCGCGAAGGAATGCTCGGAAGCGCCGGCGCCGGTGCCGAAGCGGGTGCTGGCGCCGCGACGGGCGCAGATGGCACGGCCGGTTGCGCGGGCGCCGTCTTGGCCGACGGCGCCGGAGCGATCGTCGTGGAGTCACCGCTGTCGTCTTCGCTCGGCTTCGGCGCCTCGATCGATGGCAACGGCGGCTCGGGAGGACGACGGTCGAAGCCGCACACCTTCGAGAGCCCGTTGAGCAGCGTGCCCTGGCCTCCAGGTCGCTTGGTGCGATCGCGCTCGAGGAGCTGACGAATCGACGCAGCGATGTCCGTCGGAACGCCGGCCTCTTCGAGGCCGTGCGGCGACGGCGTCCCCGACAGGAGCTCCGCCGCGATCGCCCCAATGGCGAAGAGGTCCGCGGTGGCGGTGACCTTCTTGCCCGCCACCACTTCGGGCGCGACGTACGCGACGGCGCGCGCAAAGGCCCGCAGCCGCGGTTGAATGCGCTCGGGCGGGATCGATCCGACGATCGCTCCGTTGGTGAGCACGACGCCCTTGGCCGTGAGCATCACGTTTTCGGGCCGGAGCGCGCCGTGCGGCGTCGCCGAGTGCAACGCCGAGGTCGCCGACACGATCGCAAGCAACAGCCGCAGCGCTTCTTCGTTCGTGATGCCCTGATCGAGCGCGGCCCGAGCGTCGAGCACCTCGCGGAGCGTGACGCCCTCGACGCGGGGATACGTGACGAACAAGATGTCGTCCGCGAGCCCCACCTCGAGGTGCATCGCGCAGCCCTGAATCGTGCGCCCCTCGAACATCTGCAGCTGCGTGCCGAGCGTCTCGGCTTCGGCGACGTTCGGCGACAGCGCGGGCGAGATCACCTTGAGGACCAGGTCACACTTGTTGACGCGATCGCGCGCTAGATACGTGGTCCCCAGCGGCCCGAAGCCGAGCACGCGCCGGATCTCGAAGCGCCCGTCGAGCAGGTCCCCCGGCGACACAGGCAGTTCGAGCGCGCTCCCGCAGTGAGCGCACTCGACGACACCCGGTTCGACCGGCGCCGCGCAGTATGGACAGGTCAGGGACACGAAGTCGGACGCTCCAAACATCGCAATCGTACACTGAATACCGACCGCCAGAGAGCACGAAAGAACACCAAAAGCATCCGCCCCCCTGCGCGAGCTCGCGCTATCGGCCCGTCGAGCCGAAGCCGCCGCCGCCCCGCGTCGTTTCGTCGAGCGCCTCGACTTCGACGACCTCCGCGCGAAACACCGGGCAGATCACGAGCTGCGCGAAGCGCTCGCCGCGGCGAATGGTGATCGGCTCTTGTCCCAGGTTGATCACCAGCACCATGACCTCGCCGCGGTAATCGTCGTCGATGGTCCCTGGTGCGTTGACGAGCGCGAGCCCCTCGCGCCGGGCGCGGCCCGAGCGCGCGCGAACCTGCCCCTCGAACCCTGGAGGAACCGCGACGACCAGCCCGGTCGCGATCGTTCTGCGCTCGCCCGGCGCGACCACTACGTCGTTGGACACAGCGGCGACAAGGTCCAGCCCGGCCGCGCCGCTCGTCGCGTAGGAAGGGAGCGGGAGATCCCTGGCGTGCGCGAGCCTCTGCACAGAGAGCTTCACAGTGGGCCTCGGCGCGTCGGTCATGGCTCGCTCCTGTCGTCGCCAGAAACTCTAGGCTCGATCTTGCCGTCCGTCGCGTCGGGCCGAGAATCGCCCGTGGATCCGCCGGACGCTCGAGCGCTCTCGTCGAGCGACTCGAGGGCAGCGCGTGCCGCGGACTGCTCGGCGTCCTTCTTCGATCGCCCACGCCCACGCGCGACCACGATGTTGTCGGCCTCGAGCTCGACCTCGTGCTCGCGGTCGTGATCGGGCCCGAAGGTCGCCACCAAACGATAGCGCGGCGTCACTTTGTGCGAGGCCTGCAGCCGCTCTTGCAGCGTGGACTTGAAGTCATCGACCCCTTGCGCGACGACGCGGTCGATTCGCTCGGTGAGCGCGAGCAACACGACGGCGCGGGCCGCCTCGAAGCCGCCATCGAGGTACACCGCAGCGAACACCGCTTCGAGCGCGTCGGCCAGAAGCGACGGCCGGGTGCGTCCTCCCGTGCGCTCTTCGCCGCGACCCAGGCGCATCGCGAGACCGACGCCCGTGCGCGTGGCCACGTCGGCCAGCGAGGCCTCGTTCACGACGGCAGAGCGAAAGCGCGACAGAACGCCCTCGGGGGCGGTCGGCGAGCGGCGCCAGAGCGCTTCGGTCACGACGACCCCGAGGACCGAGTCGCCGAGAAACTCGAGCCGCTCGTTGTCGGCGCCGAACCGCTCGACCTGCTCTCTGGGCGCGTGGTGCTCGGAAGACCAGGACCTGTGTGTGAGCGCGGCGCGCAGCGCGAGGACGTCTTTGAAGTGGTATCCGAGCGCTTGCTGCACGCGGTCGAGGGTTGTGTCGGTCATGGGTGGTAATCAGCCTGAGCTCTTGCGCCTCTCACGCGAGGGGGTCGTCCACCAGCGCGGTCTCGCGGGCTTCGTCGCGCGAGCGCTGCTCGGCGAGACGATCGCGGACGTACTGAACCGTGGCGTCTGCGTACGAGTCGAAAGGGGGACAGCGAATCGAGTGCGGCTCGAGGATGTCTCGCGCGGCGCGCGAGTCGTACATCACGTCCGTCGCGAGCTGTTCGAAGAAAGCCCGCGGAGAGCGCAGCAGGCGATCGAGCACCGGGGCGCGCAGGACCGCGCGCGTGACGTTGGCCGGGATGAACCCGCGGGGCATCTTGCGGCCAG
Source organism: Deltaproteobacteria bacterium Ga0077539 (assembly GCA_001465015.1). Taxonomy (GTDB): domain Bacteria; phylum Myxococcota_A; class Polyangia; order Polyangiales. The sequence continues at coordinate 12,752 of LNEO01000356.1, read as the reverse complement.
CGATCGACGAGAGCAGCTCGAACACGCGCCGCGCGTCCATCGGCGCGGGATCGACGAGGTGAAGCACACGCGAAGCGGCGCCCGGGTCGTCCATCACCGCCACGGAGGCCGCGGCCACGAAATCAATCGGAACGAGGTTGAGCGGCGCGTTTCCCCGCGCAGGCAACGGCAAGGACAGGTCCGCGGGCGCCGTCAACACGAGCAACACCAGCAGATAGGGCCCGTCGAAGCGGTCGATCTCGCCGGTCTGCGAGTCGCCGACGACGAGCCCTGGCCTGAGCACGGTGATGGGAACATCGTCGAAGGCCCGCTGCACGAGCCGCTCGGCGAGAAACCTGGTGCGCTCGATTTCCGTGCGAAACGACTGGGCCCGATCGAGCTCGTCTTCGTAGACAGTCCCGGTGCGATCGCCGCTCACCGCCGCGGTGGACTCGAACACGAGCCGTCGCAGAGAAGGAGCGTTGCGGGCGAGCTCGAGGACCTCGCGCGTTCCGCCGATGTTGAGCGCGCGGGCCAGGGCGAGGTCAGCGCCCTCGTAGGAGACATGGGCGTGGTGCTGGATGTGCGTGAGGTCGCGGCAGAGCGACTTCCACTCCTGGCCCGAGAGCCCCAGGTCGATCGACGCGCAGTCTCCCTCGACGACCGAGAGGCGCTCTTTGTGCAGCGCGCGCTGCGCGAACGCCGTGGCTTGCTCGAGAAACTTCGACCGCGCGAGGAGCGAGACGCGCGCCTCGGGTCTCTTCGCGAGCACCTCGGCCGCCACGCGCTTCGCGATCATCCGAGGAAACCCCGTCACCAACACATGCTCGCTCACGCTCGCACCTCCCGTCGGCCGCGCTCCCACGGAGGCCCTTCGCTCGCGACGATCGTCGCGTACAGCTCTTCGGAGCGGCAGATCACACGATCGACCCACCGCGCCTCGGCGACCTTCTTGGCGAGCGGCCACTGCGCCTCGATCCGCGCCTCGGCCTCGCTCGAGGTCAGATTGTCTCGCTTCATCACGCGCTCGCGCTGGACGACAGGGTTCGCGGTGACGACGACGAGGCCAGCGAGCATTCGGTGCGTTCCGTTCTCGACGAGGAGCGCCGCTTCGTAGAGCCCCCAGCGCACCCCCTGCTCGGACAGCGCGGCGAAGCGAGCCATGCTCTCCTGCGCGATCCTCGGAATCACGATGGCCTCGAGCGCGCGGCGCTCGGTCGCGTCGCGAAAGACTCGGTCGCCGAGGCGCTTGCGGTCGAGCGTCCCGTCCGACGCGAGGACCTCGCCGCCGAAGCGCTCGAGCACCAGCGCGAGGCCCTCGGTCCCTGGCGCGACGACGTCTCTGGCGACGCGATCGGCGTCGATCACCGAGACGCCGCGGTCCGCGAAGAGTCGCGCGACGGTGCTCTTTCCACAGCCGATTCCGCCGGTGAGACCGAAGACTTGCATGCGAGGACGCGAGCATCGCACGGGGCCGCCCCGGCATGTTAGGGCTCGCGCGTCGGGCAGAGACGGCGGCTCGGCGCGCGTAGGTCGAAGCGAGGACATCGATTCGGCAAAGCATTTCGATCGGCGGACGGATCTGTGCTGTAGTGACGCTCACAAGCGCACCTCATGTCCGACCGCGCGGACAAGCCCCGAGCCCCAAACGGGACGCTCATCGACCTCGCCAGCGAGCGCAAGCGCCGCGCGGGCGCCGGGCAAGATGCGCCTGCGGAGGGGCAGAGCGGACGAGAAGAGCCGCCGCTCGTCGTCGCAGCGGTCGCGGAGGCCGCGCGGAGCTTCGACCGCACCGAGGTGGCCAGGCTGCTCGGGATCTCGACGCGCCGCGTGCGCGCCTGGGAGCGCGCAGGGCTCTTGTCCCCAGCGGTCGGCGACGGGGCAGTCGCGGAGCCTCGGTATTCATTTCGAGCGCTGCGCGCCGCGCGGATCGTTCGCGACCTCGTGCGACGAGGGATCGCGCCGGCACGCGTTCGAGCGCTGCTGGCGTCGCTCGATCGCGTGCTCGACGAGCAGGAGGACGCGCGGGTTCGCGTGAGCCTCGAGGACGGACGCGTGCTCGCGCGAGGAGCGCAAGGGGCGTTCGAGCTGCCGACCGGGCAGCGCGTACTCGAGTTCGATACGGGCGCGGCGACGGTGAAGGCGCTCCCGCGGCGCGCGCGCACGGCGGAGGGACGCACCGCGTACGAGTGGTTTCTCGAAGGGTGCAGGCTCGACAGCGACGAGGCGACGCGAGGGCGCGCGGAGATGGCCTTTCGAAAGGCCATCGAGCTCGATCGTGACCTCGCGTGCGCGTGGACCAACCTCGGCGCGCTGCGGCTCGCCGAGCGGGACAACGACGAGGCGCTCGAGTGCTTCACGCGCGCGATGGAGTGCGATCCGTCGCAGCCCGAGGCGCCGTACAACGTCGGCTATCTGCTCCTCGAGCGAAGGCAGCTAAGCGAGGCGATCCCGCTTTTGGCCAGGGCGGTCGCGCTCGACGCGAGCTTCGCGGACGCGCATTTCAACCTGGCCGCGGCGCTCGATGAAGTGGGCGCGCGCGCGCAGGCGATGGCGCACTGGGAGGTGTACCTCGAGCTCGTTCCGACCGGACCGTTCGCGGCGATCGCGCGCGAGCGCATGGCGCGAGGTCAGCGCTCGTAGGCCCAGGCGGTCGGCGTGACGACCGCGAGCTTTCCGTTGGCGAGCCAGCCGACGGAGATTCCCGTCTCGGTCTCGAGCGCGACGGGCCAGCGAGCGACGCTGTGCGCGTGCGCGCGGGCCGTCCCTTCGAACAGCTCGACGCCGCGACGCGTGACGATCACCCGCGCCCCCCCAGGAGCCGCAAAGACAGCGAGCACCTCGCCCGCGCGGGCGCCGCTGTCGCGAGCGATCCGCGCGCGCTGGTATTGGCCGCGAATCGTGCTCGAAAAGAGCGTGTCGACCTCGGCTCCTCCCGGCTCTTCGCGCCACACGAGCACGCCCGTCCGGCTGCGCGTGATCCCTTGAAAGGGAACAGACGCCGTCGCGAGCAGCGCGCCCGCGACCTCGAGCGTGACGTCGATCTTGATCGGGTGTCCGCCGGACTCGAGGAGCACGCGAGAGTTGTCGACGTCCACCACGGCGTGCGTGGTCGAGGCGCGGGCGCCGCTGATCGCGGTCCAGCCGCTCGACAGCTCGCCGCTCGCGCCGTGGGACAAGATCGCGGGCTCTGCCGAGCGCCCCCGCCGCGAGAGCACGCGCCACCCGCGAGCGCCGTCGAACGCCCAGGGAACTCCCAGGAGATTGTTGCACACAGCCGCCCGCTCCCACGCGGCCTGACCCGGCGGACGCAAGAACACGCGACCTCGTCGGACGATGTACCCGGCGCCGTCATCGTCGAACGAGATCGTGTCGTACGGCAGGTCGCAGGTGTGATCGTCGAACGCGAGCTCGACCCGCGTTCCGTTGGCGCTCTCGTCGACGACCGCGTCGCCGATGAGCGCGATCCTGTGTCCCCGATCGTCGATCGCCCGCGCGAGCGCCGGCGGGAGCGCCCGGGTCGTCCACTGCGCGGGCTCGGCAGAGCCCCATGGCTCGAGCAGCGCAGCGCTCGGCGAGGCCGCGTCCGAGGGCGCAGATGCATCGGCGTTGATCGAAGTATTTTCTAGGCCGATTGATTGTTGGCCCATGTTTTCGAGCGTCGTCGCGCCGGACGTCGTCTCGGGCACGTCGTCGACGATCACAACACTCGTGGCCGGCGCGCCGCCGCTCACGTTGGGCGCAGGGATGGCGCTGCGCAGCTCGATGAACCCGAGCGTCCTCGGCCCCCCGAGCACGACGTCCTCACGCTGCACGACCGTCGAGCGCTCACAGCCAGCGAGCGCGAGCGCGAAGAGGGGCAGCGCGTAGAGTGCTCCTTCGCGCGCCCTTGCCTTCACGGTTGCTCAGCTCCGCTTGTTGAGCAGGCCGCGGAGCTTCTCGGCGAGGCTCGTGCCCACGGTCTTGGCGGTGGCTTCGCGCTGATACGCTTTGTACGCCTGGCGCTCTTCGTCTCGCGCCGCGTCGCGCACCGACAGCTTCACGCGACCGCGATCGATCTCGACGACCTTCACGTTGATCACTGTACCAACGGGAACGGCCTTGCGCAGGTCCGTTCCGCGCGGGACGCCCGAGTCGCGATCCATCACGTAGCCCGTGGCGAATTTGCCAATGGCGCCCTCGATGGTCGCGGTAAATCCACGGCCGTCGTGCTCGGTCACCTTGGCCTTGGTCACGAGACCGACGCGCACGTGCAGCGCCTTGTCGAGCTGCTCCTTCGTGACGCCCTCGGGCAGCATCGAGAGCGCGATGCGTCGGTTGTTCTTCTCGACGCGCTCGACCTTGACGGTCACGGTCTGCCCGAGCTTGAGCACGTCCTGCGGGTGCTCGACGTGCCTTCCGTTGCCGATCTCGCTGACGTGCAGAAGTCCGTCGACGCCAGGGGTCAGCTCGATAAACGCGCCGAACGGCTGCATTCTCGCGACCTTACCCGAGTGCACGCTGCCCACCGGCCAGGTCTTGGCCGCCTCGTCCCACGGGTCCCGCTCGACCGCGCGACGCGAGAGCATCACGCGGGGAAGCGCCGGTCCCTGATCGCGGCGCGGGTGACGGTCTCTTCCATCCTTGCCGTCCTTGCCGTCCTTGCCGCGACGATCGCGGTCACGATCGCGACCGCGACCCTTGCCCTTGCCCTCGCCGCCTTCCGCAGCAGCAGCGTCGCCGCCAGCGGCTTCCGGCGTGCCCTCGGCGCTCGCCGCTTCACTGGAGCCCGCCTCGCCCGCAGCCTCGGCCGCCGGGGCCTCGCCGGACGCCTCGGCCGCCGGAGCAGCCTCGCTCGACGCGGGAGTCTCGGCCTTGGGCTCTTGCGGCTTGGGGGGCTCTGGCGTCGTGATCTTGAGGACCTTCGCCTCGACCTCGTCGCCGACCTTGCAGACGTCGTGCGGACGAGCGCCGCGGTTGTGCGACAGCTCGGTGATGTGGATGAGGCCCTCGATGCCGCCGAGGTCGACGAACACGCCGTAGTCTTTGACGGACACGACGATGCCGCGGACGACGTCGCCGGGCTTGATCTGCGACTTGAGCTCTTCGGCCCGGGCGCGCACCGACGCTTCGACCAGCGCGCGACGCGAGACGATCGCCTCGCGTCCGTCGTCGACGAGCGAGGTGACCTTGCACTCGACGAGCTGATTGAGCAGCGACTTGGGGCTCACCGTCGGCGGAAAACGGACGTCGATCTGCGACGACGGGCAGAACGCGCGCACGCCGTGCACGTCCATCTCGAGCCCGCCCTTGTTCATCCCTGTCACGAGGGCGTGAACCACCGTGCCGTTGTCGAGCGCCTCTTTCACGAGGGCGCGGCCCTTCTGGACGCGCTCGCCGTCGCGCGTGACAACGACGTTGCCGCCGCGCGCGCCGTCCTGGATCACCTCGACGTCGAAGCCATCGCCAGGGTTGGGGTTGGCGCCGTCCTCACCGAGGACTTCGCGAAGATCGATCAGCCCCGTCTCTTTGCCCCAGAGATCGAGAAGCGCGGTGGCGCCGACGATCTCGACGACCTTCGCGCGGACCTTGTCGCCGTTCTTGAACGCGCGGGGGGGCTGCGCGTGCTGCGCGTCCCGGCGGGGGCCTTGCTCGCCGCCTTCGCCCTTGTTGCCGCGGTTCTTCTTGCGACGCTTGCGCTTGCCAGCCTCGCCCTCGCCCGACGCCTCGCCGCCCTCGGCAGCTTCGGCGCCTTCGCCTTCGCCTTCTGCCGACTCGCCTTCGCCAGACGCTGCGGCAGCTTCGCCCTCGCTCGTGGCGGGGGCCTCTCCCTCGGCGGGAGCATCGGCCGCAGGCGCGCTCGCGGCGGCCTCGGTCGTGTTGGTCGTGGTCTCGGCCGCGGCGATCGCGGCGGTTTCGGTGCTGGCCTTGCCCTCGTCGCCCGGCGTCGTGGGGCTATCGTTGTTCGCCGGCTCGCGGATGTCGCTCATTGCGTGCTCTGAAAAAGGGTGAAAGGGGCGCTTGATCGGCGCTCGGATGACGCGCGGCTCTCGATCGAACCGCTCGCCCTCCGGACTGTCTGGCAGTTTTCACGGACCAGCGCACTGCGCGCTCGCCGCGCCGGAGGGGCGAGGCTTATACAACGGCCACACACCTCCTCGGCAACACCCCCCGGGGTGCCAAACACCACAATCGATCCCCCGACGGACCTCCCCCATGATGGAAGAACCCCGCTATCTGCAGCTCGCCGACAAGGTCCTCAAGCGCGTGATGGACGCGTTCGACGCGGTCGATCCCGACGTCGCCGAGGCTTTCATGGCCGCCGACGTCCTCACGATCGCCTTCGCCAACGGCATTCGGTGCGTGCTCAACACCCAACGACCGGTCCGCCAGCTCTGGTGCGCCGCCCGCGCCAGCGCATGGCACTTCGACTACGACGAGGCGACCGACCGCTGGGTGAGCGACAAGAACAAGTCCGACGAGCTCTTCTCCGTGCTGGCTGGGATCGCCAAGCGCGAAGCGGGCATCGACGTCACCTTCCCGTAAGTGACGCGACGCCGTCCCAGCGCTGGCTCGCGCGCGGACGGGCGTCTCCCGCGCCCCGAACGCTCAGTCGAGCCCGCGGCCGGCGCGGTCGAGCGCCTCGCTCACGACGCGCGGGTCCACGTCGAGCAGCATCGCCGTGCCCGCGAGCGAGCGCACTTCGCTGCGGTCGATGTTGCCGTCCGCCGCGGCGATCGCGCACAAATCCTCGATCATTCGCGCGCACTGCACGCGCGACATCGTGTGGATCAGCTTGTCCGACAGGTCCGCCATGTGCACCTGACGCTCTTCGGGCGTCATGCTGGCGATCCACATGGCGTCCTGCTCGTTTTGAATCCGCGAGCGAATTCCCAGCAATAGCTGGTGTTCACGCGCGTCCATCACGCCGTCGGCCATCGCGACCTCGAGCGCGGCCATCGCGAAGAAGAGCATCGCTTCTCGCTGCGACGGGCCAGTGAGCATGGTTGTCGGGTTCATCATCCCGAGGATCGCGCCGACCTCGCGCTCGAGCTGCTCTTCGGTCAGGTCTCCCGCCGAGCGCCCCTGCATGCGGTGAAAGGTCTGCGATCGCGCGAAGAGCGTCAGCGCCTCGAGCCTGAGCGGGCTGTACGGGTGCGTCGAGAGCCAGTCGCCCGCCTCGCTCTTGGACGTCGTCGCCTTGAGGTCCGCGTACTGCGCGGAGAACTCGCTCGCGTCGCGAACCGAGCGCGCGTTGGACAGCCCGCTCGTGACCTTGAAGAGCGCGCGCACGGCGGTGCCCAGGTCGTCGCAGCAGAGAATTCCCACGCGATCCGCGGTGATCTCCGCGTAGCGCTTGTACGCAAACAGCCGGAGCACCGTCGTGGGATTGACCCGCTCGTCCTTGCGCAAAGACTCGCCCGAGAGCGCGAGGTGCCCGTAGATCGCGTGGCCGAGCTCGTGGCCCACCACAAACGTGAGCTCGCCCTCTTCGAGGCGCTCGAGCAGGCCCGACGAGAACCCGAGCAGGACCTTTCCGTTGCCCTCGCGCACCACGAAGGCCTGCATCATCGCATCCGGAAAGCAGTAGCTCTCGACCGGATCCGAGATGCCCAGCCGACGGACGCACTCGTCGACGACGTTGAACACCATCGGGTGCAGCCTCGGCGTGAGGCGAAGGCCCGAGAGCAAGAGCGACCGGCGCTCGCGCGAGCTCGACATCGCCGCGCGGGCGGCGTTGGTGCGCGCCTCGACGAAGAGCGGATCTTGCTCGAGCAACCCGAGCATCTCGCGCTCGCCCTCGAACACGAGCAGATCGCGGTCGATCGTGCTCGGCACCGGCCCCATCGCCGCGCGGGTCTTGGCCGCCATCGACGCAGCGGCCGCGCCTCCATCGCCAGGGCGCAGGATGAACGTCCCGTACGCCAGGTCGTTGACCACCCGCCATTTGCCTTCGATCTGGTTGGTCTGCTGGTTCCACACGCCCGCGAACGCGACGACCGTGTTGCCCTTCTGGTGCATGTAGACCTTGCGCCACGACGCGCGGCCCGTGGTCGTGTCGTACACGCCCTCGATCACGAACGAGCCGTCCTCGTCTTGTCCGTGGCCCTGCACCTTTCCCGCAGAGAAGATCAGCACGGCGCTCGTCGGGTACTCGATCGGGTCGCGCGGATAGTCGTACTTGAAGTGGCCGTGCCACGAAGCCTGCACCGCGTTCGACATCGAACCTCCCTGCCGTTCTGGCCGACGATGCTAGCGCACGTTCGACGTTCGTTCGTCTTTTCGTCGCACGTCCAAGAGCACCATCTTCGTGGGGTGTACAAAGGGCGCCGGGTCCGAAGGCCACACGATCGACGAGCGGTCGGCGCCCTCCGGCAAGCGTCCACGGGACCAAGGGTCGACGTCGATCGTCGCGCGAATCGAGAGGTAGCCCTTTTCGCAGCGCGCTCGCAGCGCCTCCATCCACGCCGCGCCCGAGAGAAAGAGCGCGTTGTTGACGAGGGCGATCACCGCGCCGTGCGCGGCGAGGGGCTGCACTTTGTCGAGCATTCGCAGCGGCTCGGCGACGAGGTCGACCTTTCCTGCCGTTGATTGGCTGAAGAACGGCGGGTCGACGACGATCGTATCGAACAACATCGAGCGGGATTTCATGCGCCCGACCGCGGCGAAGAAGTCGTCGACGATCAAGTCGTTGCGCGCGACCTCTCCCCAGCCGTTGAGCGTCCAGCTCTCTCTGGCCATCGCGAGAAACTTCGCGCTTCGGTCGACCTGCACCACGCGCGCAGCGCCTCCCGCCCGCGCGGCGACCCCGAGCGAGCCCGTGTACGCAAAGGCGTTGAGCACCGATCGCCCTTCGCTCTCGCGCTGGAGCCAACCCCGCAGCGCCGCCGTGTCGCAATAGAAGCTCGCGTCGCGGTTGACCATCGAATCAACGGCGTACGACACGCCCTCTTCGACGACGCTCTTGGGAAGCGCCGCGCGCTCGCCGAGGAGCAATCGCCCGTTGCGCAGCACGGGCTCTTCAGCGCGACGCACCTTCCAGAGCGCGACGTCGATCCACGGCCATCGCGCGCGCACCTCGTCCGCAGCGGCGCGGGCCTTGGCGATGTCGCCTTCGGGGTTGTCGCTGTGATCGTGGATCAAGAGGCAGCGACCGAACACCTCGAGCACGAGCGATGGATCGCCTTCGACGAAGCCGTTGAACGCGCGAAACACCGTGCTCTTTGCGTCGTTCGGATGGCCGCCGGGCGTCGCGAGCGTCGGGCGTTCTGCTTCGCGCCACGCGAGCGCACGAGCGATAGACATGCGTGCGCAGTACCCCAGCGACGCGCGCGGGCTCAACCCTCTTCGGGCGGCGGCGGCGCTCCGTAGCGCGAGACAGGGCCGCCGGGGTCCGGCGTCGGGTTGTACGGGGCGATTCCGTACGCGGGAACTGTGGTGCAGCAAGGATCGGGCTGCACCACCACGGGTTGTGGTTGCACCACCGGCTGCGGCCGCGGCGGACGAACGACGATCACCGTGTTGTCCACCGGTTGCTGAACAACAACCGGGTCCGGCTGCTGCACGATCACCTGCTGCACGACGACGGGCTCGGGCTGCTGCACCACCACGTGCTGCTGTTGAACGACCTGCACTTCTTGCTGCTGCATGGTCGCTCCGCACGCAGCGGTGCTCGTGGCGACCGCGACGAACGCCGCGAGGGCCGCGCGCGATCGATACGCGGAGAAGTCGACGTCGGGCGCCGCGCGCTCAGCGATCGCTCGCTGGCAAAATGGGCACGCGGACTCCGTCGATCGAACGTGTCGCGCGCAGCTCGGACAGGGGAGAAGGGCCATCGAAACCTCCGAAGCGTTCGGGATACTCGAGAACAGACCGCCGCACGGGCGACTTCCTTGGCAGAACGCGCGACAGGCCGAGAGCTTACACAGAGACGACCGCGCGGGTTGTAGGGCGCGCTATCGTCCACCTCGTGGATCCTCGGGACCTCCCATCGCGCCCCGCGCGCCGGCCAGAGGGCTTCGTCGCCCGAGGCCCTCGCCCCGTCGGAACGCGCGGCGACCCCACCCTGGACCCCGCCGACGGCGAAGAGCGCTCGTTGCTCACGGGAGACTTTCAGCTCTTTCAGCTCGTGCGCGGGCACCGCTGGTCGATGGACGACCTCGTCACCGCGTACTTCGCCCGCGAAGCGGTCCTTGCTCGTTGGGCGGACGCCGTCGGCGACGACGCTTCGCGCTCGCTCGAGTGCCTCGACATGGGCTGCGGCATCGGCTCGGTCCTGCTCATGTGCGCCTGGAGCCTGCCCCGCTCGCGTTGCACAGGGATCGAAGCGCAGCCGCGGTCGGCCTCGATGGCCCGGCGCAGCGCTCGGTTCAACGGCGTCTCCGACCGCGTAACGGTCTTCGACGGCGATCTGCGCGATCCTGCGGCCATTGCGCCAGAGCACCGCGACCCCACGGTTCGCTTCGACCTCGTGACGGGGACTCCCCCGTATTTTCGCGACGGAGAAGGCGTCGAATCGACCGTCGATCAACGCGGCCCCTGCCGCTTCGAGCACCGCGGAGGCGTCGAGGACTACGCCCAGGCGGCCGCTCGAAACCTCGCCAGCGAGGGCGTCGCGGTGCTGTGCGCCGGGTCGCTCGAGCGCGATCGAGCCGCGCGGGGAATCACCGACAGCGGCCTGAACTTGATTCGATGGGTCGAGGTCGTCCCGCGGGCGTTCAAGGCCCCGCTCGTCGACGTGTACGTGCTCTCGCGCGGGTCGGACCGAGGGCCGTCGATCGAGCGCGAGACGCTCACGGTGCGCGGCCTCGACGAGCAATGGACGCCAGCGTTCGTCGCCCTGCGCGACGCGATGGGAATCCCGAGCGCCCCTCCGAAGCGACGCTGACCACCGACGGACGCCACTCGAGGCCAACGACGTTCATCGCGCTCGAATTGCGCTGCGTTCGTGCGATGCTCCGCGCTCGCTCAAAGCCATGGTCCGAAAGAGCTCAGACTCGAGCGGCGCAAGCCACAGCGCCTCGTTGCCCACCGAGACGTCGTTCACAGAGACGTATCTCGACGCCCTCGCGGATTGCATCACGCACGCGACCCCGCCGCGCAGCGCGCTCGCCGCGCTCGCGCACTTCCAAGAGGGTCCCGTCGACTTCAGCGCGATCGACCTCGACGAGCTGCGCGCGTTCGTCAAGGATCACTATCCCGCGATCGCCCGCCTCTGCACGCAGAAGAATCACGCCGTTCGCTACGCAGCGCTGCTCGCCCTCGGAGGCGCCGACGACCGCCGAGCCGCGACCGTCATCGTGGCCGCCCTTCGCAACCCGCGCTCGCCGTACGACCACGACTTCGCGTACATGGCCGCAGGCCAGCTGCGGGCACGGGGCGTCGCGTGGTTTACGGACATCGCCCTCGACGGACCGCCCGAAGACCGCGCAGCAGCGCTCTCGTGCATCGGCCTGGCGCGCTCGCCCGATGTAGCGATCGCGGCGCTCGATCGCGTCGCGCAACGACACGGCTCGAGCGTCGCGCTGTTCTCCGCGCTCTTCAACGTCCACGATGTTCGCGCGCTGCCCCTCGCGATCGCCGGGCTCGACGACGAGTCGCCCGAGGTTCGAATGAACGCGGTCGGGGTCGTTCACCAGTGCGTGCGAATCGCGCGCGAGACCGGAGCGAAGCTCTCTGTCGCGCACAAGAGCATCGCCCGCAGCGTCGAGCGACTGTTGATCGACCCTCGCATGTGGATCGAGCCGGCGGACCCCTGGGCCTCTGCCTTCGCGTGGACGCTCGGGATCCTCGCGGACTGCGAGCCGCCGGTGGCAGAGCGCGTCGCGCGCAGCGCGCTCGCGAGCAAGGTGCGCCCCGAGCGGCAGAGAGAGGCGTTTTCGCTGCTCCGCTCGTTGCCGTACTCACCGGCGATCGAAGGGGCTGTGCTGCCGTTGACGAAGGGCGCTGGACGCGAGAACGCGCTGCTCGCGGCGACCGTGCTCAGCAAGAGCCCCGACGAGAAGACCCGACGCAAGGCGCTCGAGACGCTGCACGACAAGGTCCTCGCGGGCGGGGGCGTCGACGCGCTATGGCACGACGTCGTCGACGCGCTCGGCCAGGACCCGGGCGCGATCGATCACTGGCTCGCACAGGCCGCGCGCGAGCGAAAGAAGCCGCGTTCTGCGCTGCGCGACCGAGTCGCGCGCGCCATCGAGCACCTCGCGTTCGACCACGACGACGCGTGGACCGAAGCGCTCCTCGCGCGTTGCGACGAGCGCCTCGCCGCAGCGGTGCGAAAGCTCGTGCAGGACTGAGCGCACAAGCGCGCGACAACGAGCGGCGCGACAACGAGCGGCGCGGGAGCAGAGACTCCCGCAGTGGGGCCAGCGGCGCGGGAGCAGAGACTCCCGCGCATGGGGTCGGCAGGAGCGCGACGACGTCTCCGCCTTCGGCGGGACTACAGAGCTACGGGCAACGGGCAGCGGGCAACGAGCAACGGGCGACGGGCGACGGGCAACGAGCAACGGGCAACGGGCAACGAGCGACGGGCAACGGGCGACGGGCAACGGGCTCCCTTGAAAAGAGGTGTGGCTTCCACGGGGTTAGCAAACCCCGTGCTGGGCGCCGTTCGAAGACTCACGGCGGAAGGTGCGCTTCGCGCGACCACCGTCAGACCGCGCAGCAGCGGGCAGCGAGCAACGGGCAACGAGCGACGGGAAACGGGCTCCCTTGAAAAGAGGTGTGGCTTCCACGGGGTTAGCAAACCCCGTGCTGGGCGCCGTTCGAAGACTCACGGCGGAAGGTGCGCTTCG
>LNEO01000355.1 GCA_001465015.1 Deltaproteobacteria bacterium Ga0077539 | reverse complement strand
GACTATCAGGTGGGCGGGGTGAGCCTGCGCACGCAGTACGAGTACGACTCGGTGGGGCGGCGGACGCGCGTGGTGTTTCCCTTCTGGACCGGCGATTCGATTCGGTACACGTACAACGACGCAACGATCTCACACGACGCGGAGCAAGTGAGCGCAGCGCACTGGGACAAGAGCGGCGTCGCGCATCGTCCGGTGGTCGAGCGCGTCGAGCGCATGCCCAACGGGCCGATCTCGCGGATGTGGTACGCGCAGCGAACGAGCGGAGGGCTTCCCGCCAACGCGAGCATCGAGCGCAACTGGCGGCTCGATGGGTCACCGACGACAGTGCGATGGCGCTCGGGGCTGAACACCACCGCGGACGTGGCTGATTGGACGTACTCCTATCATTCGAACGGGCAAATCGCAGGGATCGCGAACAGCGCGCTTCCGAGCGAGACGGTGAACTATCAGTACGACAACCTCGGGCAGCTCGAGTGCGCGACGGAGGGCCCCGTGTCCTCGACGTGCTACGCGGGGCACCCGCAGGCGATCGCGACGTACTCGGTGGACAAGTCGGGCAACAGGCAGCTCGCGTGGGATCGATTTACCAACGAGACGCGCGCCAACCTGTTCAGCGGCAGCGTGGGACCGAATCGTCCGACCGGCTGGACGCGGGATTCGTGGATCGGTCAGCCGGAGCTGAAGTGGTCGTG
>LNEO01000354.1 GCA_001465015.1 Deltaproteobacteria bacterium Ga0077539 | reverse complement strand
CACCGCGGCAGGCGTCTGTTCACGCGCACGACGTACCCCGGCGGATCGACGATCGACCGCTGGTTCGTGTACGACGACGACGATCGGCTGATCGGCGTTCACCACACGGACTACAGCACCAACCGCAACGAGCTCTTCTTCAACGTGGAGAACGAGACGGCGTTTCGCGTGGTGATCGACAACGGGTGGAGCGAGGTCGAGCGCACGTACTTCTACAACGATCACCTCGGGACGCCGCGCACTGCTGTCTCCATCGCGGCCAACGGCGCGAGCCAGGGTGTTACGTATCGCGCGCCGAGGGAGCCGTTCATGGCGAGCGCGCCGGTGGTGCAAAACGCGATTCCGGTGCGACTGCGCTTCCCGGGCCAGTGGGAAGACGACGCGAGCGAGCTGGTGGGCGACACCGGACAGTGGAGCACGAACCTATTGGGCAACCACGCGCGCGTGATGGAGCCCACAGCGGGTGCGTATGGGAGCGTGGAGCCGGTGTTGCGGAACGGATTCGATAATGCTGAGTTTCCGGCGCTTCCGGCGGGAATCCGCCGACGCTCAGGAGCCGTACGTTCTCTCAGTGCAAACTCCGTGCTGTACGCGTTCGCGTACGCCAACTCGGATCCAATGCAATGGAGCGACCCAGACGGAAATCAGCCCATCTTTCAGCCGCCTCCTCGAAATCCCCAGGTATGGAACTTCTGCTTTTCTTGGTGCAGAACTACAGCCACTACCGCGAGTTCTTGTGGACCGGCGGTGCGCGCGCTGGTTCTCGGATTTCCCCTTTGCGTGGCGGTTTGTGTGACCGCGCATGCCTTTGGGAGTAACTAAATGTCTCGCGCGGAACTCCAGTCACTGTTGGATGATTTGAGGTCGCGAAAGGACTGCGATGATGCCAGTTTTCAGAAACTATCGATGCGATACGCCTCTCTGCTAATCGGAGAAGTCCAACACGACATCGTTGGAATCAGTTGCTTTTCCGAGCTATGCAGACTTTGTCGATACGAAGATTTCGCCGTGTCTTTGGCTGAAGACCAAACAAGATCGTCCGTACACGACAGCCAGTCGCTAAACTCTTGGGAAAGCGAAACCGTCCTATACGGTTCCCTGGTGGCGTTGATGATACGCGTTACGTCGGAATGGAATCGGCAACTCCTACACGGAATGATCGTACGCTGTATGGCTGCGCGTTCGGTTCGCGAGTCGAATAGTATCGAGATCCATTCCGAGTTGGGGCTATTGCTTCCTCTTGAAGTAGAGTACCTGTTTCGTCATTGTTGCGCGGTTTTCCGCTTCCAGCGTGAAGTGAAACTTGGATTGACTCCGTTGGCAGTGACACTCCTTCGGAGTGCGTTGAGTCACGAGCCAAGCGATCTGATTCGACGACTAAGTCCGTTGAGCTTCGATATTGTATCGCCAGAAATCGAGGGGCAGTTAGACGAAGGGTTGCAAGCGGACGTTGCGCGATATCGGAAGGCGCTTGCGTTTGTTCGCGCGAACGAGTCCGCTCTGTTTCAGCGAGCGGTAGGTTAGGCGATGAGCGGCTCCTTCCCGCGAATTCAACTGTTGGCAGTTTCGCTCAGGGTTTCGCTGCTCGTTTCAGTGCTTCCCTCATTCATTGAAGCACAGACTGCGGCGAACGCACAAGTCGTTGTCGATCGCCCCGCCCTCCCACCCGCTTTCGACACCGCTATCTCCGCCCGTCTCGAACAGACGCGGCTCGCTGTCGCCATCCCGATCGATCTCACTTGGGGACTCCCGTGACCCGCGCTGCACTCGCCCTCGTGACGCTATCGCTCTCTGCGCTCGCTCTCTCTTGCCGCGAGGCTCCGCGGCGCACGTGTGTGGAGACCCTCTGCTTCGAGTGGTCCGAGCCGCACACCACGCGCTCCTCGCGTCGCCGCCACACGTTGCGCTCGGACGCGTGGGACGGCGCTTGGATCGATGTTCAATCGTGGGAGCCTGGGCCCAACGCGCCCGCTTCGATTGGCGCGCTTCGCACGCAGTTCGCGCGGTTGCGCGAGCTCACGGCGCCCGCGCGCTCGACCTCGATGCGCGAGGGCTCGGTGGGCGGTCGTCCCGCGGCCGTCGAAGACGCCGTCATCGATTGGCGCGGGCAGGCGTACCGTCGCGTGACGTGGATCGTTCCCGCGGTGAGCGCTGGAGCGCGGTGGGTCTCGGTGGACGTGACCGCGCGCGTCGCAGACTGGGACCGCGCGAGCCCCCGCGTGCGTCGCTACATCGAGGCCGCGCGCTGGGAGGCTACGCGCTGAGCGCGAGATACCGATTCTCGAGACATCGGGCGCAACCCTCGGGTTCGCAGCACACGGTTCATCGTCGCCGCGCCGATGCACGACGCAAGCGCGGGTCGGTCGAACGCGGCGCAGCGCCCGGGACCATCGGCTGGTCGCGGAGCACGGGCATGGACTCCGGGAGGATTCGAGGCGATTCGCGCGGCTGTCGAGGGCGTCGCGACCGGCGTTGTGGCCAGCGTTGCTCGAGGTCGAGCAGACCCGCCGCCGCCCGATGCGCACAACCGCATCGCGCCCGCGGCCGGCCACGAAAGGGGTTCGCTGTCGCACGCGTCGACCGTGCCCCATCGACGCGCCTCGATCGCCCTCGCGCAGGGCGCGCGTTGCTGCGACCATAGCGCCCGCGATGCGCGCGATACGCTTTCACTCGCTGGGCGGTCCCGAGGTTCTCCAATGCGACGAGGTCGCCGACCCGTCGTTGTCTGCGGGGAGGGTCCTCGTGCGCGTGCGCGCGGCGGGGGTGAACTTCGCCGACACACGTTTTCGAATGGGGCAGTATTTCGTGCGGCCGAGCTTTCCTCAGGTCGTCGGGATGGAGGCCGCGGGCGAGGTCGAAGCGATCGGCGAAGGCGTGACCGACGTGCGCGTCGGAGACCGCGTGATGGTCCTCGGCAGCAACGCGTACGCAGAGAAGATGCTCGCGCGCCCGTCGCAGCTCTATCCCATCCCCGATGGGCTCGACTTCGAGCGCGCCGCGGCGCTGCCGGTGCAGGGATTGACCGCGCACCACTGCCTGTCGCTCATGGGTCGCATGCGAGCGGGAGAGAGCGTCCTCGTTCACGCTGCGGCGGGCGGAGTCGGAGTGCTCGCCGTGCAGATCGCGCGAGCGATGGGCGCGTCGAAGGTGTTCGGCACCGCGAGCAGCGAAGAGAAGCGGGCGATGGTGAGCGCGCTCGGCGCGGACGACGCGTTCGACTACGGCAACGGCGACTACGCGACGAAGGTCCGCGAGGCCACCGGCGGCAGGGGCGTCGACGTCCTTCTCGAAATGCTCGGCGGAACAGAGACCTACAAGCGCAACCTCGCGTGCCTCGCTCCCATGGGCCGGATGATCGTGTACGGCGCGGCGAACGGCGACACCCGAGGAACGTTCGAGCCCATCGGCTTGATGCACAAGAACCTCACCGTCGCGGGCTACTACCTCACGCCCATGCTCGAGCTTCCCGAGCTCTGCCGCCCTGCGCTCGACTCTCCCTCGAGCAAGAGCTCGTACTCGCCCTCGCGCAGCAGCGTGACGCCGCGGAAGCGCATCGACGCATGGAGTCCCGCGGCTCGAGCGGCAAGCTCGTGCTCGTCCCGTGACGGCGCGCTCGCCGCGGTCCATCAGCGGCGGCTTCGAGCGAGCAGCGCTGCGCCGCGCAGGCCGAGCTGCGTGTCGAGCACCACGCGCACGGGGATGTTCGCGAGCAGCGCCTCGTGCGGGGGCTTCTTGCGAAAGCGCGCTTCGAACCGCGGCGATCGAAGCGCCGCGAGGATCTTCGGCGCGACGCCGCCCGCGAGGTACACGCCGCCGAGCGCGAGCCCGCGCAGCGCCATGTTGCTCGCTTCTTGCGCGTACACCTCGACGAACACCTCGAGCGCGGCGCCGCAGAGCCCTGCGTCTCCGCCGAGCGCCAGCTTGGAGATGACGGCGCTGGGATCTCCGCCGGCTGTGATTTCGCGGGTGACCTCGGCGTGCTCCGGCGCGACGCCCGCGCGGGCGAGGGCTCGGTAGATGTTGAAGATCCCCGGTCCCGACAGGACATTTTCGTACGAAACGCGACCGCCGAGGATCGCCGCGAGCTCGCGCAACACCGTGATCTGCCGCTCGTCGACCGGAGCGAAATCCGCGTGCCCTCCCTCTCCTGGAATCACGCCTTCGACCTGGCCTCCCCGGCGGATCGCGTACGCTTCGCCGAGCCCCGTGCCCGCGCCGAGCACCGCGATCGGCGCGTCCGGGTCCGACTCTCCCTCGAGCAAGAGCTCGTACTCGCCCTCGCGCAGCAGCGTGACGCCTGCGGTTTGCGCGGCGAAATCGTTGACGAGCGTCGCGGCCTCGAGCCCTGCGCTCGACGCGAGCGCGCGCTCATCGACCACCCACGGAAGGTTGGTCGTGCGGCAGACGCCTCCGCGCACGGGGCCGGCGATCGCGAAGCAGCCCACCGCGGGGCGCGCGCTGGTCTCTTCGAGAAACTTCGCCACGACCGCCTCGAGTCCGTCGAAGTCGCGGCTCGCGTAGGTGCGCTCGTGCGTCCGCGCCTCGCCTTCGAAGATGGCGAGGCGGCTCCGCGTTCCGCCGATGTCTCCTGCGATCACGGTCATGTCGAACTCCTGCCGTCGGTCACGGTCGCAAACGTACTCGAATCCGCGCGGATGTTCGTGGGTGTTTCGGCGGTCGAAGCGGGGCGGTCAACCGTCGACGTCGCCGGCGGCGATCGGAGCGGTCCATCGCGTTCCGCTCTTCAGCTCTTCGCTCGGGGCGATTTTGTGCACGCCGGGCCTCGTGGCGCCCCACAGCCGCTCGCCGGTCGGCGTAGGCGTAGGCTCGGTCCAAGCGACGGTCAGCGCGGCGCTCGCGGCGTCGATCGCGGACTCGACGGACCAGCGCTCACCCTGCGAGCGCGCGTCGAGCGCCCGCCTCGCGGCGTGGTAGCGCGCGGCGGCGGACTCGACGGCGAGCATCGCGCGGGCGGTGGCCGCGAGGACGCGCGCTTCGAGCTCTCCGGCGCCTTCGATCGCGCGCCGCGCGTCGCCGAGCATCTTGCGCACGATCGCCGAAGACGAAGCTTCGATCGCCGCGAGCACGAAGCGCCGCACGGGATCGACGGTGATCGACTGACGCGCGAGCAGCGCCCGCACGAGCGACAGGCACAGCTCGAGCTCCGCCGCCCGAAGCGCGAGCCGCGCCCGTGCGCGCTGCGCGCGAGCGCGCGAAGAACGCCCTCGCGTCACCGCGCTCGATGCTCCGTCCGTCGATGCCATGGGCTAACCTTGTTCGCCGATCTTGGGCCTCGGGATCAAGAGTGTTCGATTGCGCAGTGCGCAGTTGTGTTGCGCCATCGAACCGCTGTCGATGACACAGCGCGCGGCACAGCGCGAAAGCGCTCGCGCCCGCTCGCGTCGAACGACGTCTGCGCTGTGCGCTCGCGGCAAACGCGCGATCGTGTATCAGGTCACGAGCGAAGCGCGAGAACGAGCACGGGGTACTGCACGTGCTCGCGCGCGACGCGAAAACCAGCACGGACAAAGAGCGACTCGGGTCCCATCCACTGCTCTTCGTCTCGCAGATCGTCGCCGAGCCGCGGGTACGCTTCGAGCGACACCGCCGCAGGGTCCTCTCGGAGCCATACGATTGCTGCTCGAAGCAACGCGCTCGCGACGCCCTTGCGTCGCTCGCCGCTTCGAATCAGCAAACAGCCCACGGACCAGCGACCATCGCTCGGGCCGAGGTCGCGGTACGGCATTCTGTTGGTGAGCTTGGTGAGCGAGCCGCGCGGCTCGAGCTGGATCGAACCGACGACGAGCGGGCGGCCTTCGTCGTCTCTGCGCGCGTCGTCGATCGCGAGCAGCGCGTGGGTCTTCTTCGCCCGCACGAGCTCGAGCTTGCTCGCTTTGTTGCGCGCGGGATCTTCGAGCTGCCACTGGCGGTTGTCGCCCGAATAGTGCCAGTACATGCAGTAGCAGCCCGCGCAGCCAGCCCCTTCGTGAAGCGTTGAAAACGCCTCGAAGGAGTCTTCTGTGAGGGCCATGGTGCGCAGCGATCGAAGCTCGTTCACGGGGCGGTCGTAGCACGCAGCGGGTTCGCTTCGCCCGGCTGCCGCGCGTCCTGTCCGATCGCGAGCAACAGCCCTGACCGAAGCGGCTGAACGTCGTCGTGTCGTTTGAGCGATTCGAACACGACCCTGGCCCCTTCGTCCGCAGTCGCGAGCGCTTTGAGCCACTGGTTGGCGCGGGCGAGCGCGAGCCGCTCGCGCCCCGGGCCGCGTGCGAGGCATCGGTCGATGTACTCGAGCACCAGCGCCAGCCTCGATTGTGTGGACCAGTATTCATGATCCAGCCCGCGCAGCAGTCGAAAGAGCTCGGGGCGCGCCATCGCTCCTCGACCGAGCATGAAGCGCGTGCAGCCGCTCTCGCGCTGGCACCGCGCGATCGCCTCGGGGCTGTCGAGGTCTCCGTTGGCCACGACGGGGATTGCGACGCGCTCGCGGGCCCTTCCGATGCGGACCCAATCCGCGGGCGGCGCGTAGCCTTGCGCTCGCGTTCGACCGTGCACCGTGAGCAGCGAGGCGCCGCCCTCTTCGACGGCGCGCGCGATCTCGACGATGGCGTCGGGGTCGTCCCATCCGAGGCGCACCTTCGCGCTCACGTGCGCGCCCGGAGGAAGCGCGCGACGGACCGCGCGCGTGACGGCCTGCACGCGCTCGGGCGCCTTGAGCAGCGTCGCTCCGCCGTCGTGTCGATTGACCGTGGGGGCAGGGCAGCCGAAATTGAGGTCGATCGACGTCGCGCCGAGCTCGTGCGCGAGCTGCGCGCTCGCGGCGACGCGCTCGGGGTCACCGCCGAGCAGCTGCAAGTGCACGACCGTCGTGCCGAGCAGGCACCGCGCGCGGAGCTCTGGGCACTCTCGCAAGAGCACCTTCGGCGGAAGCGCTTCGCCCGAGACGCGGATGAACTCGGTCACGACGTAGTCCACCGCGCCCATCTCCGCGTAGATCTCGCGGACGACCTCGTCGGTCACGCCCTCCATCGGCGCGAGCGCGAGCGAGTCGATCACCACGCCCGAGAGGGCGCTGGAGACGTTCGACGGATTTTCGGAGCGGCGCGAAATAGGGAGCATGCTCGCTGGCGTTGGGTACCGACGGTGTGTGCGATGAGCGTTCGAAATTCGCGAGCCAAGAAGGTCGCAATCGCAGCGAGCGCGGTGGCGCTGGTGGCCTCGGGCGGCTTTGCCATCTACGCGGAGGGGCTCGTTCGGTCCAGCGCAGCGTCGACGTTTTCTATCACCGACGCGCCGTCTCGACCGGTGGTGATCGTCTTGGGCGCGCGGGTCTCGGCTGCGGGCGAGCCCTCGGCGGCGCTCGAGGACCGCTTGCTCTGCGCGCTCGACCTCGTTCGCTCGGGGCGCGCTCGAGCCGTGCTGGTGAGCGGCGATCACGGGCGGCGCGAGTACGACGAGGTCAACGCGATGCGCTCGTGGCTCGTCGCGCGCGGCGTCGCGAGCGATCGGGTGTACATGGACCACGCTGGCTTTCGAACGCTGGACACGATGGCGCGCGCGAAGGTTGTGTTCGGCGTGCGCTCGGCCCTGGTGTGCACGCAGCGATTTCACCTCGCGCGCTCTCTGTGGCTCGCGCGAGCGCACGGCATCGACGCCGCGGGCGTCGTGGCGGATCGAAGGGTGTACCCAGCGAGGCGCTTCGACGCGACCCGTGAGTTTCTCGCCCGCGTGAAGGCTGTTCTCGACACGGCGGTGCTTCGGACGCGCCCCCGCTTCGAGGGTCCCGCGATCCCCGTGGGATCCGACGCGCGACGGACGCACGATCGGTGATCGCGGACCACGCTCGCGCCGTGGCACCGGCGCCGCGCTCGCTCGGAGTGTGCCTCGAACGCCACGGCCTCGACGGTCGCGCGCCGCATGCACAGGGCGCGAGTGTCACAGTTCGGCACGGACCCTCGTACCCGTCGGGCGCCCGCCCGAACGGGCGTCGCGCGATTCTGTGAGCCGATTCGCTGCGATCTCTCGCTGGCCCCAAAGCCGTGGTGACTGTGCCCCGACTGTCTCGAGGCTGTTGATCCGTGTCGGCCCGTCGCGTGCATGCGGCTCTGGCACCTCGTTGGACGTGGTGGCGAATCATCGGACGCTCGATGACTTGCTGGATGGTTGGACGCTCGGAGGATCTCGCCGTGAAGCACACCCCCTGGATCGCAGTTTCATTGCTCGCACTGTCCGCTTGCCCTGATCCGCGTACGCACACGCACCCGCCCATCAATCGAGTGCCCGTTGTGCAGCCGGTGTTCGGCACGCCCGTCACCGCGGAAGTGACGCCCCCTGCGATCTCTGGCGGAACGCTGATCATCTCGCGAGACCAACGTCGCGCCATCGCTGCAGACCCCGATCGCGACGCGGTGTTCATCACGCCGCTCGACGGCTCGACGTCGCCTGTTCGCGTCGCGCTCTCTCTCGGCGACGAGCCGGGGCGCCTCGTCGAAGACGGTCGCGGTCGCGTTCACGTCGCCCTCCGTGGCGCGTCCCATGTGGCCGTGATCGACCTCGAGAGCGGCGCCGTCGTCGAGCGTCGCGAGGCGTGCCGCACCCCGCGGGGACTCGCGTTCGACGCGGAGCAAGACCTCGTTCACGTCGCGTGTGCGACGGGTGAGCTCGTCACGTTTCGCGCGGCGACGGGCGAGGTCACGCGACGCTTGACCCTCGAGCGCGATCTTCGCGACGTCGTCGTCCTCGCCCGCGGCCGCCTCGCGGTCTCGCGCTTTCGCTCCTCCGAGATCCTCGAGGTCTCCACGGCCGGAACGATCGCCAGCCGCGCCCTTCCCACCACCGTCGAGCGCTCGAGCTTCGGCATGACCCGCATCGCTCCTCCCGGTGGCGGCAGCAGCGCGCGCGTCGCGCCGGCGCCGAGCAACGCGGTTCCGCACGTCGCGTGGCGGATGGTGCCTGCGGGCGACCGGCTGTTGGTGTTGCACCAGCGCGCGCTCGACAAGCCGGTCGAGATCGTCGAAGGCGGCTACGGCTCGGGTGGAGGCCTCTGTGGCGTCGGCGGCTCGATCGTCGAAACCGCGGTGAGCACGTTCTCTACCGCGGGAACCTTCGCCAACTCGACGGACGACATTCAGGTCTCGGCCGCAGTTCTCGCAGTGGACATGGCCGTCTCGACCGCGGGCAAGGTCGCCTTTGCAGTCCCGGGCAACGCGCGCGTCCCGGGTCGTCCGCAGATCGTCGTGACCTCGTCGGCCTCGACGCTGCCGCGCCAGCGCTGCATCACCCCGACCAACCCGCAGCAGAGCGCGCCCGGCCAGGCCACTGCGGTCGCGTTCGCTGGTGAGCGCCTCGTGGTGCAGCTCCGCCAGCCCGCGGCGCTGTTCTTCCCCGACTCGGGTCAGACCATCACGCTCTCGCCCGAGTCTCGTGAAGACACTGGTCACACCATCTTTCACGCCAACGCTGGCGGCGGCCTCGCGTGCGCCTCGTGCCACGCCGAGGGCGACGACGACGGCCACACGTGGAACTTCGCTTCGATCGGCCCCCGCCGCACGCAGACCTTCCGCGGCGGCCTCTCGGGCACCGAGCCCTTTCACTGGGACGGCGACATGCAGGGCATCGGTCACCTCATGAACTCGGTCTTCAGCGAGCGCATGAGCGGCCCGGTCCTCAACGTCGTGCAGGTCGCCACGCTGCAACAGTGGATCGACCGCATGCCCGCCCGCCAGGCCCCGCGCACGATGGACGACGCTGCGACCCGCGGCCGCGCGCTCTTCTTCGACAGCCGCGTCGCGTGCAACGGCTGCCACTCGGGCGCCGCGACCACCAATAATCAAACGGTCAACGTCGGCACCGGCGCCGCGTTTCAAGTGCCCACGCTGCGCGGCATCGCCTGGCGCGCGCCCTTCATGCACAACGGCTGCGCGCCGACGCTGCGCGACCGCTTCACCAACCCCGCCTGCGGCGGCGGCGATCAGCACGGAATCACCAGCCACCTCTCGGCCACGCAGATCGACGACCTCGTCGCGTTTCTCGAGACGCTGTGAGCGCGCGCGCTGCGATCGGGGCGCAGCGAATCGTGTGACATAGCCTGTCACTGGCTCGTCCGAGGGGCGACTCGCGCTGTGGTACGCCGAACAGCGCAGCCATGGGCGTCGATCCGCTTTCTCTCTGGCATCGCACGGCGAGGGAGCCGCCCAACATTCACTCCGCGGAGGTGAGCGCCCTCCACGACGGGCTCGGGCGCGTGCATCGCTATCTCGCGTATCACCGACGGCGCGAGCCCTTGCCTCCGTTCGAGCTCGACACGCTGAGGCAAGAGGACCTGCGCTCGCTCGGCTTCGGGGCCGAGCCCGTGACGGCGCGACTGTCCCACGAGGATCGCGAGATCCTCCGCGCGCTGCTCGAAGAGCTTCACGGTCACGAGCGCGTGCTCGATGAGCCTTGGATCGAGCGACAAGCGCTCTGCTCGTTGGGCTACGTGCGCGACCGTGACGAGAGCGCGCTGTGGACGCGGCTCTTGCATCGATCGGGCGCTGGCGATCGCTTCGCGAGCGAGCGGCGAGGGTGGGCGCTCGCAGCGCTCTCGTGGCGCGCGGGGATCGACGCCGACGGCCCGAGCGAGCAGGCGCTTCGCGACGCCATGGCGCACCCGCGAGCGGACGTTCGCGCGACCGCCGCCGTGTACCTCCTGGCCGCGCATCGATTGTCACACCGCGCCGCGCCCATGAGCTCGGTGAGCGCGCTCTTTCGGCTCTGCAACGAAGACCCCGCGCTCGAGCCCCGCGCCGTCGCGCGGGTGCTGCTCGAGGTCGACCGCGTAGAGGTCCCGTGGGACCCAGAGGACTCCGCGTTTGTCCTGGGATTTACCAGGGTAGACGAGCCTCGCCGCGCGCTCGGCGAGGCGACGCTCCGCGCGATGCAGACGCTCTCGCATGTGGACAGCGTTGTCAGAGCGCTGCGCGGCGAGCGTGACTCGAGCCCGTTTTGCATCGCGCTCTCGGGCTCGGTGCGCGGCTCGCGCTTCGACCTGGCTACCTCCGAGGGAATGGGCCGCCGCCCCGGCGACGTCGCGCTCGCAGCCATTGGTCTACGTGTCGGCGATCAACTGCGGCACTCGAGCGACCGCGGCGAGACCGCGCTCACGGTGCGCGCGGTCGTGACTCGGTCTCTCGACGCGCGGGTCGCGTGGGCGGGGCTCGCATTGCCCGTGGCGTTGATCGAGACGCAGGTCAACGGCACACGATTTCATCGCGCGAAGGAGGCGCTCGAGTACCTCGCGAAGGGCTCGGCGGTGCTGCTCTCGCGCGAGCGGGACAACTCGCACGACGACAAAGCGATCGAGGTGATCACGGCGCGGGGGGACAAGCTCGGGTACGTTCCGAGAGGGCGCAATCGCGTGCTCGCTGCGCTGATGGACGCCGGTGAGACCGCCCGCGCCGAGGTGCTCACCGCGGGCCTCGAGAAAGAGACGCCGCTCGTATGGGTGCGGATCAGCGTCGAGCCGCCGCGTACCCTCGAGCACTCGCGCGCGCGTCGTGCAGGAGATCGATCGCGCCCCTCGCTCGTCTGAAGCAAACCCCATGCGTGCCCGCGTCGCGCTCATCGTCCTCTTGCTCCCGCTGCTCTCGTGGACGCCTGACTTCAATCGGTCGGATTGGCTCGTTCGGCTCATGAGTCAGCGCTGTTCGAGCATCCGAATCGTGCCGCGCGACATGGGCATGTCAGTCCTCTGCGACGGTCCTCGGGTCGAGGCGTTTCGCGGGTCGACGACGAGCGGACTGCCGTTCGCGGTCCGTGCGACGCGCGCGTGGTCGGCGCTGAGCCAACGGCGCGAAAGCTTCGCGGCCATCGTGACGGTCTACGTCGGAGGCGACTTCGTCGTCATCGAGGCTGAGCAGTGCCCGACTTGCAACGTGCAGCGCGGTCCCGCGTGGGTGTTTCGTCCACAGAACGTTCGCCCATCGACGATGCGCGCGATTCAGGTACAGGCGGGGCTCGGCCCATCGCCGTTGCGACTCACCATGGACGCGTGGCGAACGCGATAGGCGGCGCGTACGCGAGCTCGACCCGACGTCGCTCGGTCGCGGACGCGCGGCGAGCTCGCGCCAACGGCGGTATCGTCCACGACGATTCGTCGAGGCGTCGCTACGACAGGTCGGGATAGAGCGTGGCGCCCACCTCGCGCTCCATTCCGGCGCGGTAGAAGACCCACACGCCCCCGCGACCGTCGCTGAGCGCTTCGAACACGTCGGCGGCGCGACGCTCGCCGTCACGCGAAACGACGTGGCGCCGTCGGCCGCGAGGGTCATCTCGATGGACTGTTGGAGTCCGCTCGAGTCGTAGACGCTCGCCCACGTTCCGACGAGAGGATTGCCCGCGCATCCACCGATCGAGACGAGCGCCCCAGCGCACAGCGCTTTCGTCCATCGACTGCTTCTCATTCGCATCTCCCTTGGTGCTCACCGCGTGCCGTGATTCGAGCGGCGATCGAGCACATAGAGAGCAAAGCGCGGCCCACATCGAGCCGCCCCGCGAACGGAAGTGTCGATGCCAGCGCTCAGCGCCAGCGGACGGACCAACGACAGCTCGATGCGCCGCGGTGCTGGCAGTCGACCTGGCGAACCTCGACGTCCTTCGCGCCCGCGAGCTCGAGGCCCACAGTGATCCACCCCGCCACGTTGTGCTCGCACGTGTAGTACGGAACCACGCCCCCTTCGAGCCTCCCCGTCGCCTCGCGCTCGGACAGCCGCTCGGCCACGAGGTGACCCGGTCGAACGCGGGCCGAATACATCACGCTCAGTCGCTTGAGCACCAGGGATGGCCCCGCGAGCTTCAGGACGAACTGATAGACCGTCGGGACGTCCTCGCGCGCGAGCTCCATCGCGAGGGTCTTGAACTGCGATGGATCGCCGCCCATCAGGTGCTCGATCATCGCCTGCTCGATCTCGAACATGGGCGCGAAGCTCACCCACGCCGACGCGAGCGGGGGACGCAGCAGAGCGTCCCGCGCCGCGGGGGACAGCCGAGAGGCGAAGCGTTGGAGCCCCTCGGCGCCGAGCCGTCGCTCGAGGTAGCGCGCGCGGCCCTCGTAGCCGAGCGCCTTCACTTCGTTCTGCAGGATGGTTGGAAGAAGCCGCTCGTCGCCGACGCGGGGATCGAACTTCGTCGCGGTCATTGAAAGGCGCGACGATACCCCCGAACGGGATCTCACGAGGGCAGCCGCGATGCTCGCGCCGCGCAGCGGTGTTCGCAACCCGTGCGCTATGCTCTCGCGAGCCGAGCGAAGGGCGACAGATCTCGCGCCGGCGTCGACGAAGGGAGCACACGTGACAGCGGGGATGAAGATGCAGAGGAAGCGAACGCAGAGCGCGATGGTGGTGCGGGCGGGGCTCCTGTTGTCGATGCTGGCTTCGGGCTGCCAGATGGCCACGATGTCCGCGAGGCTCGCGCCGTTGGACGCGCGCCCGACGCGATACCCCGTCGGACCGACGCTGCGGGTCGAGCTGGACCGCCCGATGGCCGTGGGGGACGAGTTCGAGCTCCAAGTGCAGATGCAGCGATGGCGTTGGGTGATGGGCGAGCTGCGGGGCCAGTCGCTGACGCATCAACAGCACTCGCAGTGGTCGACGGCGGGCCACGCCAAGGTGGTGGCCGTGGACGATGATGCGGTGCGAGAGCTGGCGATGACCGTGCGCGAGGCGGCGATGACGGTCGACGGCGTCGCGTCGGACATCGGCTTGCGTCCTGGATTGGAGCTGCGTATTCGCAACACAGAACAACGGGGGATGTTGGTCACGGCGGCGAGATATCCTCGGTGGGCCGCGTCACGACAGATCGTCGAGTTCTTCGAAGGTCACGTGCTCTTCGAAGGCCTGACGAGCTCGTTTGGAGCGCGCGTCGAGCGTCGGCAGGGTGAGCTCTGGCAGGTCGGGTTGGGCGTCGACTCGCTGACCGCCGAGGGCGAACAGATGCGTCGCCCCATGCCGAGGTACGCGGCGATCAACTGGCTGCGAGAGTACATGGGTGTCCCGTCGTTCTCGTTGCAGACCTGGGCGGACGGCGCCGAGCTCGAGGTGCTCGTGCCCTCGACGGGACTCCCGCTGCGTCAGCGCACGGTGACCGATCGAACCGTGATTGTCCCGGTCTCTCGCGAGCTTCCGTTCAGCGAGTGCGACGAGGAGTGGCGCGTGGATCAGCGGGAGTATCGGGCGCCGAACGCGGATCAGCCCTTCGGGACACCGAACTACATTCGCCTCGAGACGACGGAGGTCGAGCGGCGCTCGACCACGGTGATGGGCTACGTGCCCGCCTCGCGAATCAGCGCCCCGGTGCCCGAGCGGCCGACGACGGCAGACCCGGACTCCACGGGCTGAGCGTTGCATCGCGCGCCTCGCAGCGACCGCCGCAATCGAGCGGACGTTGTTGGTTGGTGCTACCCATTGAGCGCCCGATCGAGGTAGCGCGTGGCATGCACATCGTCGCCGCGACTCGACAGTCGATCCGCGCACCCATCGACGTCGTGTGGCGCGTCATGACCGACCTCCGCGCTTACCGCGAGTGGAACCCCTTCATCGTCGACATCGACACCCCTCCCGGCGAGGCGACGGTGGGGCAAGCCATGAAGCTCACCATCCGTTGGAAGAGCGGTCTCACCGTCAGCTCGCCCGAAGAGATCTCCGTCCTCGATGCGCCCGCCGAGCGCTCGGACGGCGTTCGGCGCGCGACGATGGAGTACGTGTTTCGCGGGCTGGTCGATCGACTCAACATCGTCCGCGGACGACGCGTGCAGACGCTCGAGGCAGAGTCGGACGGGACCACGATTTACCGTACGGAAGAGCGGTTCACAGGGCTTCTCGCGGTGGCTGTCCCCATCGAAGCTGTCCAGGACGGCTTCGAGCGGCACGCGAGAGCGCTCGCAGCGCGGGCCGAGTCGCTGCATCATGCCGCGCGATGATGCGAAAGGTCCTTGTGCAGTCGCTCGACGCTGTGCGTCGCGCGAGGCTGGCGTACGCGAAGCTCCGCGGTGAAACTCCCGCGTCCGAGGCCGAGCGAAAGGTGCTCTCGGGCGAGGCGTGGTCGCTCTACTGCAAGACCCTCGAAGCGGCCGGGGCCTCCCTGCAGTTTCCGGGAACTCCGCGGGGAGCGTTCGATCAAGCCGAGGGATACCGCTACCTCGCGCGGCTCGTTCGCGCGGGGCTCGAAGGGTTTCTCGAGGACGCCGATCCTCAGGCCCCTGTATTCAAGAGGGTCGTGCACGAGACCATCAAGATGGGCGCGGACAACCCCGACAACCACTACATGAACGCCACCGTGTCGGGCGCACACGAATACAAGATCCGTGGAAACCGCGGGACCGTAAAGTACCTCGCCTTCGCCACGCAGGCCGGCCACTACGGCCGCGGCGGGGGAATGCCTCCGACGGGCGCCCTCGAGGCCTCACAGATCGCGCTCGAAGAAGACGGCTCGTTCGAGATCACCGTGAGCGCGAAGCGACACGAGAAGAACTGGCTCCCCATGAGTCTGGACACAGGGCTGCTCATCGTGAGGCAGACCTTCGGCGATCGGTCCAAAGAGACCCTCGCGAAGCTCTCGATCGAGCGCGTCGACGGCCCGCACGTCCCGCGGCCGCTCACCCCCGAGCAGCTCGTCGCGGGCCTCGAAAACGCCGGCACCCTCGTCGCTGGCGCGTCGCTCTTGTTCGCGAAATGGGCGCGCGACTTTCAAGCGCACTCGAACCAGCTCCCGCGCTTCGATCAAGAGGTCTCCAATCAAGCGGGGGGCGATCCCAACATCGCGTACTACCACTCGCACTGGCGGCTCGGCCCCGACGAGGCCCTCGTCGTCGAGGTCACTCCCCCGCCCTGCAAGTACTGGAACTTTCAGCTCAACAACTACTGGATGGAGTCGCTCGAGTACCGCTACCACCGGGTTCACTTGAATAGTGACACCGCCGTGCTCGAGCCCGACGGCTCCGTTCGCATCGTCGTCGCTCACCGAGATCCAGGCATGGTCAACTGGCTCTCTACCGTGGGGCACTCCGAAGGCACGATGTGCTTTCGCTGGGTCCGCGCCGACGCGCACCCCGTCCCCAACACCCGCGTCGTGCGAGCCTCGTCGCTCGCCGCGCGACCCGCCAACGCCCAGAGCAACCATCGATGATCTTTCAGCGATCCCAAGGCCTCGTGACCTCGACGCACTACGCGCGCCCGTCGCGTCCGATGCTCGCACAACTATTCAACAGCGTCGGCGCCTACGCCCCGCAGGCCGCCATCGAGGTCGCCGCCCTCCTCGATCAAGCTCGACGCGACACCGGCCTCGACGAGAGCCGCTCGAGCGGCTGGTCGAATCGATCGAGGCCGAAGCGAAGCTGCACACGCTCGGTCGCTCGATCATGAAGGGGCGCCTCGTCGCGCTCCTGGCCAATCGGCTCCGCGTCGTTCGATACTTGAAGGACCACCCTTCGGCCGCTTCGAAGGCGCTGCTCAAACCGATCGTGATCGCCGGGCTGCAGCGCACGGGCACCACGATGCTTCACCGGTTGCTCGCGGCAGATCCCCGCGCTCGCGCGCTGTTGTCGTGGGAGGCGCTCGCGCCCGTTCCGCTCGCGGGCGAGGGGCAGGGCGGCTCGAGCAAGCGTCGGCGCAACGCCAGGCTGGCCGAGCGAGGGCTGCGGGTCCTCGCGCCGGAGTTCTTCGCGATTCACCCGGTCGAAGCGGACGCGCCCGAAGAAGACGTGCTGCTGATGGACCTGTCGTTTGCCAGTCAGGC
>LNEO01000353.1 GCA_001465015.1 Deltaproteobacteria bacterium Ga0077539 | reverse complement strand
TTGCAACTCCCAATCGCCGTCTCAGCGGTGCAGTGTTCGGCGCCTCTGGGAGATCCGGGCATCTCTTGCGCTCGTGAGCAGGATGGGAATCACACCCCATGGGACTGGCGTTGCTCGGCGGCTGAGACCAACACACACAATCAACGCGGCGCTAGGACATCGAGGCGTTGATCGTGAAGGTTCCGCAGCCGCTCGCGGCGCTGGACTTGACGCCGATGACCGTCGGAACGCCCGCCATGAAGAACGTTCCAATGGCGTCGCCGTGGCAGCTGACCGCGGTGCGGCAGTCGCCAGTGGTCACTGCCATCTGATAGCCGGTGTTGATCCGCAAGATCCAAAATCCGGACGTCGGCGCAACCCACCGTACGAACGCGTCCGGGGCTCCGGCGCCGCCGCAGCCGGCATAGAGGCTATCGCCGCCGCACGTCGACGCGGTCACCGTCGTTCCGCTGAACGAGAGGGGCGCCAGGCACGAGTCTCCTGGGATCGGGAGCGCGCACATCCCCGAGCGGCACGTCGCGCCGCCGGTGCACCGGTCGTTGCAGCGAGCGCAGTGACTATCGGTGCCCAGCGTCGCCTCGCAGCCGTTGGTGGGGTTGGCGTCGCAGTCAGCGAGGCCCGCGTTGCACGCGTACTGACAGCTCGACGCCGCGCAGCTCGCGCTCGTACCCGGACGGCTCGGGCACGCGTTGCCGCAGCTTCCGCAGTGGGCCAACGTGTTGCTGGTGTTGACCTCGCAGCCGTTGCTCGCGGTGCCGTCGCAGTTGCCGAAGGACGCGTTGCAGGCGATCCCGCAGGCGCTGCCGGCACACGTCGGAGTGGCGTTGGGCGCGGCCGAGCACGCGTTGCCGCATCGACCGCAGTGCGCGACGGTGTTGCCGGTGTTGACCTCGCAGCCGTTGCTCGCGTTGCCGTCGCAGTTCGCGAAGCCACCGTTGCACGTGATCGAGCAGCTGCTGCCGCTGCACAGCGGCGCCGCGTTGGCCGCGGCTGGGCACGCGTTGCCGCAGCGACCGCAGTGCGTGACGGTGCTGCTTGTGTTGACCTCGCAGCCGTTGCTCGCGTTGCCGTCGCAGTCTCCAAATGAGGCCATGCAGGCGATCCCGCAGGCGCCCGCCGCGCACGTCGACGTCGCGTTGGCCCGAGCCGCGCATGGGTTGTCGCAGCGGCCGCAGTGCGCGGTGTTGTTCGCGGTGTTCACGCACGCTCCGCCGCAGCGCGTCTCACTTCCGCCGCAGCCGCTCGCGCAGCGGCCCATCGAGCAGACGGGCGTCGCGCCGGAGCAGCTCGTGCCGCAGGCACCACAATTCATCTCGGTGTCGAGCCTCGCCTCGCAGCCGTTGGCGGCGTTGCGGTCGCATTCTGCGAAGCCCGAGACACAGCTGATCGCGCAGCGCCCCATCGCGCAGGCGGGAGTCGCGTTGGGCGGAGCGGGGCAGCTCGTGCCGCAGGCACCACAATTCATCGGGTCGCTCTGCGTGTTCGCCGTGCACACCCCAGCGTCGACGCCGGTGTCGATCGCCGAAACGCCGCTGTCCATGGGGACCACGACGCCTGTGTCCATCGGCTCTTGCGCGTCGATCGATCCATCTGGCGCAGGTCGGTCCAGCGTGGCGTCGGTCGCGCCGTCCCTCCGCGGCGCCGTCGCATCGCCGTCGAACGGCTGAGGTACGACAGCGGTTCGCACGCACACGCCCTCGTCTCCGCACGTCTCTCCGCGCTCTTCGCAGAGCGTGCTCACGGTGCACTGCGCGGCGCTCACGCTGGTGCAGCCCGAGACGATCAGGCCGCAGCGCGGCGAGAGGTTGATCCTCAGCATCGTGCGTCGCTCGGGGACGAACGAGAATCGCATCGTCCGCCGCCAGCGGAGCTCTGTCGGCGAATCGGGCGACGCCCTCAACCGAGCGTCGACCACGAGCGTCGCGCTGTGATTGGGCGGTAGCCCGAGGGCGGGGCGCGCCGTAAACGATGCTGGAAGCGAGATCGCGTCGAGCGCGCCCCCGCCGCGAACCCAGCGGGCGACGCCCGCGTCGTACCCTTCGGCGACGAGGGTCGCTCGCACCTCGAGCTCTCTCGACAGCGGCGCGTCGGTGTCGAGCAGGACGACCACCTCGGTCGCTGGACGAACGCACGCAGTCGAGACGAGCGCCCACAGCGCCAGGGACCGAGAACTCCGCACGCCCGAAGTTTCGCACGAATTTTCGCGATCGAGAGCGACCGTTCAGTCCGGTCGCTTTTGCGCGTCTTCGGTTTGCGTGAGCATCTCGCGGAGGATGCTGTTCCAGTTGGCGCGGCAACGGAGCTGCGCGAGCACGGCGAAGAGGCCCACCTGCATGCGCGCCACCATCACGAAGTCCGGCGGCATGCGCATGGTCTTGCCCTTGGTGGGCATCACGCCGAGCTCCTTGATGACCTTCTTGACGGTGTGCGCGCCCTGTTGAACGGCGTCGCGAAGGAGGTCTCGATCGATGGTGATGACCTCGTCCTTGGCGATGACCGCGGCGCTGTAGAGCTGGTATTCCTGGTTGATCTCGCGGGCGCGCGGGTCCATGTGCTCCATGCCGAGCAGCTTGGAGCCCTTGACGCGCCACGCGTCGAGCTCGCCCTTCACGAGGTGCACTGCGAGCTCGCGCCACGGCGCATGCAGCTCGGTGGGCAGCCATTTGACCGAGCCGAAATCGAGAAACGCGACCTGCCCGTCGGGCTGCACGATGTAGTTTCCCGGGTGCGGATCGGTGTTGAACACGCCCTTGGTGAAGGCGTTGCCGAGCGTGAAGCGAAAGATCGCCTTGCCGACGCGGTCGCGAACGACCTGATCGGGGTCCTGCGCGACGTCGCGGATCGATCGCCCGCGGATGAACTCGGTGGTCAGGACGTTGCGCGCCGAGTGCGAGCGAAACACGCGCGGAACGACGACGTCAGGATAGCCCGCGACGAGCGCGCGAAATCGCTCTTGGTTGTCGGCTTCGTGCAGGTAGTCGAGCTCTTCGCTGAGCCGCGAGACGACCTCGTCCATGCCAGCGCCCGTGTCGGCGCCGGGCGCCATCATCGAGAGCACGGGACGAATGACCTCGAGGTTCTTCAGGTCGCTCCCGAGCGCCTTGTCGATGCCGGGAAACTGAACCTTCACGGCGACGTCTGTCTCCTGGCCCTCGTGCAGGATCGTCGCGCGGTGCACTTGTCCGATGGACGCCGCGGCGATGGGCTCTTGTTCGAAGCGGACAAACGCCTCGTCGAGCTTGCGGTCGAGCCCGCGCTCGAGCTCGACCTTGATCTCTTCGAACGAGACCGTCGGCGCCATGTTCTGCAGCTTGGCGAGGGCCTTCTGGTAGGTGTCCGTCGCGTGCGGCGGCAGGATTCCGTCGACGTACGAGAGCGTTTGTCCGACCTTGAGCGCGAGGCCTTTGAGCTCGCCGAGCGTCTTGGCAGCCTGTTCTGCGGAGTCTCGCAGCCGTTGCTTGTCCTTTTCGTCGAATTTGCGACCAGTGACGACCTTTTCACCGATCATGGGAAGCTCCTTCGCTGCGAGCGAAACGAGCTTCAATCCTCGGGCGAATCGCCCCTTTGGCATTTCGTCAGCCACGCACTCTCCTCGACGTCGAGCGCAACGTAGCACACCGGCCACGTCCGGGTCCGCGTGAGCGAGTTGCTACAAAGCGCGAACCGATGGCATCTAACAGCGACTCGAACTAACGATGCTTGCACGAAGGACTCTGACCGGCGCAGCGATTGCGTTCGTCGCGGCGGCGCCTGCGACCGCGTTCGCTCAAGGCGCTTTCTCCGCGGGCACGACGGGCGCGTCCGACCCCGACGCGGGCGCACCGGCGCAGGTGGCCGACTCGCCGCCCCGGGTGGTGCGCTTCGCCGAGGCGGATTACCCCGAGGCCGAGCGGGCAGCGGGTCGAGAGGCGAGCGTCACCGTCGAGGTCACGGTGACCGTCGAAGGGCGGGCGAGCGAGGTCACCGTGGCCGAGTCCGCGGGAGAGGCGTTCGATCGTGCGGCGGTGGCTGCTGTGCAGCGGTTCGAGTTTACGCCGGCCATGCAGGGCGGCCAGCGAGTGGCCGCGCGGATTCGGTATCGCTATCGCTTCCGGCTTCGCGCCCAGCAGCCCGCGCAGACGCAGCGCGAGCCCATGGCCGTTTTGCGCGGAGTCGTGCGCTCGCACGACAATCGTCCGCTCGCTGGAGCGACGGTCACCGCGCAGCTCAGCACGACCGCCCCGCTTTCGACCACGACCGCCGCGGACGGGACGTTTCGATTCGCGCTCGATGCGGTGGGCGGGTACGACGTCGCCGTGACCAGCGAGGGGCTGCGTCCGTATCGCGCCCGCGAGCGGTTGTACGAGCGCGACGACGTTCGGGTGGTGTATCGAATGACCCGCCCGACCGTGGCGTCGACCGAGCCTGTGGCTCGCCCCACGACTCCGAGACCCACCCGTCGCGGCGACGACGAAGAGCAGGGCGTCACCGTCCGCGGCGCGCGACCGGCGCGCGAGGTCACCAGGACGACCCTCGAGCGCCGCGAGATCACCCGCATCCCGGGCACAGGCGGCGACGCGCTGCGCTCGCTGCAGAACCTGCCGGGCTTGTCGCGGGCTCCCTTTCTCTCGGGCGCGCTCATCGTGCGCGGCGCAGCGCCGGGCGACACCACGGTGCTCGTCGACGGGACGGCCGTGCCGCTGCTCTATCACTTCGGCGGACTGTCGAGCGTGATCCAGACCGAGATGCTCGATCGCATCGACTTCTACCCGGGAAACTTCAGCGCGCGCTTCGGTCGCGGCACGGGCGGCGTCGTGGACGTCGGCCTCCGCTCGCCGGCCAGCCGAGGCTTTCGCGGCGTGGTCAACGTCAGCTTGATCGACGCGTCGCTCTTTATCGAAGGGGCGATCACGCCGAACCTCACCTTCGCGATCGCGGGCCGTCGTAGCTACATCGACGTCGTCCTCAACGCGGTGTTGGGCGCGTTCGACTCGGTCGGCCTCACGGCGGCGCCGGTCTACTACGACTACCAGGGCGTGCTCGAGTGGAGGCCGCACCCCAAGCACAAGCTGCGGCTGTCGTTGTTTGGCACGGACGACCGCCTCGAGGTGCTCTTTCGGCAGCCGGGCGACATGGCGCCTTCGTTCGCGGGGAGCTTCGGCTTTCAAACCCGCTACCACATCGCGCAGCTGCTCTGGACGCATGACATCACGCCGGTGACGCAGGGGCGGTTCATGTTCTCCGGCGGACTCACGGGGCTCAGCATCGCGGCGGGCGACCTCGTGCGGTTCGATTTGAATTTCTACCCACAAAATCTACGGTACGAGCTCTCGCACCAGTTCGTCCCGGGCGCCCGCCTCAACGTCGGCCTCGACATGGTGTGGAACCCCGGCAACACCCGCGTCGACGCCGTTCGTCCCGAGCCAGGCAGGCCGCTCTCGTCGGCGCCGCGCGTCACGACGGAGTTCTCGGGCGCGGCGTATCTGCCCGCGCTCTATGCGGAGGCCGAGCTCGTTCCGCACCCGGGGCTTCGCTTCGTCCCGGGCGTGCGACTCGATTATGTGGGTCCCACCCGCCAGTGGAACCTCTCGCCCCGCGGCTCGGCCCGCTGGGACATCGACCGACGATGGGCCATCAAGGGCGGCATCGGCATGTTCACGCAGCAGCCCGCGCCGCAGGAGTACTCGCGCGCGCCGAACAACGCGTTTCCCGGGCAGCTCATCGGCAATCCCAACTTGCTGTCGCAGCGCGCGACGCACTACTCGCTCGGGTTCGAGCACATCTTCTCGCCGTATATCAACGTGTCGGTCGAGGGGTTCGCGAAGCTGCTCGACAACCTCGTGGTGGCGACGCCGACGACGCAGCTGCTGTCGCAGAATCCTCCGCCGCCCTTCAACAACAACGGCTCGGGGCTCGTGTACGGCGCCGAAGTGCTCTTGCGACACAAGCCCAGCAGCCGCTTCTTCGGCTGGGTCGCGTACACCCTGCTCAGCTCCGTGCGACGCGACGCGCCGGGCGCAGAGCTCTACCCCACGAGCGCCGACCAGACGCACATCCTCACGGTGCTCGGCTCGGTGCGGCTCGGGCGCGGCTGGGAAGTGGGCGCGCGCTTTCGCCTCGTGACCGGCTCGCCGACGACGCCTGTGGCGGGAGCGCTCTATGACGCCAACGGGTTCAGCTACGTCATGCTCAACGGCATGAGGGCGTCTGCGCGCAACCCATACTTTCATCAGCTCGATCTGCGCGTCGACAAGGCGTGGACGTTCTCGTGGGGATCGCTGTCGTTCTTTCTCGAGGTGCTCAACGCGTACTACGCGCAGAACCAAGAGGGCGTGCAGTACAACTACAACTACACCGAGGCCCAACCGGTGATGGGGCTGCCGATCTTTCCGAACCTCGGGTTTCGCGCGGAGACGTCGATCCTGTGAGCGCAGAACGAACCGCTTCGGTCATCGGTCCGCGCCGCGCTCGCGCCGCGCTCGGGCTCGCCTCGCTCGTCGCCCTCGCGACGGCCGGCGCGCAGTCTTGCGCGACCTTCACCGAGGCCTGGCAGCTTACGGACTTTCGCATCCTCGGGGTGCGCGCCTACGCCGAGACGCAACCCGAGCGAAACTCCCCGCGGCGCGGCGAGAGCGCGGTGCTCGAGCTGTCGACGGCAGACGTCCGAGCGCGCAACGTCCGCGTCGCGTGGCTCGTGGTCAACAGCGCGAGCTTCGGCGCTCCGATGGCGTCGGGTGACGGTGGAATGTCGGGAGGTCTCTCGCTTCCACCCATCTTTCTCTGCGACTCGGCAGACTTCGCTCTGGACCTTCCCGGCATCACGCTCCGCTGCGGAACGCGCACGTCGTTCACCGTTCCGTCGACCGGCGGCCCCGACTCGCGCGGCCGCGAGTCGCTCACGATTTTTGGCGTCGCTTGCGCGGGAGGTCGAATTCGTGTGCGCCCCACGGACGGCGACGCGTCCTCTGGCGCGAGCGCGCCCGGCGTCCCGTTCGAGTGCCTCGGCTCCGACGCGCGCGGCTGGCCCTTTCAGTACACGATGCTCGTCGGCTCGGCGACCGGCGGCACGGGCAACGACAACATGCACCCGAGGATCGTCGGCGTGCGCGCGGGCGTGATGGGCGGAACGCTCACCCCCGTGACGGACACGCAGATCCCGCGCATCCAGCGCTGCGCCGATCAGAGCACGAGGAGCAGCTGCACCAGGCTCCGCGTCGAAGCGGACTTCAACGACGGCGCGCGCGAGCGCTACCCCGAGCGAGACCCCAACACGAACATGATCGTGATGCGCGACGAGCGCCTCGTGACGGGCTTCATCGTCTCGGCCGGAAGGCTCTCGGGCGGCTTTCGCACAGACACCGCCGCCGAGCCGCAGAGCGTGATGGGCAACGATTTTCTTCCTCCGAAGGATCCCGGCGACGTGCGCATGATCATCTACGCCACCGACGGGCGAGGCGGCTACGACACGCGCGAGATCACCATTCGCGTGGATTGAAGGGCGCCCGATGTTCTTCTTTCGTCGCCCCACCGATGATGCAGTGCGCTCGATCCTCGCGTCGCTGCGACACGCCGAGCTCACCTACGCAGCTCCCGGAATCACCCGAGAGCCGCTCGCGAAGGCTCCCTCGGGCTTCGTGCTCGACCAGTACGGGACCATCCTCGGCGAGGGCGCTGCGGTCTACGACCGGGCGCGCGCGGCGCTCTCGCGGCTCGAGAACTACCCGCCGTCGTTCACGCGCATCGTCTTCGCGGACGATGCGCTGAGACCGGGTCAGCACTTCGCGACGGTGGCGTCGCACCTCGGCTTCTACTCGGTGCACCCGTGCAGGGTGCTCTTCGTGATCGACGAGCCGGACCGATTCGGTCTGGGCTTCGGGACCCTTCCCGGTCACGAAGAGAGCGGTGAAGAGCGCTTTCTCATCAGCCGCGTCGGCGACGTGGTGCGCTACGACGTGCAGGCGTTCTCGAGACCCAACAGCGTGCTCTCGCGGCTCGGCGCGCCGGTCACGCGCAGCTACCAGCGTCGCTTTCAGCGCGAGACCCTGGAGACGCTTCGCCTGCGCGCGCGCGGGTGATCGTCCTCCGCTCGCTAGCCTCGCTGCTCGTCGCGCAGCGCTCGCTCGAGCGGCGCATACCCAGAGAGGTCTGGCGCTTCGAGTCCCTCGGCCCCGAACACGTCGCGCAGCAGCGCGTGGTGCTCGTGCGCTTCGGCCGCGCCGCGCATCGAGTCGATCCACGCGTCGAGGGGCGGAGCTCCCTTGCGTCGAACGCGCGCGAGGACGTCCCCAGCGATCGGCTCGCTCACGGCCAGGACGCGCACGCGATCGGCGCCCGTCCACCCAGCGCGAACGACGGTCTTGAACGCGTCGACCGTGCAAAACACGCCGCCGATGTCCGCTCGGTCGAGGGCGATGGCCTCGAGCACGTTCGAGTACGAGCCGAACATGCGCTGCCAGATGTCTCGGTCGGGGTGCACGCCGGACTCTCGAAGGAGCTTTCGCGGCATGAGGTATCCCGCGGCGCTCCACGGGTCGACCCAGGCGGCGCGGGCGCCCGCGACGTCGTCGAGCCTCGTGTAGGGAGCGCTGTCTGCGCACACGATGGCAGCGCTGTAGCTGCCCGAGCCCGAGCGGCGCAGCGTGAAGATCGGCTCGACCGCGTCGAGCGTTGCCGCGCGGACGAAGGTGACGGGCGGCAGCCACGCGGCGTCGACGCTCTGTTCGATAACCGCCGAGAGGAGCTCTGCGTAGTTCGCGCAAGCGACCCACTCGGTCGGCTGCGTCGCCGCGGACCACCGCGCGAGCAGGGATCGCTGGGTGAGCAGCTTCGTCGTGGGAACGAAGGCCAGTCGTACAGTGTCGGTCATCGCGCGAAGGACGTGGATCGTAGCGCACCGCGTTCGTTCGCCGAAGTGCTACCCTCGCGGGCGAAGACAAATGGCCAAGCCCTGGGCGATCGTTGGAGGAACCGGGTTCGACCTCGAGGACGTCGACAACGCTCGCACGCGCGAGATGGAGTGCCCGTCGTGTAAACGTTGGGCGCGCTTCGTCGAGAAGGACCTGGTCAAGAACCTGAAGGTGTTCGGAGTCTCGGTGATCGGCGTCGAGGACCCCAAGCGCGTCTTTGCCTGTCCCGCGTGCAACACCGCGATCGAGCCGCCCGACGACGCTGGCCTCGCCAAGAGCGACCCCCGCGTGGCCGTGCTCGAGCGCAAGCTCGCGAAGCTCGAGGACGACGAAGAGCTCTGGCGTCGCCGCGTCGAGCTCGCGGAGAAGCGCGGAGACGACGTGCTCGCGGCAGAGGCGCGAAGCGTCGTCGAGCGCGCCCGCGAAGAGCGCGACAAGATCGAGCGCGAGATCGCGAAGCTGACCGCTTGGGACGACGATCGCGACGAAACACCTGTCGTCGTCGCCCGCGTGAAGTCGAGCACCGGGGCCCTCGAGACCGAGGGGCCGTCGCTCGACCGGGCGTTCGCCTCGCTCAAGAGCAAGCTCTCGGGCGTCGCTGACGCGGTCAAATCCGCGGGCGAATCCGTTGGCGAGTCTTTCAAAGACGACGAGCGCAAGGCAGAGCCGAAGCGCTCTCCGCTGGTGTCGTCTTCCGAGGCCAACGAGGCTCGAAAGCGCGAGGTGTCCATCGAGGAGGCAGCGGACCAAGAGCTGGCCGCGCTCAAGGCGCGCTTGAAGACTGGAGGTGCGGCCAGCGCCTCGAGCGGCGCCCCGACGATCGGCGAGCCTTCGTCCGCGGCCTCGGTCGGGGGCGGACCGACGGCGAGCGCCGTGTCGGAAGGCTCGAGCCGCGACGAGCCGAGCGATCAGTCTCGCGGCGGCGGCGACGATTTCGCGCGATCGGCGGTGTCCAGCGCAGAGCTCGGGCTGGGGATGGACTACGTTCCGGGGCCGAAGGCTCCGGGGCCGACGCCAAACGGTCCCCCCCCAGACGACGACGATCCGGTCGCCGCGCTGAAGCGCAAGCTCAAGAAGCCGAGTCCGTGATACAAACGTTTCGGGAAACCGCACCCATGACGATCAACGCTCTCGTAATGCTCGCGCAGGCCACAAACGCAGGCGCGGAGGGGCTCTCGGTCTCAGCGCTCGTGCGCGGGGTCGTGGGCTCGCTCGTGTACTCGACGGTAGGTCTGGTGATGTTCGCGATCGCGTTCTTCATCATCAACAAGACCGTTCCGTTCTCGATTCGCAAAGAGATCGAGGACGATCAGAACACTTCGCTCGGCATCGTGATCGCCGCGGTGATCA
This sequence comes from Deltaproteobacteria bacterium Ga0077539, assembly GCA_001465015.1. Taxonomy (GTDB): domain Bacteria; phylum Myxococcota_A; class Polyangia; order Polyangiales. The sequence goes on along the minus strand of LNEO01000353.1, from coordinate 16,044 downwards.
TCGGCATCGCGATGATCGTGTCCGCTGCGGTTCACGGGTGAGCGAAGCAGCTCCTGTCGCGGACGACGTCGCGGACACGCGGCGAGGCAACGCCGCGCTATTGATCGCGCTCGTCGTCGCGACGTGCGGGCTCGTCTACGAGCTCCTCGCGGGGACGATCGCGAGCTGGGTGCTCGGGGACACCGTCGGTCAATTCGCGGCGGTGATCGGCCTGTATCTCGCCGCGATGGGCGTGGGGTCGTATCTGTCCGCGAAGGTCGAGCAGGACATCACGACGCGCTTCATCGAGGTCGAGATCGCGCTCGCGGTGGTGGGCGGGCTCTCGGTGCCCGCGATGTTCCTCGTGTTCGAGCGGGCGCTCGCGTTTCGCGCGCTGTTGTACGGGTCGGTCTTCGTGATCGGCGCGCTCGTCGGCATGGAGATCCCGCTGTTGCTGAGGGTCCTCGGCGAGCGATCGAGCTTTCGTCACGCGGTCGCGCGGGTGCTCGCGTTCGATCACCTGGGCTCTCTGCTCGGCTCGCTGGCGTTTGCCTTCTGGCTCGCGCCCAAGGCGGGCGTCTTGCGCACGGGGCTGCTCGTCGGCGCGCTCAACGCGCTCGCGGCGATCGTGAGCACGTGGGCCCTGGCGCCGGTGCGCCGCCCCATGCTGCTTCGCGCCGTCTCGGTCGCGGTCCTCTCGTGCCTCGCGGCGCTGGTGTTCGTCGCGCCGACGCTCGAGCGCGCGGTCGATCGAGACGACGTGAGCCAGTCGTCCACGAGGGCGCCGTGAGCGGCGGATCGAGCTCGAGCCGACGCGAAGCCCTCGCGCTGTTGCTCGGCGCGCCCCTCGCGGCGATCGCCTGTCGTCGCGCGCCGATCTTGTCGTACGACGGCTCGATTGTCGGTCAGGACGTCTCGCACGCGCACGCGCTTCGCTCGGGCCCCATCCCGCGCGAACGATGGAGCGGCGCGCCCGAGTCGCGCACGCGCGTCGTCGTGATCGGCGCCGGCCCCGCCGGGCTCTCCTGCGCATGGACGCTCGCTCGCTCGATGCGCGATCGAAGCGCGGTGACGGTGCTCGAGCTCGAGGCCGAACCGGGCGGAACGTCCCGCGCAGGACACAGCTCGGTCAGCGCCTATCCTTGGGGGGCGCACTACGCTCCGACGCCGGGCGCGCACAACGAGGGGTTTATCGCGCTCTTGCGAGAGATGGGCATCGTCGAAGCGCTCGACGCCGACGGACACCCCGTGGTCTCCGAGCAGTATCTCGTGCGCGACCTCGACGAGCGCCTCTGGTTTCACGGCCAGTGGCGCGAGGGGCTCTATCCTGCGGACGGGGCGAGCGCGGACGACCTCGCCCAGTGGCGGCGCTTTCAGCAAGAGGTCGACGAGTGGGTCCGACGTCGCGACGCCGCGGGACGGCGCCCGTTCGTGCTCCCCACGACGCTCGCGAGCGATGATCCCGCCGCGCTCGCGCTCGACGAAAAGACCATCGCGCAGTGGCTCGATGAACGGCGGTTCACCTCGGCGCGCCTGCGCTGGATGGTGGACTACGCGTGTCGAGACGACTACGGGCTTCGCGCGTCGCAGACGAGCGCGTGGGCGGGGATCTTCTATTTCGCCTCGCGCGTGCAGCGGCCGGGCTCGTCAGCAGAAGAGCTCATCGCCTTTCCCGAGGGAAACGGGCGGTTCGTGAGGCACTTCGCGGACGCCCTCGGCGATCGCGTTCGACTGGGCACCATGGTGCACCACGTTGTGCTCGAGTCCGACGGGACCGCGACGGTGCTCGCGACCCGCGTCGCAACCGGAGCGCTCGAGCGCGTGCGTTGCGAGCGCGTCGTGGTGGCGGTCCCGCGGTTGGTCGCCGATCGAATCGTGCCCGCAGCGGTGCTGGGAGATCCTTCGCTGCGCGCGCGATCCGTTGACTGCTCTCCGTGGCTCGTGTGCAACCTTCACCTGCGCGATCGACCGTGGCGCGACAGCGGCGGGCTCGAGATGGCGTGGGACAATGTTCTGCACGACTCGCCGGCGCTTGGTTATGTGTGCGCCACGCATCAGTCGCTGCGCGACCACGGCCCCACGGTGCTCACGTGGTATCTGCCGATGTGCGGCGAAGATCCAAACGCCGAGCGAAGAAAGCTCTTCTCGATGGACTGGCGAGCGTGCGCGGACGCCGCGGTGAGCGACGTGGTCAGGGCGCACCCCGACCTCGCGCGGGTGCTCGAGCGGGTCGACGTGATGCGCTGGGGACACGCGATGCCGAGGCCCACCGTGGGGCACCTGCAGCGTCGTGCGCCGAGCGAGCCGGGCTCGAGCGATCCTCGCGTTCTGTTCGCGCACACCGACCGCTCGGGAATCGCCCTCTTCGAAGAGGCCCTCGATCGCGGAACTCGCGCGGCTCGTGCGATCCTCGCGACGACGACGTAGAGCCATGCGCGCCTCGGTCGAGTCCGAACCCGGTTGGATCTTCTCTCGCCGCGCGGACCTCGCGCTCTTCGGCGGGACGGCGCTGTTTTCTCTCGCGCTGCTGGCTGCGGGCTATCCGCTCGGGCTCTGGTCGCGCCCGTATCCGCTGTGGGCGTGGGCGGCCACGGTGCTCTTCGTGGACGTCGCGCACGTCTGGTCGACGATCTTTCGCGTGTACCTCGACGGCAGCGAGGTCCGGCGACGGCCTGGGCTCTACTTCGGCGCGCCCGCGCTGGTCTACGCCGCGGGCGTGGCGCTGTACGCGCGCTTCGGACACGGCGGGTTCTGGCGCGTGCTCGCGTACGTCGCGGTGTGGCACTTCGTTCGTCAGCAGGTGGGGTGGGTCGCGATCTACCACCGGCTGCGCGCGGAGAAGAGCCGATGGGACGCGCGGCTCGACAAGCTCGCTGTGTACGCGGTGACCGTGGGGCCGGTGCTCTATTGGCACGCCAACCTGCCGCGCGGCTTCGACTGGTTCGTCGCAGGCGATTTCGTCGCGGGGCGGGTGAGCCCGGTCGCGGGTTCGATCGCCGAGTGGTCGATGTTCGCGGTGCTCGCGGCGTGGTGCGCTCGCAAATTGTGGCGCTCGAAGGCAGGCGTCGCGGCGAACCCGGGCGTCGCGCTCATCGTGCTCAGCACGTTTGCGTGTTGGTACGGAGGGATCGTCCTGACGAACAACGATTGGAGCTTCACGGTCACCAACGTGTTGATCCACGGGGTTCCCTACCTCGCGCTGCTGTGGCGGTACGCGCGCAACCGATTCGCGTCGGACCGCGCGAACTGTGCCGAAGTCGGCGCGGCTCCTCGCGAGCCTGGCGCCGCTGCGCGGGTGGTCGCCGCGGGAGCGTGGGCGTTCGTCGCGCTGCTCGTGCTGATCGCGCTCGTCGAAGAGTTCGCGTGGGACCAGCTCGCCTGGCACGAGCGAGCGGTGCTGTTCGGCGACCTGGGATTTCGCTTCGACCCGGCGGTGCTGCAGTGGATCGTCCCGCTGCTCGCGCTCCCGCAGGCCACTCACTACGTGCTCGACGGCTTCGTCTGGCGCGGCGGAAACCACAATCCAAAACTCGCCTCGACCCTCGGCCTTCGCGTCGTCGGAGATTCGTCAGTAGGTGAGGCTACATAGCCTCGACCTGTGACAAACTAGGTTGCGCCGGGCGGTGCTGTGAGTTCTCGAACCACGTAAGGGCGAGCGAAATGACCTCGATGTCTGACGACAACAACAAGAACGTACGATCGCGAATCCTCGACGCGGCGGTCGAACTGCTGCGCAAGTCTGGAGTGAAGAAGCTCGCTCAGCCGCAGGTTGCCAGGGAGGCGGGGGTTCCGCAGGGGCACCTCACCTACTACTTCCCGCGAAAGATCGACCTCCTTCTCGCGGTCGCCGAGCGCTTCGTCGAGGGCGTGCAGAAGGAGATGGAAGAGCTCCGCGCGACTGGCACCGAAGGAGGCGTCTCGCGCGCCGTCGGCGTCACGATCGCCCGCGACAGCGTGCTCGACCGCGAGCGCACGCGCATGCTGCTCGGCCTCGTGACAGAGGCGGACAACGAAGAAGTGGTGAACGAGCCCGTCGCGCGCGGCGCGAAGCTCATGCGGACGATGGTCGCTCGCGCGATCGGTCGCCACCCCGAGGACCCCGACACGTGGCTGACGCTCGCGCTGTTCTGGGGTTTGGGCGTGCAGCAGCTGCTGTTTCCTGAGCGCTCGCCAGCGCAGGTCGAGGCGCTCGTCGAGCGCTTCGAACAGTGGCTCGAGGCCAACAAGTTGGCCGAAGACGGCGACCTCCGCCGCTCGGGAACCGTGATCAAGCAGCAAGCGGGCTGAACCCTTCTCTGCGGCGCGGCGGGGCAAACGCGCTCGAGAGTGTCCAAGATCCAACGCTCTGGCGGTGTCGACCACCCCGCCGATCGCCCGTTCGTGGGTTGTCGGGAACGTTGAACGCTTGGAAGTGTCTGTGGGACCCTCAGCCCTCATCAACGGGAGCGAGCGTCGCGCTGCCACGTCCTGGCGGCGTCGACGTACGCCACGGTCGCAGACGGCAAGCGATCGGGCAAACCAACGGAGCTCTGCATGCAAATCACCAGGTTGCGGTCCCATTCGCGCGGCGCTGCGCTCTTCGCAGCGTCCGCCGCGGTCGTCGCGGTCGCCGCAGCGTCCGGTTGTCGTCGAGGCCCCACGGTCGAAGTGAGCGTCGCGCAAGTCGAGCGCGTGCGCTCGGGCGTGTTCGTCACGGTCCAGGGCGCGCGCAGCGAGGGGAGCGACGTTCGCGTCGTTCAACGACTCGCGGCGGGCGACCTCGTGCGCGTCGACGACAACGGGCGAGCGATCCTGTCGCTCGACGGCGGCGGACGATACGTCCTCGATCACGGCGCGTCGGTTCGCGTCCGAGGGCCGCGCGCAGCGACGCTGGAGCACGGCAGGCTCTGGGTGTCTGGCGGAGGCGAGGGCGGGCGCGCGGAGGTCACGCAGATCACCGTGGGCGAGACGGTGCTCAACCTTCGAGGCGCGCGCGCGAGCATCGCCGAGCGTCAGGGACACGCGACCGTCAGCGTGCTCGCTGGTGAGGTCTCTTTCGAGTCCGGCTCGCGGCGCGGCGCGATTCGAACCGGTGAAACGGGCGAGCTCTCAGCGCAAAACGCCAGGGTCTCGCCGCACTCGGCGTACGATGATTGGACCGGCGGTCTTGCGGACGACGTTCCGTCGAACGGCGGTGAGGTCGCGGGACTGGGCTCGGTCGGCGCGCGAACGCCCGGTGAGACCGGTCAACCCCGATGGCCGATGGTCATGCAGCGGCTCGAGACCTTCGTGACCGTGCGCGGCGACCTCGCCATCACGACGATCGACCAGTGGTTCTTCAACCCGTCGAGCGAGACGGTCGAGGGGCTCTACACGTTCAACACCCCGCCCGGCGCGGTGCTGCAGATGTTCGGCGTCGATCGCCGCGGGCAGATCGTTGAAGGAACCGTCAAAGAGAAGCAGCAAGCCGCCGCGCAGTATCAAGCGCAAGTGTACCGGGGCTCGACGCACGACCCCGCGCTGCTCGAGTGGGACGCGCCCGGTCGCTATCACGCGAAGCTCTATCCCATCGCGGGCGGCGCGACCCGTCGCGTCCGCGTGCGCTACGCCCAGTGGCTCAACGGCGACGCCTCGGGCCGTCGCGTGTATCGCTTGCCGCTCGCGGCGCTCGACACGCGCATCGGCGAGTTCAAAGCGGACTTCGACCTCGGCGACGCCAACGTGAGCAGCGTTCGCGCGGGGCACACCGCGCGCGTCAACGACGACAACCACCTCGTGGTCACCGAGAGCGACGTGCTTCCGCGATCGGACCTGGTCGTCGAGATGCAGGGGCTGCCCTCGATGGCGGCGACCGCGCAGCGCGTTCCTCAGTCCGGCGATCCGCGCGGTGGCTACCTTCGCGTCGCGGTGCGGCCCCCCGTCGAGACCAGCCGCGAAGCGCGGGACGAGGGCGTGGATCTCGTCATTGTCGTCGATCACTCGGCGGCGACCGATGACCTCGCGCTGCGACTCGAGCAAGCCTTCGTCGAGAGCCTGCTCGGGACCCTCGATCAGCGCGATTCTGTGCTCGTCCTCGCCGGCGACGTGACCACGCGCGCGGTGGGCGCAGAGCGCGCAGAGCTCGCTCCCGTGACCGCAGAGCGTCGTCGAGCGATCACCGAGGCGCTGGCCCGAGATCGTTTGGGCGGCGCGACGGACCTCGGAGCGATGATCGCGGCGGCGCATCGGGCGCTGCGCCCCGGGCGCAACGGCGCGATCGTGTACGTGGGCGACGGGCACGCGACGGTGGGCGAAAACGCGCTCCCTTCGCTGCGCGCGATGATGAGTCGGTTGAGCCCGAGGCCGCGCTTCTACGCGGTCGCCGTCGGCGAAGAGCCTCGGCTCGAGCTGCTCGACGGAATCGCATCCCCCGCGGGTTTGTCGCGGCGAATCACGCGACGCGGAGATGTCGCGCGCACCTCGCTCGAGCTGCTCGAGCACGTCTCGCGGCCGCTCGTCCGCAACGTGCGGGTGGACCTCGGCGCGGGCGTCAGCGCTGTCTATCCCTCGGAGCCGGTCGATCTGCCCGTCGGGCAGCCGCTCGAAGTCGTCGGCCGCTATCCCGGCGATGCGCCGCGCACGGTGACCATCCGCGGTCTGTGGAACGGGCGCGAGTTCACAGAGACGCTCCCGATCTCTGCGGGCCAGATCGATGACGGTCAGGATCTTCGCTATCGCTGGGCGGCGATGCGCCTGGAGAACCTGTTGGCGCGCGGCGAGCAACGCGCGGTGATCGTCGAGCTCGGGACGCGCTTCGGTCTCATCACGCCGTTCACGTCGCTGTACGTCGCGAGCGAGGACGAGGTGAGCGCGCTCGAAGAGCGGCGTCGCGCGGGGCCGAGAATTCCCACGCGGTTCGCGGACCTCGGCGTCTCGGATTTTCTTCCGCTCGTGGGCTGCTCGAAGGTCCGCGGCGCGGCGTCCAGAGCATCGTCCGAACAAGAGGTGAGCGGCCTCGGCGGATCCGACGAAGAAGGCGGCGGCGGAACCCGTCACGCGGGCCCCGAAGGACGGATGGGCCAACGCGACGCGCCTGCGCGCTCGGCGCGCTACGCGATTCGCAACAACAGCGAGCCCCCGCACCTGTCTCGGCAGGCTGCGCGTGAACAGCTGGCGCAACGAGGGGTCTTCGCGGCGCTCGGCGCTCCCGGCGGAGGCAGCCCGGATATGCCATCGGGTGTCGTGAGCCCGTTTGGTGAGGCGAACGCAGCGGAAAACGCTCCGTCTGCTCCGGTCGCTCCGGTCGCCCAGGCCGCTCCGGCCGAGGCCCCAGCGACGACCGCGACCGCTGCTCCGTCGAGGCGCCCGTCCGCTCGCGGAGAATCCGATCGTACAGGCAACCTCGACGGCAACGCGGTGGGCGACGCGTTTGGTTTCGGCGGTCTCGGCGCGAACGGCACCGCCTGGGGCGGTGGTGGAACGGGCGAAGGCACGATCGGTCTCGGTAACTTCGGCACCATGGGTCACGGCTCGGGAACGGGCACCGGCCAGGGCTATGGCTCCGGCGCGGGCTCGGGTCTCCGCGGTCGCGGCAATCGCGGCTCGACCGTCCGCGCGGCTCCTCCGCAGGTGACGGGTCTTCTCAGTCCCGAAGCGATCCGTCGCGTGGTGCTTCGCAACCTCGGTCAGGTCTCCCACTGCCACGAGCAGGGACTGGCGCAAAACCCGACGCTCGAAGGGCGGGTGGTGGTGCGATTCCTCATCGGCAGCACCGGGACGGTGATGGGCTCGCAGGTCAACGAGAGCAATCTCTCCGTTCCGTCGACAGGGACCTGCATCGCGAACGCCGTGCGTCGCTGGCAGTTTCCGTCGCCCGAAGGCGGCGGCGTCGTGACGGTCAACTATCCGTTCGTGCTGCGCCAGCCCGAAGGCGAGTTCCCTGCGGCGCCGCGCGAATCTGCGTCGGCACCCTCGCGCGCAGCGCGAAGAATCCCGGGGGCGAACGCTGGAATCACAGTCGAAGCAGTCTCGCGCTGCTCGGACGCGGCGACGGTGCCGCTCTCCGAGCGCATGGGCCTGTGGCGCGAGCGGATCGACGCCACCGACGCGACGTCGCTCGTCGCGCAGTACCGTCGTGCTCGCGGCGCGTGCGAGGCCTCGTCGTGGGCCGAGCGCGTGGCGCTCTTGCGATTGCTTCACGACCGCGCCGGGACGCTCGAAGGGCGCATCGCGCTCTATCAGGCATTCGCGTCGGACCGCGCGGCGCAGGGTTGGATGCGCTCGATGATCCTGCGTGCCCTCGCGCGCTCGGGGCAGCTCGCGCGCGCGCAAGAGCTCGGGCTCGGAAGGCTCGACGCCAACACGATGGCGCAGGCGCTCGGCGCCGCGGCGTCGCCCGCGCAGCGCTTGAGCGTGCTGGGTGAGCTCGCGCGCCGCTACCCAGACGACATGGACCTCGCGACGCGCTATCTCGACGAGGCCCTTGGGCAAAACGCGCGTGACATCGTGCGGCTGCAGGGCGCTCGCATGCGAGCGAGCGCGCAAGCCGATGGCCGCGTGCGCACCGCGGTGGGCGAGGCGCTCTTCGCGATCGGCGACGAGTCCGAAGCGCGCCGATGCTTCAGCGAAATCGTCGAGTTCGCGCCCGATGATCCTGCGGCGCGACGGCGGCTCGGCGACATCGCGCTCTCGCACGGCTGGGCCGACGAGGCCTACCGACAGTTTCAGATGCTCGCGGTGGCCGAGAACGAGGCGCCCGAGGTGCTCTTGCGTCAAGCGATGGCCGCGCGCATGGCGGGTCGGCTCGACGAGGCCGTGCGCCTCGCAGAGCGCGTCGCGCAAGAGAGCTCGTCCGGCAACGGAACGCTCGGCGACGTCGGCAGCGCGTGGATCGGGCTCGAGCTCGGGATCGCCGCGAGCGAGCGGGGCGTCGCGCGCAACGTGATCGACGCGCTTCGTTCGCGTTGGCGCCTCTCGAGCGCCGCGCGCGGAGCGGGTGCGCTTCGCGTGGTCGTGCGCTGGGCGCACCCGGACGACTCGGCAGAGCTCTATCTGCAAATGCCCGGCGAGAGCCCGCGTCGAAGCGACTGGGTCGCGGGCCAGGTCTTCTTCGAGAGCACGTTGTTCATGGACGCACCGCAGGCGCTCGCGCTCGAGGTTCGTCGCAGCGAAGGCGCGCGGCGGCGCGGAAAGGTCGAGCTCGTGCTCTTGTTCAACGAAGGGCAGGCGAGCGAGCGCATCGAACGCCGGACGATCGATTTCGACGGCGCCGTGTCCAAGCAGGTCTTCGACCTCGCGGGTGCGACGCTGACGGCGAGGCCGCAGGGCGCTTCGCTCGTTGCTGATCCATCGGTGGCCGCGGGCGTCGCGGCGCAGCGCGGACCGGCGGGAGGTGCGCGATGACCAGCGCGCTCGACGTTCGAAGCGCGCGACTCTCGGGCGCGCTGTCGCTCTCGATTTTGTGTGCGCTCGGCGGCGCGATCTCGGCCTGCGGCGCGCAAGCGTCCACAGGAGATCGGCTCGCGGCCCGGCTGCAAGAGACCACGGCGTCCGTCGAGGTCCTGCACGCTGGCGTGACGGTGAAGGACAAGTCCGGCGCCGAGCAGAGTCCGCGCACGGTCGCGCGGATCGAGCGCGACGGATCGATGCGCACCGTCGCCGCGGGGCGCGCGGTGATTCGCACAGATGACGGGCTCGAGCTGCGCGTCGCGGGAGACACCGAGCTCGTCTCGCGCGACGCGGTGCTCTCGCTCGTGAAGGGGCGCGTGTTCGTGAGCTCTTGGGGAGCGGACGAGCGCACGATCAAGATCGGCGACGACCTGACGATCGCGATCGGCGACGCCGCCCTCGAGCTCGAGCGCGACGCAAACGGAACGATCCGCGCGATCGGCGTTCGCGGCGAGGTCGGCTATCGCACCGCCCGCGCCAACGGGCGGCTCGCGCAGGGGCAGATGCTCGCGGGACGAGGCGAGCTCGAGCTGCAGCCCGCCGCGGTGTGGGAGGACTGGACGGGAGGCGCGGCGAGTCCGCAAGGCGTCGCGACGCGGGGCGCGATCGGGGCTGGCGTGGCGGTGAGCCACAGCGGCAGCGGAGAGGCGCCGCAAGCGCTCGCGACGAACGAGCACAAGGTGACGGTGAGGGTCGATGGGGACTCGGCGACGACCGAGGTCTCGCAGACGTTCTTCAACGGCTCGGATCGCACGTCTCCTGTCGAGTACCGGATTCGGGTCCCCGACGGCGCGATGGTCTCGGGCTTCTCGTACGCGCAGATGAACCGCGGCTCCGTGGTGTACACGGTGAACTTCGGCCCTGCGACCGTGTCGGGCACGGGCGAGTACGACTCGTCTCGTCAGGCCTTGTTGCGCGCGCCAGACGGGTCGCTGTTCGCGAGGCTTCCGTCGATCGCTCCCGGTCAATCGTTGAGGGTCAAGCTCGAGTACAGCGAGTGGCTGCAGCGCGACAGCGCTCGAAGGACGTACACGTATCCGCTGGGCGACGCGCAGCGGCCGCCGTTCGTCGGGGAGTTCTTGTTCGAGCTGCACATCGACCGCGGCGGCGTCGCGGCGCTTCGCGGCCCTTCGGGCTCGATGATCCAAGGCGCAGAGCGGCTTCGGATCACCAAGAGCGACTATCGACCGCGCGGAGACATCGTCGTCGAGCTCTTCGACGCGCGCCCGCAGCGCGCGGACGAAGCGCAGGCGCGCGTGTGGCGCTCGCGCCAGGTGATCGACGGACAGCAGTTCGCGATGGTCGACCTGTCGCTCCCGACGACCGAGCCGCGAGGGACGGACCTCGTGCTCGTCGTCGACGACTCTGCGGCGACCGATCCGGGCTCGCTCACGACGGCGAGCGCGGCGGTCAACGCGATCCTTCAGTCGCTCGGGCCCGACGACCGCGTGCAGCTCATGTTCGGGGATCTTCGCGGACGTGTCGCCGAGGGCGTCGCTGGGCAGCTCGGCGCTGTCGACGACGCTCGAAGGCGCGCGATCCTCGAGTCGATCTCGAGGGTGCGCCCCGCGGGCGCGACGGACCTTGGACGTATTCTGTCCGATGCGTACGAGAAGCTCGATCCGCAGCGAAACAGCGCGGTGGTGTACCTGGGCGATGCGCTTCCGACGATGGGCACGCTCGACCCGGCGCGCCTCGTCGACGAGACGCTTCGGGTCGCGCCGGACCTGCGCTTGTACGTGATCGCCCTCGGCGCCGACGCGCACCCCGAGGTGCTCGCGCCGTTGAGCGCGCGGGGGGGGATCTCTACGCGCGCCTCGGATCAATCCGAGGCCGTGATGGCCGCGCATCGCGTGGTTTCACACGCGACCCGCCCTGTGCTGCGCGACGTCGTTGTGGACGTGGGCGGCGCTCTCACGAGCGCGTTGCCTGCGCGCGTCGAGCAATGGGTCGTCGGCGATCCGTTGCGGGTGTCGGGGCCGATCGCGCAGGACGTTCCGAAGGTGCTGCGCGTGCGGGCGAGGGACGGGCGCACCGCGCGTCAGTGGACGATCACGCCGACGGTGCAGTCCATCTCGGATCACGGTGATCTTCGCAGGCGTTGGGCGCGCGCGAGGCTCGACGCGCTCGAGTCGCAGGGAGCGTCGCTCGCGGCCCTCGCAGACCTCGGCGTTCGCTACGGGCTCATCACGCAGACGAGCGCGCTCGTGGCCAACGGTGCGAGCGAGTACGGCGCTGGCGTGCGCGTGGCGGCGAGCCCGTGGCCCGACCCGCGGCTGCGCAGCCGCCTGCCGTCGCTCGGGGTCGGCGACGTCCTCGAGCCGCGTGGAATCCAAACGCTCTTCGAGCCCGACGACTATCCGCTCTTCACCGACGACGAGTCTGGCTGGAGCCCGCACACCGAAGACGAAGAGGTCGACGGGCGCGAGATGCTCTCGGAGCTGCTCGCGCTGGCCGAGCCCGAGGCGCGCGCGTGCGTCGAGCGCTCGCGCTCGGCCAAGCCGCAGCTCTACGGAACGGTGCAGATCCAAGCCAAGATCCAGCTCGACGGCTCGATCACCGAGGTCACCGTCCCGTACTCGACCCTGACGGACATCAGCGCCGAGTCGTGCATTCGTCGCGCGGTCGCGTCGCTTCGCGTCCCGCGGCCGGCGTTGTTCGACGCGGGCGCGGGCGTCGTGACGTACACGTATCAGTTTGCTCCGGCCTGGGAGCGCCCGCGCGGCGCGTGCCCCGCCACATCGAGGCTCGATCGCGCGGCGAAGCTCGTGCTCTGGCGCGAGCGCATGGGCAACAACGGCGGCGATCCCAACCTCCAGTGGTCCACTGCGTACAGCCGCTGCGAGGTCCGCCTCTGGGAGGACCGCGCCGCGATGATCGATCTGCTCGTCCGTCACACCTCGGACGCGGCCAACCTCGGGACGCTTCGCTCGCAGCTCCCGTCGGACGCCGCGGCGTATCTCGATCGCGCGGTCGCGCGACGCTTCGGCCCATCGAGCGTGTGGCGCGCGTACATGGCAGGTCGTGGCCACGTGAACTGGGCTTCGCTCGTCCGCTTTCTCGCGCGTCCCAACGAGCCGATCGAGCGAAAGATCGAGGTGACGCAGGCCTTCGTGCGCATCGCGCCGCACGACATCGACGCGCGGCTCAAGCTGCTCTCGCTCTACGAGCAGGCGGGGCGTCGCGACGAGGCGCGCCACCTCGGCGAGCAGCTCCGCAAGGACCCGTGGGCGGACTCGCGCGTGCGCGCGGTCGTCGGCGAGGCGCTCATTCGCATGGGTGATCGCAGCGAGGGGCTGCGCGTATTCTCGGAGATCGCCGAGCACGCGCCGTACGACACCAACGCGCGTGGCAGGCTCGGCGACCTGCTGCTCACCTACGGCGGCGCCGAGTACGCCGAAGAGGCGTATCGACAGTTTCGAACGCTGGTTGCGCTGCGCCCAGGCGACGCCCTCCCGCGGGTTCGCATGGGTCTCGCCGCGCTCGTCGCGGGTCGCGAAGACGAGGCGCTCCGCGTGTTTCGCTCGGCCAGCGAGGACGCGCGCGGCGACGAGTCCGCGCAGAGCATCGAGGCGCTGATCGTGCTCGAGGTCACGCGGCTCGCAAACGCGCGGCCCTCGGACGCGGCGGTTCAGTCGTGGCTGCGTGTGGCGCAGCTCTTCGAGCTGTCTCGCGACGGCGGCGTGGTGGTTCGCTGGACGCACCCCGACGCGGCGGTCGAGCTTCGCGCGATGCCCGCTGGCGACGCGGTGTTCGAAGAGGTGGGCTCGAGCTCTGCGCTGAAAGTGCGAGTGTTTCGCCCGGGAACCGCGCTCGAAGGCTCTCGGCTCATCGTGCGCGCCCCGCGCGGCGTCGCAGGGCGCCGGTCGGTCAGCGTGCGCGTGACGCTGGTTCGACCGGGCGACGGTCGACCGACGCTCGTGGAGCGGACGCTCACGCTCGACGCAGCGCACAGGCTGATTCCGCTCATCGTGCGCGGAGGCCAGCTCGTCGACGACGCGACCGCGCTACCGACGGGCGAGGTGCTCGCGCCGGACGGCGCCATGTACTGACAGGGCCGGAATTGTCCCGCGAATCATCGCGCTTCGTCACCCGGGGGATGACGGCGACACACCGTCGAGCCTCCGCGCGATCCATCGACCGATCGCGCGGATGAACGGCGTCGGCGGCAAGGGCGCGATGAGCTGCAACACCTCGAGCAGTGTTGTTCGCTCGTCGAGAAACCGCAGCACACGATCGGGCGATCGCCCGAACATCGCCGCGAAGATCCCCGGAACGCGCTCGGGCTCGCGCTCCCACAGCTCGAGCATCACCGCGTCGAGCGCTCGGTAGAACGACGAGTCTGCGCTGCGCTCGAAGGGGTGACCGAGGACTGACAGCGAGCGCACGATCGCAGCGTTGTCGTCGAGGATGCGCGTCAGGGCGTAGCCCGTCGACGCCTTGAGTCTCCCTGCGGGGATCCCGATCGCTCGCACGCGCGCCGACGATCTCGGCTCGAACGGCTGCTCGGTCATCGGGCTCACGCCCGCTTCTTGCGCGACGATCTCGTACTCTCGAAGGCCGAGCACCGACGCGAGGTACTTCTCGAAGAGCGGCTCGGGTTCTGCCGGGATGAGCGTGACGAGCTCGACCAGCGCCTCGCGCTTGGAGAACGGGAGCACGTAGAAGAACGCCGTTCCCGCGGGGAGTTCAGCGCGAAAGTCCATGAGCGTCGCGCGGTCTGGATCGAAGTGATCGTGCGGTGTACGCAAAACCCACCCTCGAAATCGCTGCTCGAGTGCGTGCCAACGCGCGGTGTCCACGCCGAGCTCGCCGCGCTTGAAGCGACTGTCGAACGCCCACTTCGCGCGAAGCGTTCGATCACCGACGGTGACGAGCACGTGATCGTCGCGCTCTTCGACGGACCGCGCGCGGCCCTCGATGACGAGGTGCCTGCGACTTTCGAGGAGCCGGCGCTTGCACTCGCGCTGAAGGTCCGCGAAAAAGAGCGTCTGATACTGCTCGGATCGAAGCTCGATGGTCTTCGGCCCGTCGCTTCCGTGAAGCTCGAGCGTCCGCCACCGGTGTCGCACCAGCGCGTCGAGGGCTGTGGGTTTGGCGCTCCAGAACGAGAGCGTTCTCAGCGCGTCGTCGTCGTCCGCACCGTCGATGAGCACGATCGCGCGATCCGAGAGCGCGCTGTCCATCATTTGCATCGCGAGCGAGAGGCCCGAGACCCCAGCGCCGATGATGCAGTAGTCGAAGTCTTGGGCCCCAAGGTCACTCATCGCTCGGCACAGCCATGGCTCGAGCGTACGCTTGGCGTCGAAGGGAGCACCAGCCATGGCATTCGAATCGAGAGTCGCTCTGGGAAGAACCGGCCTGTCCGTCTGTCCGCTCGCGGTCTCGGGCGGATACAGCGTCGACGCGCGGTCGCTGCGCGAGGCGTTCGATCGAGGGGTCAACTATTGGTATCACGGCTCGTTTCGCAGGCCTGCGATGACCCAGGCGATCCGCGAGCTCATCGCCGAGCGAAAGCGCGACGAGCTGGTGCTCGTGCTGCAGAGCTACACGCGGTGGAGCTGGTTTCTCGAGAAGTCGCTCGAGCGAGGGCTCCGCAAGCTCGGCGCCGATCGCGCGGACGTGCTCTTGCTCGGCTGGTTCAACAGCGCGCCGTCCGAGCGGCTGATGGAGCGCGTCGAGCGCCTCCGCGCGCGCGGTCTCTTTCGCTACGTGGCCATCTCGTCCCACGAGCGAACGCTGTTTCCCAAGCTCGCCGCGGACCCGCGCTTCGACATTCTTCACATCCGCTACAACGCTGCGCACCGCGGGGCCGAGAACGACGTGTTTCCGTCGATGGGCGCGGGCCCGCGCCCCGGGACCGTCGCGTACACCGCGACGAGCTGGGGCCATCTGCTCGATCCGAAGAAGATGCCCTCCGGCGAGGCGCCGCTTCGCGCGCGAGATTGCTACCGCTTCGTGCTGAGCAACCGAGACTTCAACGTGTGCATGACGGGCCCCGCGGACGCCGCGCAGATGCGCGAGGCGCTCGCAGCGCTCGAAGACGGTCCGCTCAGCGAAGAAGAGATGGCGCGCGCGCGCCGCATCGGCGAGCACGTGCACGGACAGTGATCCGCAGCGAACAGGGCTCGTGGCGCGGGAGTTGGCAACGCAGAGCACCGCCGCGCCGTGCAGAGCCAGGGGGTGTGATTCCCATCCTGCTCAAGCGGCCCTTCGGACATCGGCGCCTCGCTGCCCAAGCAGAAGCTGCATGGCGAGATTCCAGCGGTTGCTGAGGTTGAGCATACGCAGGTCGAGCACGGCAGCCGCAGTCGGAACCTTCCACCGTGAGCCTGCCCGCTTGAATCGCACGCCGACAGCGCTCTTGCACGTCGCCTCGGCGGGACCGCTACCGACCGGCTGCCCCGCGCGCCGCGCGGCGGCGTAGTCCAGTCGACCAGCCTTGCCCTGGTTTCTCAAGTACGTCACCGCTTCGTCGACGGCGTCCTTGTCCTTCCCTGTTCGAGGCTCGGCGAACGTCAGCAGCGCCTCGAGCTCGGCCTGCAGCGCCGACGCCGCCTGCGAGCTGTTGAGCAGACGAAGCTTCCACCGCTGCAATTCCCGGCTCGTTCGCGCTTCGTCGTACCTCGCACGCAGCGCTTTGCCCACCTTCTCCAGCAC
>LNEO01000352.1 GCA_001465015.1 Deltaproteobacteria bacterium Ga0077539 | reverse complement strand
CGTGCGGTCGATCGCCGAGAGTGATGACACAGTGTTGCGTGAGCTGTATCTCGCACGAAGCGAGAAGTTGTCGGCCGAACTGCTGGCGTTTGGAGCGTCCGACGATCACGTACACTTGGCCGTTCGAATGCCCCTTACGCGTTCGATTGCCGAGGTGGTGCGTGCATTCAAGAGCGAGAGCGCTGTTGTGTTGGCTCGTCGCCTCCAGGACCCTGCCTTCCGTTGGCAGAGCGGCTACGCTGCGTTCAGCATCGATCCCGACAACACAGCGCGACTGTTCGACTACGTCGAACGCCAACGCGAGCACCATCGCACCGCGGCCTCGTTCGCTCCGTGGGAGCAAATCGAACGCGACGACGAGCCCAGTGACCAGGTCCGGCGGACGCCGAGCCCGCTACGCGCAGCGCAAAGGCCGGGCGCTCGTCTCCCGGCCGTGCGCCGATCGCGTTCTCCCTGGATTCTCCCACGTCCAACTTGGGTAACGATGAGAGGCGAGCGCCCGGCCGTGTGCAGAGCGCGTTCGTCGACGCCCTGCTCTTCCCGTTTTGCTTTGCCATTCCAACATCTTCCGTCGGGGCGTTGCGCATCGCGTGGGCGGCAGCGCGGGTGGGGGCCGCCCCGCGGCTCGGTGACAAACGTCGTTTCGTCTCTCGATTTGCAGCTCCAACGCGCGTGTTATGCCGCGGAGTTTTCGGCGCCTATGCCCCTACACGCTCATGCCCCCGTTCGTCGCGTCACTCCGCTCGCTCAGCGCATCGAGAAGCGCAGCGAGTAGTACTGGCGCTGACCGCTCGGCGAGCTGATCGCAGCGCGATACTGCCAGGCCCCGCTCGCCGTCGCTTCGATCGCGTTGTTCGACGTGTTGGGCAGTCGAACCCACGCTCCGGTCTCGTTGCTGCGAAACACGCTGAGGGTCGCGTCGCCGCTCGTGACGAGCGCGATGCTGTACGGCGTCCCCGCGCCCGGCGACGTCCACTGAAACCAATCTTGATCGCCGCCGTCCACCCGACCGCAGCGGCTCGTCGCGATGGTCTCTGCGCTCGTCTGAACGTCGTTCGGCTCGGATTCGATGGCGTCCGCGCACCACCGCATGCTCGGCGGCGTCGAGCCTCCCGGAGGAGACATGGTCCCGCCTCCTGGCATGCTCGGCGGCGGCATCGAGCCGCCCGGAACGCCGCCGTTCTCCATGATCAACTGCTGAATCCTGGCGTACGCCATGTCGACGCGGCCCATGATCTGTCGTCCGCCGCCGCCGCCCGAGCACACACCAACGATCGTGCGTCCCTCCGGAAGCTCTGCGTACACCGGCCCACCTGAGTCTCCCGGCTGTGTGATCTCTTGAGATACGTACGCGAAGCGAAAGCCCGCACGCGCGCCGTCCTCGACGCTCACCGAGCGACCCATCCAGAGCGACGTCGTGACCCGTCCGTTGAGCACGCGGCCGACGTTGGTGACGCTCGTCCCGATCGCGATCATCGACGGCTGCACGCGTGGATACTGGTCGAGCCGAAGGTCTCGGTCGACGATGATGATCCCGACGTCCAACGTGTTGGGGTTCACCGTGCGTCCCGTCTGCACGTAGTCGGTCCACGAGCGCGTTCCGGTGGCGGTCTGACCCCCGGCGTTGGGGAGGGTCACGGTGAATCCCGTGAAGCCGGCGATACAGTGACCCGCGGTCAGCACGACGCGAGGCGCGATCACGCTGCCAGTGCACGCGCTGCGACCCGCCGCGGAGGTCATGTCGATGATCGCGGCCTCGAGATAACCGTTGGCCGGCGTCCCGTTGATGATGGGCTCGCTGACCTGCTCGCCGGCCGAGTCGTCGGGCAGCGGCTCGGCGCACGCCGCCATCAACGAAACGGTCAAGACGAACAAGGGCGCAGATCGGTGACGAAACGTGCTGACGGGGTTCATGGACACCTCTTCGAGCAAAGTGCATTGCAGCGCGCAGGCCAACGAACCCCTGACCCGCGTGATCGCGAAACGTGCGGCAATTTGCAGCGCTTCGTGGCGAACTACACGTCGCTTCGAAGCGCGCTGAGCAAAGCTCACTCACCCGCGCCGCCTTCGCGCAAACGCGAGAGCAAGAGATGCTCACTGCCCTGCTCGCGCCTGGCGAGCCGAGCGAAGCTCCTCGGGGTCCCCGTCCCCGCGTCGGCTGCATGCGTCGGTCCCGTCGACGGCCTGCGCTGTCTGTCCCCCCAGAGCGCTCGTCACATCCCGCCGAAGTTCTGCGTCCAGTAGTGGCGGTAGGTCGAGCCGGCGACGTTGGCGTAGCCCACACCCAGCGCTCGAAATCCTGGGTTCATGATGTTGCGGCAGTGTCCGGGGCTGTTCATCCACTGCGTGACGGTCGCGGCGGCGGTGCCGTTGCCCGCGGCGATGTTCTCGCCCATCGGCGAGCTGTTGTAGCCGGCCGCCATCATTCGTTGAAAAGGTGTGCGCCCGTCGCGGCTGTTGTGATCGAAGTAGTTGCGTGTGCCCATGTCCGTGCTGTGCGCTCGCGCGACGCCGCGCAGGACCTCGTTCATGCGCAAGGGCGGCGCGGGGGCGAACATCGTTCCGCCGCAGTTGGCGCCGGCGGCGCGGCGCGCGTTGGTCAGCGCGAGCACTTCGTCTTCGAGGGCCGTCGCTGTTCCTGGAGGCGCGCTCGATCCGCCAGAGGCGTCCGCGGGCGGCGTCCCAGCGTCCGATGGCGGGGGAGGGCTCGACGAGAAGCACGCGTTGAGGCTCGCGCTCGTGCACGCCGCGGTCGCGAGGCACGACTCGGCTCCGCGAAACTGACCCGCTTCACAGACGCTGACGCACTGCGCTTCGGTGAGGTTGGCGCCCGAGGACGAGCGAAAGCCCATCATGCAATCTCGGTAGACGTGCTGACACGCGCGAGCACAGGTCGAACCTGCCGGTGGAGGAGGCGGCGGAGGCGGCGGCGGCGCGATCCCGCTGTCCGATGGCGGCGGTGGCGGAGGTGGCGGCGCGACTCCGCTGTCCGACGGCGGTGACAGTGGCGGCGGCGTACGAACGTCGGTCGCGCTCGCGTCGGCCGGCGAAGAAACGCCCGTGTCGCGAACGCCCGAGTCGATCGGGATCGGAATCGGGTCGCCGCCGGTCATTCCGCCCGGGCCCATCGGAATCGGGATGAAGTCTCCTGGCGGATCGTTGTCGCGCCGAGGGGCCGAGACCATTTCGGGAGCGCAGGAAGCGACGAGCGCGGCGGCGATAAAAGCTGTGACTGTTTTCATGATCGGGCTCTCTGTCGTGCTCAGCGCGTTCGGATTCCGATCCAGTGAAGCTCTTTCACTCCGACGTTCTCGTCGCTCTCGATGTGTTGCCCATCGGCGCTCACGCGGCCGGGACCCAGCACGATGACCGCGCCGGCGTCGAAGTGCTCGGCCTCGATATCCGAGCCCATCGTCACGAACTCGACGCGCTGACCCGCGCGCATCTCGCCGCGGTTTCTCACGCGAAGCCGCATCGGCATCGAGCTCGTCAGGGCCGTGGGCGCGAGCGCGTAGAGGGCATGGAGCTCGGCCCCCTGCGCGAAGGCCGGAGCCTGGTACATCGGGACGCCGGTCGATCGAAACTCGAGCGTTCGCTCTTCGTCCGCGAGCGACGGAAGAATCATCGCGCCGCGCGGGATCGTGAGCGTGACGTCGCCGGCCGTGACCGTCTGCCCCTGGGACATCCCGCGGACGATGGCCGGACCCGCAGCGGTCATGCGATGCAGTCGAATCGGCTCGCTCAAGGTGGCCACGCCCGCGCGCACCGACGGCAGCGGCAAGTACAAGAGCGCGAACGGCTGCTGCGGAACCTCCGCGTGGATCGCGAAGAGCGCAGGGTTCATCCGCGCTTCGACGCGGTAGTCGAACTCGCCGTTCGCGTCGAGCACGAGCTCGCGGCACTGGCCCATGCCGCAGAGGGTCGCGAGCGTCCCTGTCACGCGGCGGCCATCGGAGTCGGTGACGCGGCCGGTGATGCGCTCGACGCAGATATGCGACGGCGTGTTGTCGCCGATGGTCTCGGTGCAGCGCGTTCCTCCGGTGTCCATTCGGCGCCGAACTGGTGGGGGCGCGCTCGAATCGGGGATGTTGGCGCAACCAGTGACCGTGAAGAGCGCGACCAGCAGAGCAGCGGAGGGTGGGTGCATCGTGAGCAGCTGTTGAGCACGCGGCGTGCCGCGCTCGCGATGGCGCTGGCACCGCCGTTGCGAGCGCCAGCCAGTGATGCAACCCCGTGCGACCGCCGACTGGCTCTCGGACCGAGAAACGGCGCCAGGCCTGCGCGCGCCCTCGCAATGCCTGAAAACCTCGAGCGTCGTGCTCGAGGCCCTCTCGTGCGGCGAGGCCCATCGCTTCGCGCTGCCCGACGATCGAGGTGAGCAAGTGTTGCTCACGCTCGGACGATCGCGAGACAGCGACATCGTTTTGCGCGACCCGACAGTGTCCAGGCGACACGCCGTCCTGCGGTGCAGTCGCGCAGCGTGGTCGATCGAGCGGGCCACGGGAAGCCGCGGGTCTGTGATCATCGGCGGATCGCTCCTCGAAGAGGGCGAGTCGGCGCGGCTCGCGCTCGGCGTTCCGATCGTGCTGGGAGAGGCGGTGCTGGTCCTGCGAAGCGACGGGCTCGCGGCAACGCCAGCGCCCTGCCAGGGCCCCGCGGAGACCGTCGGGCGATCGCCGGCGATGCTGGCGCGGCTCGCTGGAGGACTGACGATCGAGCGGACCGACGTGCGGCTCGATGGCGAAGAGCAGCGCCTGCGAGCGAGCGCGGTTTCGACCATTCCTCCGCCGCCCAGGCTGCCGTCGCAGACCGGTCCTCGGACGCCACTTCGCGACGAGCTTCGAGCGTTCGAGCGCTCGCGCATCTTGGAGGCGCTCGAGCGCTTCGACGGAAACCAGTCTCGCGCCGCGCGTCACCTCGCGATGCCGCGACGGACGTTCGTCGCGCGACTGAGCGAGCTCGGCCTCACGCGTCCCAGGGCGAAGCAAGCGTCGCGCGACGAGTGAGCAAGAGTTGCTCACCCGCTGTTGGGTGACAGCGGCGCTGAGCAACGACTGCGCACGAGCGCGGAGGGGCCTCGGGGTGCTTCTGAGCTCGATCGCGGTTTCTTAGAGAATTCGCTCAAAAAGCGTCGCTGGCCTGCGCCGTGCAAAAGCGCTCTGTCGAACCGAGGTTGTCTCGATGAGAAGACAGAAGAACGTGATGTGCTTCGTGCTCGCTGTCGCTGTGGCTGGCGCAGCGTGCGCGCAGCCCGACAGCGAGTTTGTGCCAAGCGCTCCCGCCGCAGGGACGTCGCTCTGTGACCGCGCGTGCGGCAGGATCTACGACAGCTGCCGAATGTCGCTCGGCACTGCATCGGGAGCGCTGAGCCGCTCGCAGTGCATTCAACAGTGCCGCGCCGGGGCGATCGACGGCTTCGAGCACTGCCTCAGCGAGGTGGCGTGCTCTCGCGACGCGATCACGGGGTGTTTTCTTTCGGTTCCGATTCGGCCCGGCGAAACCGACGCGGGAGCGCCCCCACCGCCGCCTCCGCCCCGCGACAGCGGCGTGATGCCGATCGACGCGGGCGGTCCCAGCGGCCCGATGGACTCGGGCGTCGCGGCCCCACCGCCGCCGCCACCGCCGCCTCCTCCCACTCACACCTGTGCGACGGCGTGCAATCACATCTACAACACGTGCGGCGCGCGGATCAGCTCGGGCGGCAGTCCATTGTCGCAGTCGGGGTGCGAGTCGCTGTGCGCGATGGACAGCCGCTATCGCAACAACGTGAGCTGCCTCTCGACCATGGAGTGCACCTCGGGCGCCTTCAGCGCCTGCTTGTCGGGCTCGGGAAACCCGCCGCCGCCACCGCCGCCGCCACCGCCGCCGACGGACAGCGGCGTTCGACCGGACACGGGCGTGCCTCCGCTCCCGCCCGGGATGTGCCCTGCGCTGAGCGCTCCTTACGGACGCAGCGCCGGAAACAGCATCCCCGACTTCAACGGCGTTCGCTGCAGCGACGGCGGAAACATCAACTACCGCAACAACGTCTGGTGCGGAGCGAGGCTGACGATCGTCGCGACCGGAAGCTTCACGTGAGGTGCTTGTATTACTGAAGCCGGGATGCTTCAGCGATTGCACGCGAGCTACGCCGCGTCGGGTTTGAAGGTGGTGCACTTGTTCTTGGGTGACGCGTCGCGCGTGTCGACGTGTCAGACATGGACGAGTCGAGCAGGCGTGACGTATCCGACGGTGATGGTTCCGTCGGACTACGTCTTTCAAATCGGAGGATGGAGCACGCCTGGCTTCCACCTCGTCGGTTCGGACGGTCGGGTGATCGCGCGCGAGTCCAACCTCGAAGCGCAGGTCCGACGCATCTTGGGCGTCTGACGGCTTCGCGCGAAATGGCGCGGTCGTTGGCGCTGTGGTAATCGCCCCCACCCTTGCTCGCCACGTGGCGCGTATCTCGCGTGACCTTCGAGGGTGATCGTCGGTCGCGATGGCGCTATTGGCTGAGATTCCGTGGGCGATGGCATTGGGCTTGATGCTCGGGCTTCGCCACGCGACGGACGCCGACCACGTCGCAGCGGTCGCGACGTTGCTTCGACGAGAGCAGGGCGTGCGCGGGGCGGCGTTGGTGGGCGGCTCGTGGGGCCTCGGTCACGCGGGCGTGCTCGCCGCGGTGGGCGGGGTGCTATCGCTCACAGGGCTGCGAATTCCCGAGCGGTTCGCGACGATCGCCGAGCTCGTCGTGTGCGCGATGCTCGTCGTGCTGGGCGTGGTCGGGCTCGTTCGCGCGCGTCGAGAGCAGCACGAGCAACACGAGCACGATGAGTCACACGGTCACGAGGACGAACGGAGTCCGAGCGTCGCGAAGTCGAGGTTGTCTGCCATCGCCGTCGGCGCGGTGCACGGCCTCGCGGGCTCCGCTGGCGTCGCGATCCTGGGCGCGACCAACGCGCGATCGCTGGGGGCGTTTGGCTTCTTGTTGTTCTTCGGGCTCGGAACGATCGGCGGCATGGTGCTCACCACGACGGCGCTCAGCGTCGGGCTAGGCCGCGTCGCCGAGCGCAGTCGGCGCGGATATCATCGGCTCGTCGCCTTCGCCTGCACGCTCAGCGTGGTGATGGGCGTCGCGCTCGCCGCGCGGATCCTCCGCGGCTGAACGGCGATTCAGCGCTCTGCCGACCCGTTGAAGCGCGTGTCGCGCGTTTGTGTGCGACCGAGAGGTGCGCGATCCTGCAGGGCATGATGAGGATGCGACCGATTGTGTTCGGGCTGATTCTTGCGAGCGTTCACTGTGGAACTCCGCCGGTGACCGACGCCGGAGACACTGGCACGAGCACGCAGGACCGAGTGGTGCCCGCGGACTCGAGTTCGAGTGGGGATGCGACGGACGACGCGAGCCAGGACAGCGCGAGCGAGACGGACGCGACCGCGCTCGACGCCGCGAGCGACACGGGCGTGGAGTTCGACGGCGGCGTGGTGATGGACAGCGGCGTCGCGACGGACACGGGCGTCGTGCGAGACACGGGCGTGATGGACGTGATCTCGCCAGCGGACGTCGCGTCGGATCGACCCAACCCCGACGCCGGGGCGGTCAACCCGCTGACGGGCATCGGCATGGTCGAGATGGTGCGCGGCGGGTTCATGTTCACCGAAGGCCCGCAGTGGCGAGAGCGAGAGGGGGATCTTTTGTTCTCGGACATTCCGGCGAACACGATCCATCGGCTGCAGCTCCCGATGATGGTGTCGAACTTTCGCATGCCGAGCGACAACTCCAACGGCCTGGCGATCGACGGCATGGGGCGCCTGCTCGCGGCGGAGCACGGATCGCGCTCGGTCACGCGCACGCGCATGGACGGAACGCGCGAGACTCTGGCGCGAGACTTCATGGAAGGAGGCATGCTCCGCAGGCTCAACTCTCCCAACGACCTCATCGTGCGCTCGGACGGGACGATCTATTTCACCGACCCTCCGTACGGGCTCGGCGGCGCGATGCAGGAGCTTTCGTTCAACGGCGTGTTTCGGCGCTCGCCGACGGGGACGCTGACCGCCGAGTGGCGCGGACCGCGCGCATCTCGCCCCAACGGGATCGCGCTCTCGCCGGACGAGCGAACGCTGTACTTCGCGAACACCGCGGACGGGCTCGTGCGCGCGATGAACGTCGCCGCGGACGGCGGCCTCTCGGGCGAGCGCAACTTCGCGATGACCAGCGGAAATCCTGATGGAATGGCGGTCGATCGCGACGGCAACGTGTTCGTCACGACCAACTCCGGCGTGCAGGTGTTCTCGTCTGCGGGGCGGCTGTGGGGGACGATCATGGTTCCGATGACCCCGGCCAACTGCGCGTTCGGCGGGACCGACGCGCGCACGCTCTTCATCACGGCGCGCACGGGTCTGTATCGCGTTCGCCTCGCTCGCCCTGGGATCTACTAACGTGCCGAGCAGACCGACGATCACGACCTACCTCGAGCCCAATCCGATCGGGCCGGGGCAGACGCTCCGCGTGCGATTTCAGCTCGAGAGCAGCCAGCAAACGAAGGTCGACTACATCGAGGCCACCCTCGAGGGGACCGAGTCTCGCTACAAGCGCACGGTGAGCTCGGGAAAGTCCTCGCGTCGCGTCTATCACCGGCGCTCGGTCGTCTCGCTCGCGGCGCGCTCGCCGGCTACGACGCTCGAGGTCGGCACGAGCGAGCACTTCGTGAACTTCGACGTGCCGATCGATGCGCCTCCGAGCTATCGCAGCGCGCTGGCGAACATCCACTACTCGCTGACGGTTCGTGTCTCGATCCCTTGGTGGCCCGACGCCGTGGCGCGATACGACATCACCGTCGCCGCGCCTCGGATGGAGAGGGTCGCATCTCGACCCTTGCTCATGACGACCAACGCCAACGAATCCCGTGGAAAAGATCCGCTCATCGAGCTCTCGACCAACACGAGCGTCTTGGAGCCTGGCGCGCAGTTCGACGCTTCGATCGCGCTCGATGGCGCTGGGGATCGCAAGATCGATCGCGTCGAGCTCTCGTTGGTGGCGATCGAGACCGCGCGCGTGACCAGCTCCGCAGGGCCCACGGAAGTCGATCGCCGACGATGGGTGCTGTGCGCGACCGCGCCGAAGGACGGAGCGGCGAGCGCGGCCCGGCTGGTCGTTCCTGCCGATGTCCTTCGCGGCTTCACGAGTCCGTTCATCGCGGTCACCCACGTGCTCGAGGCGCGCGCCGTCGTCTCGTGGGGCTCGGACCTCGTGCTGAGCGCTCCCGTCACGGTGGTCGACGTCGACGCGCCGCAGTCGCTCAACGGCGCTCCGTTGGTCGGTCGCGCGAGGCACAGCGAGGTTTGGCGCGCAGCGCGAGCGCACCTGCGACTGCCGGGAGTCACCGACCTTCGCATGGACGCCGACGCGTGCGAGGCCCGCTTCACTGTGGGCGCCGTCAACGCTGTGGTCCGCGAAGAGACGCACGCGACGCTGGGACCGTGCGTCGTGGCCGAGCTCTCGTACGGCAACCTCGGGCTCGATCTGCGCGTCGTCGAGCGATCGTGGACGGACTGGGGATCGAAGTTTCCTGAGCTTGGCAGCGCGTTTCGTAAGCGATTTTCCTGCAAGATTCGCGATTCGAGGCAGCTCGCATCGCTGCTCGACGAGCCGTTGCAGCAATCCCTCTTGCTCTTCGACGAGGTGGGCCTCTCGGACGAAGGCTCGATCGCGCTGAGAAAGGGCGGCGTGTACCAGCCCTCGAGCCTCGACCGTGTGCTCATGCTGGTGCACGGGCTCGCCTACCGGCTCGACGCGTCGATTCGACGCGTGGCGCCGCCGCCGGCGTTCGCCGCGAGCCTCCCTCGGTGGCGCAACTTCGCGGCCACGCACAACGCATCGCTCCGCGCGGGCGACCTGGCCGTGACCGGCTGGGTCGTTCGGGGACACTCTCTGTCGATCGTGCACGCGTTCGACGGAGCCGAGCCTGCGTACACGATGATCCGCGCGGTCATCGCGCCGCGCGGTCGCGACGCAGAGGACGGCGCGGCGCTCTCCTCGGCGACCGGCGCCACCGTGGTGGTCCACGAGGGGACCGTCGCGATGCGCGTCGCCCTCGCGCTCGAGCCGAGCGCCTGCGTAGAGCCCGCCGATCGCCTCGCGGTTGCGCTGAGCGCGCTGCTCACCGGCGCGAGCGGGGCGTATCGATAGCGCGCCAACGAGCTGCGCGGGACAGGGCGCGCAGAAGCGCGACAGCGTCTCCGCCAAAGGCGGGACTACAGAGCTACGGGCAACGGGCAACGGGCAACGGGCTCATTTGAAAAGAGGTGTTGCTTCCACGGGGTTAGCAAACCCCGTGCTGGGCGCCGTTCGAAGACTCACGGCGGAAGGTGCGCTTCGCGCGACCACCGACAGACGGCGCAGCGACGGGCAACGGGCAGCGGGCAGCGGGCAGCGGGCTCATTTGAAAAGAGGTGTTTCTCGCACGGGGTTAACAAACCCCGTGCGAGACTCCCCTCTTTTCAAGTGTGCCCGCTGCCCGCTGCCCGCTGCCCGCTGCCCGTTGCCCGCCGCTCGCCGCTCGCTGCTCGTTGCCCACTGCCCGTCGCTGCGCTCTCTGACGGTGGTCGCGCGAAGCGCACCTTCCGCCGTGAGTCTTCGAACGGCGCCCGACACGGGGTTTGTTAACCCCGTGGAGGTAACACCTCTTTTCATGTGAGCCCGCTGCCCGCTGCCCGTTGCCCGTCGCCCGCTGCCCGCTGCCCGCTGCCCGTTGCCCGCTGCCCGTTGCCCGCTGCCCGCTGCCCGCTGCCCGTCGCTGCGCTCGGAGCCGGCTCACCCGTTGCCGAAGAACCACCGCGCCCACTTTTGCATCCACTCGCCCTTGGGGCCGCTCTCTGCGCGGTACGCGCCCTCGCGCAGGGCGCGCGCGAGCGCCTCGGTCTCGGCAGAGCGCGAGTGGCCCAGGGTCGCCGCGAGGATCGCGCTGTGTTCGTGCGTCGCGCCCGAGCGCTCGCTCCACGCGCGAACGGTGCGCTCGAACTCGGGCTCGCCGGGGTACGGCTGCTCGCGCTCGACGCCTGGTCCCAGCCCGTTGATCGCGTCGATGACCAGCGCCTTTCGCTCTTTGTACGGCAGCGCCTCGAGCTCTTCGGGGAAGATCGCGCGCCCGAACCAGTAGTCCTGCTTGCCGTACCCCACCGGAAACTCGAGCCGCGTCTCGAGCGGCGGCTCCGCGGGGAGGCCCGCGACGAACCGCACCGGCACGATCGGAACGCGCACCGTGAGCGCCATATCAATGAACGCGCTGGACATCTTGAGGACCGGCGTCCGGCAGGACAGCGCGCGCGTCCCCTCGACGTGGACCATGACCGACCGCGCGCCGGAGGCGAGCTCCTGCGCGAGCTCTCCCACGATCTCGAGCAGCGCCTCGCGGTCTTCGCGGGCGAAGAACGTGATCAGCCGTGGGTCCCTGATGCCGGGATGCTTGAATACGTGCTCGATGAAATGTCCCAGCCACGACTCGCGGTGCTCGGCCTTGGCGAGGGTCACCACGGGCTGCTCGGTGAGGCCCGCGGCGAGCACCGAGAAGAGCAGCGATTCGACGGCGACCTGATGGTTCGCCAGAAACAGACACGAGCGACCGCGCAGCTTCGCGAAGGAGCTCGGGTCCGTCACCACGACGTCTCCCACGAATTTGTGCACGAGCCCGTAGTGCAGGTCCTCGCCGAACCAGTGGCCCACGCCGAACCATCGGTCCCAGTAGCGTCGGATCGGCGCGAGATCCAGGCGCGAGGGGCCCGCGTCGCGCACACGAATTCGACCGAGCTCGTCCTGATCGACCCGCATCGGGTGCGCGCGCAGCGGGCGGACGTCGGCCACAGCGTGGTGCGTCGCGGCGCTGGTCAATGGCGCGAGCGAGGGCTCGGGAGAGTCTCCGTCGAGCACCGTGATCCGCGCGGGGTGCACGAAGGCGCGGCGCGAAGCGTGCTCTTTGCAGGCGATCTCCTCGTGCAAATGCGCGCGGCGCCCGGCGGAGACCGCGTAGATCGTCGCGAGGTTGTTGGGCAGCCAGTCGCTCGAGGCGGCGTCGACGCGATCGAGCAGCGATACGCCGTCGACCTCGCGCGAGAGCGAGACGCTCGGGATCCACCGGCGATCTCGCAAGAACGCGACGCGATGATCGCGAGGAGCCTGGCCGATGGGCCCCTTGGGCAAGAGCACCTCGACGAGCCTGGCGCTCGCGAGCACGGCGTTGGTCGCCTCGAGCACGAGCTGCAGGTCGATCGCGACGAAGCGCGGCTCGCGCGCGTCCGAGCCTTCCGCGCCCTCGACGCCGGCGAAGCGAGCCTCGACGCGAGCTCTTCCGGCGGTGGGGATCTTCGCGAAGAGGTCGAGCCGCTCGACGCGGTGGGGGTAGGCGACGACGTCGGCGCCGATGGCGCTCGACCAACGGTGCAACGCATCGTGCGGAATCGCGTGGGTGAGCGCGTCGAGCACGCCCTGGTTGAGCGCTCCGTAGGGGACCGTGCAGCGGGCCAGGTCGAGCTCGGCGGTCGAGCCCGTCGCGCCGGTGCGCAGCCGCGTCACCGCGCGAAACGAAGGGCCATGAAAGAGCGCGCCGCGCTCGTAGGGGTCGCCGTCGTCCTGCCCGTCTGCGATGGGCGCGAGCGGCGCGGGCGCGGCGGGCCACGTGTCGGCGGTGTGCACGGTCGCGGTCGACGCGGGCTCGAAGCGAGACAGCCGCGGGTCGCTCGCCTCGCGCCAGACGCTGAGCGCGCACGAGAGCGCCGAGGGATCTCCGTGGGCCTCGACGCGGGTGCGAACGGTCTCTCCGTCGGGGACCGTGACCCATCTTTTCATGTGGGCGTTTTGCACGGACGTGACGATCCGGCCCGAGACGCGCTGCGCTTCGGCGGCGAGCTGATCGATCGCTGACATCATGGGCAGCGCGGCGATGGTCCACGTGGGACGGTGATCGCCGAGCCACGGATCGCTCGCGAGCGAGAGCGATCCTTCACCAGCCGCGGCGGTCGCAGTCGCCGAGGATGCTCCGTGCGCGCCGGCGCTGTTCGACGGAGCCGCTCGTCGGCCGGACGGCGGAGGAACCGGCACCTCGGGCGATCCCGAAACGACGCGGATGCCGAGGTTTTTGCCTTGGTAGATCTTCTTTCCATCGACCCAGAGCGAGCAGTCGGCGATGGCGTAGGCGCCCTTGTCGTCGCGGCCGACCTCGGTGATCTCGACCTCGCTGGAGATCTTCTCGTTCTTGGGGACGACTTGTCCTCGGTACTTCCACGTGACGGGCTTGCCGGTCATCACGGGCTCGAAGCGGCCGTCGGGGATGTCCGCGCCGATGCCCTTCTCGAGCATGGCCCACTGAAGCAGCTGACAAAACGCTTCGATGCCGAGCGATCCGGGCTGCACGGGGTCCTGAAAGAAGTGCGCTTTGAAGAACCACTCGCTCGGGTCGACGTCCTTCTCGGCCCGCGCGTAGCCGAGGCCCTTCGCGCCGCCGTCGGGCTCCCAGCGAACGACGCGGTCGATCATGAGGAGCATCGGGTCGGCGAGGGTGGGCTTTGATTTGTCACCCGCGAAATAGCGCGCGGGCTTCTCTCGGTCGAGCTCGATGACGCTCGTCGCTGGCAGCTCGAAGCGCGCCCGCTCGGCGTCGCCCACGGGGAGCCCGACCTGGTTCTCGAAGGCTTCTTTCGGAAAGAACCCGAAGACCGTCTTCATCTCGTACACGCGACGGCCCTGCTGAAAGCACTGGACGGTGAACGACTCGATGATCATCCCGGCCATCTGCGAGATCGAGTCGAGGCGGGCGCGCGTGGTGAGCGTGCCGTGCTCGGGGACGATGTCTTCGAAGAGCGTTCCGGTGCCGTCGAGGTTGCGAAACAAGAGGTCGATGTCCGTCGAGAGCGCGCTTCCGATGTAGCTCGCGAGCCAGCCGCAGGGCTGCAGGGCGGCCTCCATGAGCACGCAGAAGGGCATGGTGCGGGCGCCGTTTTGCTCGAGGTACCAGACGGACTCGGGCGGGTCGTACTCGACCTCGATACTGGTGCCTGTTTTCAAGGCTCCCATCCCGTGGCCGCCCGCGCCGTCGTCGACCTTGGTGACGCGGGACATGAAGTGGTACGGCGGCCCCGGGAGCCTCGCGACGCGTCGAACGCCGTCGAATCGCTTGTAGAACGGGCCGAACGCGGTCGAGGGCTGTCCCCACGCGCACGCGAGCAGCGAGGCGTAGTCGAAGTCGAATCCGTCCACCGACGCGACGGGGGAGGGCTCGCGCCAGCCCTGCATTCCGCCGAGCCTGGCGAGCGCCACGGGTGCGGCGGTCTCTTGTTCGGTGTGCGGCCCGAGGGCCTTCCAGTCGGCGAGGGGCCAATCGGGGATCAGCTCGAGGCCGACGCGACGGGCGTGAAACGCCTTGAGCCCGTCGACGGTGCAGAGCAGATCCGCGACGAGCTTGGGCACAGGGCCCGAGATCACCTCTCGGATGAACAGCTCGTAGACCACCTGCTTGGACTTCGGCGTGACCTGCCCGCGGCAGCGCATCAGGTACTTTTCGTCCCGCGCTGGCTCGAAGCGCCAACCGTCGCGCTCGATCGTGTACCCGAGCGAGCCCAGGTAGAACGCCATCATTTGCAGGCACCCCTCGAACATGAGCGTGCCCGGCATGCAGGGGTCGTTCTTGAAGTGACCGGAGAAGAACCAGTCGTCCGGGCGCACGTCCTGCTCGGCGCGCAGATAGCCGTTCTTCCACGGGCCGCCTTCGTGATCGAGCGCGGTCACCCGGTGCTGAAACACGATCCGCTCGGGGCCAAACGACGGCGTGCGAACGTGCGCGCGGGCGAGCTCCCAGCCGCGACCGAAGCACTCCCACGGGCGACGATTCGCGAACGCCAGGATTTCGTCGCGCGAAAACGAGGTCTTCTCGCAGCGCTTCGCCGGCGCGTCGCGCCTCCACGCGGGATCGGGCTTCTCTTCGTCCGCGCTCCACAACACGCCGCCCGAGTCACTGAGCTCTTCGTCCGTGAAGAACCCCGCCTGCCCGCCGCGCACGCGCAGCCGCAGCTCGCCGTTCACGTGGCAGTCGTAGTGAAAGAAGAACAGCCGCACGTCGCCCTGATTCGCGTGGCCGTCGATGTGAATGTCGTACACCAGCGTGTCGCCCGGCTTGGGCAGCTCGCCGTGCCACGACCCTTCGCAGCCGAGCAGGCGATAGACCCGCTCGGACTTGTTGAGCATGTCGACGCCGAGCCACGAGATCAACAGCAGGTCGGCCTGCCCCGACTCGATCATGATCCCCGCGGGCATGCGCCCCTCGGGCGTCAGATACCAGGCGTCGCGGGTGACGTCGGTCTCGGTCCAGAGCGTTCCTGTGCCCATCGAGAGCGGGACGGCGTCGATGCCCGTCACGCGATCGGCCAGCAGCAAGGGCGGCTCGGGCATGCGCACCTGACGGTGGTATTTGTCCTGCTCTTGAAACTGTGGGCCGAAAACCTCGGAGATCCTCCCGCCCGCTAGCACCTCGAGCTGCGCGCGCGAGTACTTGGGCCCGGGAAGCTCTTTGCTGACGGGCTTCGCCGCGCTCACCATCGCGATGGGGGCGCTCACGGGCCGCGCGACCACAGCGATCGGCGCAGCCGAGGGCGCGGTCGCCGCTGGAGGCGTGGGCGCGGTCGGCGTCATCGAGGGAGCGGGCGTCTGCGGCTCGAACCGCGCGACAGCTGGCCCTGCGACCGCGACCGCCGGAGCGGGCTCGAGCGCGCGCGCGTCGGCCACCGGCTGGGTCTGCGCGGCGTGGACGAAGAGCGACGGAGGCGCGGCGATCGTCTGCAAGAACGCGCGGTGCACCGCCGCTTGCTGCGCGAGAAAGTCCGACTGCACCGCGGCGATGCGGGCCTGCGCGAGGAGGGCCGTCGTGACCGGGTCGCTCGGCAGCGCGTCGAGCGCCCATTGCTCTTCGTACGCGAGCGCCTCGGTGGTCGAGAGCACCTCGCTCGTGACCGTCGGCTCGGCGGTGATCGTCGGAGCGACGCTCGGTGATGCTGTGGCGGGCGCGACAGACCCGAGGCCCGCGACGGACGCGGCCATCACCGGCGCGGGCGCGTCGTTGCGCGCGGGCTTCTGGGGGCTCGGCGCTCGCTCGACGGAAGGCGCGTTGGAGATCGGCGGGAGCGCCGGGGCGCGCTCCATGCGTTGCGTGTTCGAAGCGCTCTGGGTGGCCATCGGGATCTTGATTGTGTGTGGGTGTGCCGCGCGGCGCGCGGGGTGTTTGTAGGCGGGCGTCGAGGCGGCGAGCGCGCGCTCGCGATCGACGGCGGTCACGGTCCACCGCGACGAGACGCCCTCGAGCCCGTGAATCCGCACGAGCGCGGGCGCTCGTTTGTCAGCGCTGGTCCACAGCGCGACCGCGAGCGAGACGAGCCCGTGTGCGGCGTGCGCTCTGCCGAAGAGGGACTCTGGGTTCACCGTGACGTCGGGGCCGTCGCCGACGATCATGTTGGGCGCGACGGGGCTGCTCGATTGTGTGTGCTGCTCGATCCGCGCGAGCACCGGCAAGCCCTGCGCGACGGCGGTCTCTTCGCGGACGACCACGAGGGCCACCGCCGCGTCCCCTGCCAGAGACGTGCGCCCGAGCGCCGCGAGCGCGGCGCAGTGCACCGGCTCGTGTGACAGATCCACGGCGCCGACGATGGCCGCGTCGACGGTGTTCGACGCCAGCGCGTCGATCGCGACGGAGAGGGCGTCGAGGCCCGAGCGCTCTTCGCTGGCGATCGTGAAGCCCGGACCGCCGAGGTCGAGCTGGCTGCTCACGCGGTTGGCGGGGATGTTGGGCATCGTTCCGACGACGCCGGCGGCCTCGAGCTTGTGCACGAAGGCTTGCTGCGCATCGGCGATCCAAGCCTCGTCCGCGGACAGCTCTCGGCCCCAGTCGGCCATGCGCCAGCGCGCGCCGTAGCGCGCGATTTCGGGGTCGCATCCCATACCCACGAGCACGGCAGTGCGCTCGCGGGGAAGTGCCACCGCGCGCGCGACTTCGCGACAGACGTCCAGCGCGACGAGCTGCTGCGCGAGCGTATGTTCGAGGTCCTTGGGCGGAAACTTCAGCCCCTCCATCTCGACCGCGACGGTGGCCATCGGCTCGGTCGACGGGGTCCCTGCGAGCGCTCGCTCGCGGACGAGCTCGGTGCGGTCCGCGCTCGACGCGCGGGCGGCGATCGCGACGATCGCGATGGTGGGCGCCATCGAGGGCGCCATCGGGGGCGCCATCGCGGGCGCGGGCACGGAAGACACGAGGGCGACGCCGCTCGAAAAGATGGGCTTTCGCCCGACTGCGCCCTCGGCGCTCTCGATCAGGGCGTGGGCGTTGTTTCCTCCGAAGCCGAAGGCGGACACGCCTGCGAGCTTCTTGCCCGACCACGGCTCCGCCTCGCGCAGCAGCCTGAACGGCGTCTGATCGAGCGCTTCGATCGGCGCGTCCGCGTGCAGCGTCGGCGGGCGAACGCCGCGCTCCATGGCCGAGACGACCTTGATGATCGCCGCCCCGCCCGCGACCGTGACGAGGTGGCCGAGGTTGCTCTTGAGCGACCCGATGGGGACGTCCCGCGCCCCAGCGTCTCGAAACACCTCGGCGCTCGAGCGGACCTCTGCGCCGTCACCGACGGGCGTACCGGTGGCGTGGCACTCGAGCAGAGTCACTTCTGCTGGAGAAATTCCAGCCATTTCATAGGCAGAACGGAGCGCGCGGCGCTGGCCCTCTTCCGACGGGGCGAGCAGCCCTCGGCCGCGACCGTCGTTGGAGAGGCCTACGCCTCGGATGATTGCGCGCACACGAATTCCGCTCGCGATCGCGTCGTCGAGCCGCACGAGCGCGATCGCCGCCGCGCCCTCGGCGGGCACGAGCCCGTCGGCGTCCCTGTGAAACGGCCGGCTCTGTCCGCTGCGAGACATCGCCGAGAGCGCGCAGAATCCCACGTGGATGAAGAGGTCGTCTGCGCGGTTGACGGCGCCGGCCAGGGCGAGGTCGACCTCGCGTCGCTGCAGCTTTCGACAGGCGATCTCGAGGGCGTAGAGCGACGAGGCGCACGCGGCGTCCAGGCAAAACGCTGGCCCCTCGAGGCCGAGGGCGCGCGCCGTGAGCGCCGCGGGCAGCCCGGACGAAAATCGATTGCGCGGATGAGGACGCGGCTGTCCCCTGCTCGCCGCGGCGCGGAGCTTCGAGAGCGAGGCGTGCTGCTCGGCGAGCCAGACATCCTCGGCGAAGCGCGCGTGCGCTTCGGTGGGAAACGAGAGGTTTCCGAGGATGACGGCGGCGCGCGACGAGAGCTTCGAGGCGAGCGACGTTCGCCCGTCGAGTCCCGCGTCGCGAAGGGCCTCGCGCCCGCTGTGCATGGCCCAATGAAAGATCGGGTCGAGCGCGAGGATCTCGTCGGCGCTCATCGCGAACCCTCGCGGATCCCAGGGCGAATCGCTCGCGTCGAAGCTCGTGACGTACCCGCCGACGTCGCTCCACGTGCGGTCATCGTGCGCCGACGGAGTGCCCATCGCGCGCGTGGACGAGAGCCCCCATCGCCCAGCACGCACGCGCGAGAGCGCCGAGCGTCCGTGCGCCACGTTGTCCCAGAGAGCAGAGGGCGAGAGCGCTCCAGGGAGCACGCAGCCGAGCCCGACGATGGCGATGGGTTCGAAGGTCATGATGCAACGTGACGAGCGAGTGAGAGTTCAGGGGAGAGTGCGGGGCGCGTGGAGCGAGGGGCCGAAAGCGTGAAGCGGGCCCGACAACGACGCACGGGGAGCGCAGCGGTCGGGAGCCAAGGGCTCATCGTTACCCAAGTTTTGTGCGTGAAAATCCAGAGAGAGCAGCGAGCGGGGGCCCGGCAACAGCGCGGCGACGGCCGGGAGCCAAGGGGCCCGGCAACAGCGCACCTTCGGTGCGTCGCGCAGCGGGCTCGCGCCCGCAGCTACTCGGGACCTTCGTTGAAACGACGAAAGACTCGCCCGCGGTCCTCTTTCGAAACGAACGAATAGACACGATCGACGGCCGGGCGCTGGGGTCTGCGAGGGCGATGCTGCAGCTCGAACGCTGCCAATCGACTCGCAGAGTACTCCATCGATCCGAAACGAATCGGCGTGCGTGGGTCGGGGCTCGAGTCCCCATCGAGAACCGCATGCGCGCCACTTGTCTTGAATATCGGAGCCCGCTGCGCGACGCACCGAAGGTGCGCTGTTGCCGGGCCCCTTGGCTCCCGGCCGTCGCCGCGCTGTTGCCGGGCCCCTTGGCTCCCGGCCGCTGCCGCAGCTCGCTGCCGCGCCCGAGCAGGCGAACCGCGCGCCGCTGCGCTCGCGAGCTCACCCTGCGACCGTCGCCTGCGGAGCGTCGGGGCGCAGGATCGTCTCGACACTGTTCAGCTGAACGATCGTCGCGCCGCGCTCGTCCACGACGAAGACGTCGCTCACTGCGCGAGAATCGATCGCGGATCGACCCACGACCACGCAACGCACGGGGCTCGTGATCGCGCCCGTGCCGTACATGTCCACAGAGCCGATGGCCATCGGCAGCGTCGCTCCGCCCAGCGCGCGCCGCGCCCAGAGCACCGCGAGCTGCAGCGCGCCGTCCATCGTCGCGACGTCCCACTGCCACGGCTCGTCGCGCCAGCCGCGCTCGCGCAGGCCGGTCATCACCGCGCTCGCGCCGGCCTTCGCCGCGCCGTCGACCTGAGAGAGCACACGAAATCGCTCGCCGTGAAACAGCGCGAAGCCGTCGTACACCGGGCCGTCGATCGGCTCGAGCGCGAAGGCCGCGGACGGAGCCACGGGGCCGGGGGTCGTGTGCGGGGCGCCGAGCTCCACCTGCGCGCTGTAGTGCAGGCGGTCGTTGCGGCCCCTCAATTCAACCTGCGCGACGATTCCCGTTCCGTTCGAGAGCTTCTTGGCGGTGAGCACGAGGCGGTCGCCGCCCGTTTGAAAGCGCTCGAGCTTGATTCCGCTCAGCACCTTCACCGCGCGCAGACCTCGCACGACGCGCTCTGGTGAGAGCGCCCGCGCCGCGCGCTGGATCCACTCGAGCGCCATCACGACGGGCACCACCACGACCCCTGCGATCGCGTGGTCCGCGAGGTACTCGTGCGTCGCCGCCGAAGGCAGCACCTCGCTCGAGATCGGCTTGTCCGAGTCGCTGCCCAGCGAGCCCGAGCCAGGAGCGCCTCCGAGCACCACGTGTCCGTCGTCGCCCTCGCGGTTGAGCTCGCGCACAAACGCGTCCGCTCCTGCGTCGATCGCGATCAACGGAACGCGCATCTTCTCGAAGTGCTGCGCGAGCTCGGGCGTCACCATTCCGCCCGCCCATGGACCCCACCCGAGCGAGCGGACCACGCACGCCCCGCCGCGCCGAGCGCGCTCTGCGCTGGCCACGAGGTTGAGCACTTCGTTGGCCATCGCGTAGTCGGATTGGCCGGTGTTTCCCGTGCGGGCTGCGACCGACGAGAAGTTGCAGATCGCGCGGAGCGGATCGTCCGCGGTCGCCTCGAGCAGGGTCTTCAGCGCAGAGACCTTCGTGTCGAACACGCGATCGAACTGCTCGCGCGTCTTGTCGACCACGAGCTTGTCCGCGAGCACGCCCGCGCCGTGAACGATCGCGTGCACAGGTCCCCACGCCGCGCGCACCTCGTCCAGCGCAGCGCGCAGAGAGCGCGCGTCTTGAACGTCCGTCGCCAGATAGCGCACGGCCGAGCCGCTCTGCGCGATGGCGTCCATCGTCTGCCGAACCTCGCGGTTCGCCAGCACCCTCGACGAAGCCTGGCCCGCTTGCACGGGCGTGACCTTCGCGCCGCGCTTCTGAGCGTCCATCATGAACGCTCGCTTCAGCGCGATCTCGTCACTGTGTCCTTTCGCCCAGAGGGGCTCGTCCTCGAGCGCCGTGCGCCCGAGCAGCGCGATCTTCACGCGCTGCGCGCGGGCGAGCGCGATCAGGCACGAGGCCGTCACGCCGCGCGCTCCGCCGGTGGCGACGACGACCGAGCCCTCGGCGAGCGAGGGCGTTCCCTCTTCGGGAAGCGGCGCTTCGACGGAGTAGACGGCACAGCGAGCACCATCCATGGAGAGGCCGACTTCGCGCTGACCGGCGCCGTGGACGAGCTCGTCCGCGATCGCCCGGGCCACCGTGGCCGCGTCGCGCCCTGCGCGGTGCACGTCGATGGCTTGCACTGTCGCGGCTGGCCACTCTTGCGCGCACGTGCGGGCCAGCGCCGAGACGCCTCCCAGCCACGCGCGAAGCGGTTCGCGTCCCGAGAGGCCGAAGTCTCCTCCGGTGTCCTGCACGGTGACGAGCGTCCCGCCCTTGTCCGAGAAGCGCTTCGCGACGGATTTGACCGACTCGAACGCCGCTCGATTGCAGGCGATCGCCGCGTCGACCGAGTCGACCGCGCGCAGCCCCGCGAGGCACACGAGCACGTCGGTGTCCTCGGGAGCCGCTCCCTCGGCGCATAGCTCCGCGCGCACAGAGCGCGCTGCGAGCTCTCGGACGAGGGCCTCACCGACGCCGGTTGCATCGTCGGTGATCGCGACGCGACCGCCCGCGTACAGCCCGCGAATCGCGAGGCCGACAGGGGCACATGAATTCATCCGAACTGCGAATCGCCCCACCATGGGGGCCTTGCGTTTGGGGACGCGCTCCGGGGCGCTGACCGATAAACGAGTCGCTGCCGACGAAGGAACGGTCGTCGCCGAACCGCCAGAGCGATCGCGCATGTAGTCGACGATCTGTCCGAGCGAGCGGAGCTGCGCGAGCTCGTTGGGCTTGACCTCGGGGAGGTTGGGAACGCGCGCGCGCATGGCCGACAGGATCTCGACGCGCTTGATCGAATCGATGCCGAGGTCGGCCTCGAGCTCCATCTGCATTCCGAGCATCTCCGACGGATACCCAGTCTTTTCGCTGACCACTTCGAGCATCACCTTCTCGAGGTCCGCTCCGCCTGCGGCAGGCGCCGCGACGGGTGCTGGCGCTGCGACGGGGGCGGGAGCCGCCTGAACGACGGGCGCAGGCGCGACGGGTGCCACGGGCGCAGGCGCTGCCGCGACCACCGCCGGAGCGTGCGCTGCTGGCGCTGGCGCGGGCGCGGGCGCGGGCGAGGTGTACACGACGGGCGCGGGCGCGACTTGCGTGACCTGCGTGGCAGCGGGGAGCGTCACGGGCGCGCTCGCTTCGGCGACGACGACGGGCTGTCCCGACAGGATCGCGGCCAGCCCGTTGAAGCTCGACTTTGCCATGTCGAGGAAGGCCACCTGCGTCTCGGCCATCGCGCGCTGGTAGGACGCGTGCGCCTCGATCGTCTGGCGCTGCGCTTCTTGGTACGCGCGCACCCACGCGAGCTGAACGTTGTCCGAAGTTGCGAGCACGGGCTTGTTGCTGTTGGAGCCTTGGGTCATGGCGATTCCGTTGCGGGCAGGTGGTTGAGCAGGGGCAAGGTTCGAGACGCCGTTGGTCTTGCTGGGCGTGCTCGTCGGGGCGGTGACTGGCTTTGCGACCGCGGGCGTAGCGGGCGCAGGCGCGTGTACGGCGGGCGCGGGCGCAGGGGGCTTCGACGCAGCGGGCGCGGGGGGCGGTGAATTCGTGGGCGCTGTTGAATTCGTGGGTGTGCGATCCGAGCGCGTCGGGTTGGGCTTGGGCAGCGCCGCAGCGCCGCCGGGCGGGGGGTAGGGCTTGCCGTAGTTGCTGCCGTCGATTTTGAGTTCGAGGGCGGGCTTCTTCTTCGGCGCGACGCTGGATCGGTCCTCGTACGCGCTCCACAGCGGGGCGAAGTCGATCTTCACGCCCGCGACCGACAGCTTGGCGAGCGCCTCGTTGAGCGACGAGAGCCCGTGCTTGCCCTTGCGGTCGGTGGCGATCGCGCGATGCGCGCGGCCCGAGAGAATCCTGCCGACGAGGTCGCTCAGCACCGAGCCGGGGCCGACCTCGACGAACGTCCGCGCGCCGCGGGCGTACATCGCCTCGATCACGTCGACGAAGCGCACCGGCAGCGCGAGCTGCGCGGCGAGGCGCTGGCGGATCGCGGCCTGGTCCGCCGGGTAGGGGTCGGCGTCAGCGTCTCCGATCACGGGGATCGCGGGGGTCTTCACGGGGACGCTCGAGAGAAACGCGCCGAACGGCGCGCTCGACGAGGACACCACGCTCGAGTGAAACGCGGTCGCGACGGGCAAGCGCTTCGCGGTGATCCCGCGCTCGGCGAGCTTCTTCTCGACCGCTTCGATCCCGGCGGTCGTCCCCGAGAGGACCACCTGCGTGGGGGCGTTGTGGTTGGCGACCACGACGTCGGGGATCGCCCACTCTTTCAAGAACGCGCGCACCGCGGCGACGTCGTGGACGACGGCGGTCATCGAGCCTGGGGTCTTGGCGGCCTCGCGCATGAGCTCGCCGCGGCGGCGGGACGCGCTGAGAAAGCCGTCGAAATCGAGGGCGCCGGCGCAGTAGAGCGCGGTCAGCTCTCCGTACGAGTGCCCTGCGGCGCTCGCGGGACGCACGCCGATCGCGGACAAGACGTTCATCGTGGCGACGCTGGCGAGGCCGATCGCGGGCTGCGCCCACTCGGTGGCGGTGAGCTCTCGTTGTTGTGCTTCGCGCGCTTCGTCGCTGAACGCCGGGCGCGCAAAGACGAGCTCGTGCACCGAGCGTCCGTCGAACGCGCGGTCCGCGGCGCGATCCCAGGCGGCGCGCGCTTCGTCGCGCTCGATCGCGAGGTCCGCGCCCATGCCCACGTACTGCGAGCCCTGTCCCGGAAAGAGAAACGCGACGTCGCCCGGAGACTCTCCGCACGCGTAGAAGATCGCCGACGGGACCTCGAGCGACGCCGTGGGGCTCTTCTCGAGGTGCGCGACGAGCTGCGAGAGCTTTGTGGCGAGGTCCTTGGCGTCCGTCGCGACGATGCCCGCGCGCGCGTCGAGCGCATGGTCGAACGAGCGTTGGGTCGTGCGGGCGGTGTCCGCGAGCGGCCTCGTCGCGCTCGCTTCGATCAGCGCTCGAGCCGAGGAGACGAGCTCGGCGGGCGTTCTCGACGAGAGCGTCACGAGCTCGCTCGGCGCCGAGCGAACGCGCCAGGCGGGCTTCGCCACGCTGCCCTCGCTCGCGACGAACTCCTGGACGCTCACGTGAAAATTGCTGCCGCCGAAGCCGAAGGACGACACGCCCGCGCGGCGCGGGTGCGCGCTGCTGCGGATCCACGGTCGTGTGCGTGTATTCAAGTAGAATGGCCCGGTCTCGAGCTCGAGCTTGGGGTTGGGGCGCTCGACCTTGATCGTGGGCGGCAGGACCTTGTGGTGCAGCGCCATGACGGCCTTGAAGAGTCCTGCGGCGCCGGCGGCGGCCTTGGTGTGGCCGATCTGCGACTTGACGCTGCCGAGCGCGCACCACTGCTTCTTCTCGGCGTTGGCCTCGGTGAAGACCGTGCGCAGGCCCTCGAACTCTGCGGCGTCGCCGGCTTTCGTTCCGGTGCCGTGGGCTTCGACGAGCTCGACGGTCTCGGGAGAGTAGCCAGCGACCTCGTAGGCGCGGCGCAGCGCCCTGGCTTGTCCGGCGGGCAACGGAGCGTAGACGCTCGGTCCGCGTCCGTCGCTCGAGGTGCCCATGCCCGTGAGCACGGCGTAGATGTGATCGCCGTCGCGCTCGGCGTCTTCGAGTCGCTTGAGGGCGAGCATGGCGAGGCCCTCGCCGAGCATCGTTCCGTCGGCGGCGTCGCTGAAGGGACGGCAGTCGCCGGTCGGCGACAGCGCGGGCGTCTTGCTGAAGCAGACGTACATCGAGATGTCGTTCATCGTGTCGACGCCGCCAGCGATGACCACGTCGCTCTGCCCGGTGCTGAGCTCGGTCATCGCCATCGACAGCGCGGCGAGCGCGCTCGCGCAGGCGGCGTCGGTGACCGCGTTGGTTCCGCGGAGATCGAAGCGATTGGCGATGCGCCCCGCCACGACGTTGCCCAAGAGCCCGGGAAAGGTCGCCTCCTGCCAGGGGACGTAGTTGCTCGAGATCTTGTCGCACGCCCGCTGCACTTCGTCTTCGGGCATCCCGCACTCGCGCAGGGCGCGCACCCACACGGGCCGCTGCAGCCGCGAAGCCATCGAGAGCATCAGCTCTTGCGCCGAGGTGACGCCGAGGATGATCGACATCTTCTCTCGGTCGATCTCGCGAAACTGCGAGCGCGCGGCGTCTTCGAGCACCTTCTGCGCGACGATGAGCGCGAGCAGCTGCGCCGTGTCCGTCGCCGGAACGATGTTCGGCGGAACCCCGAACGCCATCGGGTCGAAGCTCGTCGGCTGGATGAACGCTCCGCGCCGCGCGTAGGTCTTGTCCTGCGCCTTCGGGTCGGCGTCGTAGTAGTCCTCGATGAGCCAGTGCGACGCCGGGACGTCCGTGATCAAGTCACGCCCCGCCACGATGTCGCGCCAGAACCCGTGGGCGCCGTCCGTCGCGCTCGAGCCCGCGAACAGCGCGCTCATCCCAACGACCGCGATCGGAACCTGCTTTCTCTGCATGCTCCGTTGGTATCACCCACCCCCCAGGGGCCTCGGTCATCGTTGTGTCACAACCCGGTGAAACTCCTCCAGATATCCACGCCGTCTCTGACACGCTGCGGCGAACTTCACCGGTCGGTCGTGTCTCCAGGGTGGTAGCATCCAACCCCGAGTGTCTTTATGAAACCACCAGTGATTTTTGCGCGCTGCGCGCTCGCGACCGCGACGCTTGCTGCTCTGTTGTCGGCCTGTTCGCCGGCGACCGTCCCGACGGAGGATTCGGGGATTCCCGATGTGACCACGTCGATGGACGCGACGCCGGGCTGTCCCATGGGGCAGATGCGCTGCGGAGGACAGTGCATCGACGTCTCTGCGGACCGACGCAACTGCGGCGCCTGCGGCAACGCATGCAACGGCAACTCTGTCTGTTCGATGGGCGTCTGTGCTCCGACCTGTCCCAGCGGCCAGCAGAGCTGCGGTGGGGTGTGCGTCACGACGTCGTCCAACCCCGCGCACTGCGGCGCCTGTGGCAACGCGTGCCCGGCAGGACAAGTCTGCTCGATGAGCGCGTGCGCCGTCGTCTGCGCGATGGGGTTGACGCGCTGCTCCGCGAGCGGCGCTGACGCAGGAGCCCCTGCCGACGGCGGTGCCAACGACCTGTGCGTGGACACTCGCTCGGATCCCAACCACTGCGGAGCGTGCGGAACCCAGTGCGCCGCGGGACAGATCTGTAGCGCCGGCGCGTGCCGCGCCGCCTGCGGCCCGACGCAGATGATCTGCGGCGCTCGCTGCGCCGACCTGCAAAGCGACCCGATGAACTGCGGTCGCTGCGGCGCGGCGTGCACCGGCACGCAATCGTGTGTCATGGGCACGTGCCGCACGGGCTGCCCGTCGGGCCAGATGGTCTGCGGTACGGCGTGCATCGACGTGCGCAACGACCCGCGCCACTGTGGTCGCTGCGGCGCGACGTGCTCCGCCTCGCAGGTGTGCGACATGGGCGCGTGCGTGACGCGCTGCCCGATGGGACAGACCGCGTGCGGCGATCGCTGCATCGACACGAGCAGCGACGCGGCGAACTGCGGAATGTGCGGGATGGCGTGCGCGGCGGGGCAGCTCTGCTCCGGCGGCATGTGCACCACCCAGTGCGTCATGGGCAACGTGCGCTGCGGCTCGCGCTGC
This sequence comes from Deltaproteobacteria bacterium Ga0077539, assembly GCA_001465015.1. Lineage (GTDB taxonomy): Bacteria > Myxococcota_A > Polyangia > Polyangiales. The sequence continues at coordinate 31,505 of LNEO01000352.1, read as the reverse complement.
GTCGACACCAGCGCGGACCCAACCAACTGCGGGATGTGCGGAACCGCGTGCCCCGCCGGCAGCTTCTGCCGCGGAGGCGCGTGCGCGACCTCTTGCACCGCGGGCTCGATGATGTGCGGCGCGAGCTGCGCCGACCTCTCCAGTGACAACAGCAACTGCGGGATGTGCGGCGCGGCGTGCGCTGCGCGGACGACGTGCGTCATGGGGACGTGTCAGCCCCTGGCGATGGTCGACGGCGGCTGCTCTCCTCCCAGCCTCCAGTGCGGCGGGGTGTGCACCGATCCGCGCTCTTCCAACACGCACTGCGGACGCTGCGGCAACGCGTGCGCCGCGGACCGAACGTGCTTCAACGGCGCGTGCGTCGCGCCGTGCACCCCCGGGCAGACGCGCTGCGGGGCTGCGGGGACGTGCACCGATATTCAAGGCGACAGCGCCAACTGCGGCCGTTGTGGCAATCGCTGCCCGTCGGGCGAGTCGTGCGTGACCGGCGCGTGCTCTCCGGACCCGAGCTTCCGGGTGACGACGATGTCGATCGAGACGGCGATGTGCCGCATCTCTCCGCCGGTCGACGACTTTGCGACGCTGGCTGGCGACCAGGGCGGCGGCATCGCCGTCACCTCGTCGAGCGTGTTCTACACGGGCGACAGCTCGACGGTGTTCTTGCCCGCGAGCGACCTCTCGACGGTGGCGTCCGTCAGCCCGCGAGGCGTGATCGAGCTTCTCGCGTCCGACCTGCGCGGAAGCACGGCCTATGCGCTCGCCGACGCGATGGGCGGAGCGCCGATGAGCGGCGCGACCGGGACGATCACGCAGCTTCGAGCGCTCAACTCCTCGGGGATGTTCTCGGGCACCTCCGTCATGCTCTCGCGTCCCTTGGCCTGGTCGAGCGTGACCTTTCCGACGACCTTCGGGATCTTCTCTGGCTACGGCCGCATCATCGTCTACGTCCCCGCCGGCGCAGACATGGGCTACTGGCAGATCGCCATGCCTACCGGCGTGGTCACCCGCCTCGCGGGCACGATGGCCCCGGGCACTCCGATCAACTGCGAGCGAGGCGGACACTATGGCATCGCCGAGTTCTTCGGCGGGATCCACTACATCGTCTACATGAGCAGCATGGGCCTCGTGCGTCAGCAGATCAGCACGGGGACGAGGACGACGATCACCGCCACGACCAGCGTCGGTGACGTGTGCTGCGTCGGATTCTCTCCTGCGCGCAACCGCTGGTACTTCCAGTACGAAGCCGCGCCGAGCTGGGCGCCGCCGCCCATGATGTTCGGTGAGCACGTCGTCTCTTGTCCCGCCACCTGGGAGCTGCCGTGAAACGCGGAGGAGATCCCATGGACACATCATTTCAAGTTGCCAGGAAGATGGCCAATCCAATGACGAATCGAAGCTCGCTTCGCGCCTTCGCGCTCGCCTGTGGCGCGGTCGCCGCGCTCGGCGCTTGCGCTCCGCGCGCCATGCTGCCGCAAGCCGACGTCCGCACCATGGACGCGACGACGGTCGACGCTCCGCCCGCCGGGTGCATGGCGCCGATGCGCGCGTGTATGAGCGGATGCGCCGATCTCAACACGGACCGTGACAACTGCGGCGGCTGCGGGGTTCGCTGCATGGACGGGCAGGCGTGCGTCGCAGGAAGCTGCGCGCTCTCGTGCCCCAGCGGACAAAACCTTTGCGGAAGCGAGTGCGCGACGCTCACGAGCGACTCGCGGCACTGCGGCGCCTGCGGCCGCGCGTGTTCTGCGGGCGAGCTGTGCTCAATGGGTCGTTGCGACACGACGTGTGCCCGCGGGTTCACCGCCTGCGGCGGCGGCGGGGACGCAGGCCTCGGCGTGCGCCTGTGCGCCGACACGCAGACGGACTCGCGGCACTGCGGCGGGTGCGGCAACGCGTGCTCCGGAGGCCGCTCGTGCGTCGCTGGACGCTGCGTCCTGTCGTGCGGCATGGGGCTGACCGAGTGCGCTGGCTCCTGCGTCGACACGCGCAACGACCCGGCCCACTGCGGAATGTGCGGCACGGCCTGCCCCTCGGGACAGGTGTGCGGCGGCGGTATGTGCGCGACGTCGTGCCCCACGGGCCAGACCTCGTGCGGCGGCGCCTGCGTCGATACCAGCGTGGACGCTCGTCACTGCGGCGCGTGCGGGACGGTGTGCCCCGCCGGGCAGAATTGTCGCATGGGCATGTGCCGCGCCGCGTGCGCCATGGGGCAGACCGAGTGCATGGGTCTTTGCGTGGACACGCAGACGAGCCGCGTTCACTGCGGAATGTGCGGCAACGCATGCCCCGCCGGACAGAGCTGTCAGGGCGGGATGTGCGCCCCTGCGTGCTCCACGGGTCAGGCCGTGTGCTCGGGGCGCTGCGTGGACATCGCGAGCGACCAGAACAACTGCGGTCGCTGCGGGACCGTGTGCCCAGCGGGGCTCATCTGCAACATGGGAACGTGCTCGGTGCGCTGTGGAGCCGCGCAGACCGAGTGCACCGGGCGCTGCGTGAACACGCAGACCGACGTCGCCAACTGCGGCGGCTGCGGCAGCGCGTGTCCTACGGGGTTCGGTTGCGTTTCGGGCGGCTGCTTTCCGCTCGTAGGGACGGACGCGGGCGCGTGCCTGCCGCCAAGCCTGCAGTGCGGACCGACGTGCACCGATGTTCGCAACGACAACGTCAACTGCGGGCGCTGCGGCAACGCGTGCCCAGGGGATCGAACGTGCGTCGGCGGCGCGTGCGTTCCCTTCTGCTCCGCGATCGAGACGCGCTGCGGTGCCTCGTGTGTGGACATCACGCGAGACGATCGCAACTGCGGGATGTGTGGTCGTGCGTGCCCTGCGGGCGAGGTGTGCTTCGCAGGCAGCTGCGGCACGGCGCGACCGACGCGGTACCTTCAAACGGGCTCGGCGCAGCCTTTCATCAACGCTTGCGCTGAGCCTGGAGCGCGAACGCTGCTCCCGGACGTCGACGACTCCATGGCAGCCACGCCGCTGCCGTTCGCTGTCCGCTTCTGGAATCGCGACATCCCCGCGGGCTCGATGATCGGCGTCAGCTCCAACGGGTACATCCAGATGAACGCGCTGCTCCAGAGCTCTCTCTCCGGGACGATTCCGTCCCCGAGCACGCCGAACGAAGTGATCGCCGCGTACTGGGGCGACAACTACACGTCGATGACAGGCATCTGCGTCGCGACGATCGGCACCGCCCCCAGCCGCCGCTTCGTCGTTCAGTGGGACGACGCGTACCACTGCTGCTCTCGCGGCACGACCAGCACCACCTACGAGATCATCATCACCGAGACGACGGGCGTGATCGACCTCGTGTACCGCACGATGACCGACGCTCGGATGCAGACGGTGGGCATCGAAAACGCGACGGGAACCATGCACGTCGGCGGATGCCCGATGGGCGCGACGAGCTGCACGCCGGCGAGCGCAACGGCGACGCGCTTCGTCCCTGTTCCCTGAGCGGGGGGCTGAGTCCGCGAGACCGCTGGCTACACAGTGATGACCCACGCGTCGGGGGCCCACGCGTCGAGGACGTCGCTCACGAAGCTCACCCAGTGATCCGCGCGGTCGATCACGACCGCGTCGGCGCTGAGCACCATCGCAGCGCCGTCGAGCGCCGTGTCCGCGTCGCGCACGACGCGCACGTCAAAGGCCGCCTCGGCGCCGTCGAAGACCCGAGCGAACGCCGACTCGTACAGCGCCCTCACGCGCCCAGAGTTGGACACGGGCTCGTCGACGAAGATCGTCACGCTCGCGACCTCGTGCTCGCGGAGCGTCTTCGCGATGAGCTCGAGCGCCGGCTCGGTGTCGATCACCGTCTTGTAGCTGCCGCGAAGGCCGGCGAGGTCACGCATCGCTCCGTCCGCGCAGCGCAACAACGGAGCGCCTCCGCGCGCGACCTCCATCGTGATCAGCACGTTGAAGGCGTCGATCGACACGTGCGCGCCGTACACCCCGGCGATCGGGATCCGCTTCTTCTCACGCTCCTCGCGCCGCTCGGGCGCGCAGCACGCGCGCGTGAGCGCCAGCCGAGCGCGCGCGTGAAGCTGGTGGTGGTCGCCCACGGCGCGCACGGCCAGGTCCATCGGGTAGCCGCGACCGAGCAGCCAGCGCACTTCCTCTGCCGCGCGGCCGAGAGAAGAGAGCTTCTCCTCCGCAAACGCGCGGGGATCTTCGGTGTCCGGGCCTCGTCTCCTCTGCTCGCTGGTCATCGATCAGCGCCCTCTTCTCTCGGCCGCGAGGCGCTCGATGATCTCGTTGCACCCGAAGGTAAACGCGTCGTCGGGCGGGTCGTAGTCGTACACTGTCGTCCAGACGTTGACCTCGAGCAACACCGGCGCGCCTTCGGCGATGGCCACGTCCCACCCGAGCGTGAGCGCGTCAGGGGCGAGCTTTTCGTGCGCCGCCAGCGCGAGCGCGCGGCCCTCGTCCCAATACGGAACCCTCGTTCCCGCGAAGGTCTCGCCCGTATCTGGGTGCGTCGAGTACGTGCCCGGCGTCTCGGCGGTGCGCTTGTTGAACGACTTCTTCGTGACGCCCGGCAGGATCTCGCCCGTGTCTCGGTTGATCTGCGACCAGATCCCTCCCTGCGCCGTGTTGTCCACGGCGCTGCCGTGGCGACCGATGCGGATCGAGGTTCGCCAGATCGTCGGCTTCTTCGTGCTCGGGTCGAGCACCGTGGTGACGCGAAAAGTGCTCAGCGGCGCTCTGTCGCCGATCAATCGTCGCAGCTCCGGGTGATTGCGAAGCCGCTCTTGCACGATGAGCCCCGTGCTGTCTTCGAGCTCCGCGAGGTCCGCGGCCGTGACCGCGAAGACGCCGGTGCCGAGGTCGGTCGTCGGGTTCTTGACGATGTAGTCGCCGCCGCGCGCCGCGGCCTCCTGGCTCGAAAACGCGCGCGGCATCGGCAGCTCGGCGCGCGCGCAGGCCTCGGCGAACTCGAGCTTTCCGTCGAGCGAATAGAAGGCTCTGTTCGTGCGTGCGAAATCGACGGCGTAGAACATCCCCAGCGCGTAGTCGGGGCGCATCCAGGCAAACTCGCGGTCGCTGAACTCGCTCTTGCTGTGAAACAGCGCGAGGTCCGGCCGCGCGAGGTCCCGTCGAAAGCGCTTCTTCGCGCCGCGCGCTCCGTGCCTCAGCGCGCGCGCCAGCGCCACGAGCGGCCACAGCCACAGAAAACAGAAGTACGCAAAGCGCATGGGCAAGATCGCGCGCAGCGCCTTCGCGCGCACGCCGGACGAGTACAGCTCTCCGAAGGTCTGCCCCGAGTAGCGACAGCGCTTGTTCCAGAGGCGAAACGGGACGCAGAGCGCCCACACGCTCACCTCGTCGACCTCGCGCGGATCCATTCCGAGCACCGCGAAGCGCAAGACGCGCCACCAGTACGCCCACAGTCCCCGCGGGGGCATCGAGCGAACGGGCACCTCGGTCGCGACCTCAGCCATCGGCGACGGGAGCTATACAGCGCTCTCGGCGAGGTGTGCCACTGTGACGTCCGTCGCGCCCGCGGGCTCGCTCGCCACCCGGCAGCGGAGCTGCGATATTGCTGGCCACCAAGCGATGCCCGATTCGACCCCGGATTTTACTGCGCTCGCTCGGCTCTATCAGGCGCCGGTGCAGCCGAGCCTTGGGCCCAAAGACTTCTCTGCGCTCGATCGCTTCGCGATTCAGTACAACGGCGTCGCCATCGAAGTGACCGCGCGCCGCGGCTCCAAGGGCGCGTTCTTGGGCGCAGAGCTCAGCGTGCAGCTCCGCACCGTCGTGACGAACGCGCAGATCCTCCTGCGCGCCGAGAGGGCGTTCGATCGCCTCGGCAGCAGGCTGAGAATCAACCGAGAATTTCAGGTCGGCGACCCCGCGTTCGATCGCAAGGTGTACATCGAGAGCAACGCCCCGGACGTGACCCTCGCCCGGCTGCTCGACGCCACGGTGCGCGAGCTCACCTTGCAGGTCGTCGCTCGAGAGGGCCTCGAGGTGCTCTTCTGGCCGTCGGTCGTCGCGCGCGCCGGTCGCCTCGTGTCCACCAACGAGACTCGGATCGAGATCTTCGCGCCCAAGAGATTGTTCGCGGACTCCCAGCTCATGCTCGCGATCCCGGCGCTGCTCGAGGCCCTTTCGCGCGCGGTGTACGCCGCGCACGAACGCGGACTCGCGGCCCATCAGGGCCCGACGCCGTACGGTCGAGGCGCGGCCCCGGTCGACCCGAGCAGCGAGCTGCCTTTGAAAACACGCACATGGCGCGGCGTGCTGGCGTCCGTGGTGGTGCTCGCGAACTGGCTCGGCGCTGCGTTGTGGGACGCTCCTCCGACGGTCCTGTCGACGATCCTCGGGCCGACCATCGTGGCTGGCATTCTCATCCTTGCTGTGCATTTTTTCGGATTTTCTCTGCTGCTGCGCGGCCGCTCCGAGAGCCTGCGCAACGTGATGCTCGCGATCGTGTTTCTCTTTTTCACCCCGTTTGTGTCCGGCGCTGCGCTCGCCAAAGACCTCAACGCGCGCTTCGCGTCCGGCGCTCCGACCCTCGAGAGCGGGGTCGCGCGCGTTCGCACGGGCAGCAAGGGCGCGCAGTGGGTCGAGCTCATCGTGCGAGAGCACTCTTTCCGGCTCCCGCGCGGCGCACGAGAGCGGTTGCAGCTCAGCGGCCAGCACGCCGTGTACGCAGAGGTCGGCGAGGGAGCGCTCGGCGGAGTGTTCTTGTGCAGCGTCAACGATTGGCGCTTTCATCCGCGAGTCGAATAGGTGTCCTCGCCTCCTGCGCAGCCTCGCTTTGGCAGCTACCGCGAGCCCGCGGTCGAGCGCGTCGCCCCGTCGTCGGCACCCGCGTTTCGCTCGCGGTACGCACAGCCCGAGGGCCGCTCGAGGACGCTCTTGGTCGGGGTCGCGTTCGCTGCGTCGATCGCGCTGTTGCTCGTGTTGGCGCTGAGCGTCCCGTGGTTCGGCGCGGCGATCGCTGCAGCCGTCGTGGCTACCGCGATGCTCGTCCTGCTCGTGATGCGCCTGCTCGCCGCGCCGCGCTCGAGCGCCGCGCGCCCGAGCACCGCGGTGTGGCTCCAAGACGACGCGTTGACGATCGAGCAAGGGCTTGCTTCGTCGATGACCGTGCGCGAGCTGCCGTGGTCGTCCGTGCTCGCGGTGACCTTCGAGACCGATCCGTACTTCGACTGCTTCGTGCGCTTCGATTTCATCGTCGACGATCGAGTCTCGAGCGAGGCGGTCGGACCGTTTACCTACAGCGACGCTCGCTCGCTCGTCGCGCTTGCAGAAGAGGCCGTGCGAGCCCGGGTGATCGCGCCGTTGGCCCAGAGCGTCCGCGCAGGAACGCCGCTGTCCATCGGCGCATCGGTGGCCATGCCCGACGCCTTCGTGCATCGAGGCGAGCGCGTTCCGTGGTCGGACATCGCGTCCGTTGCTCCGCACGGGCGCGGACTGCTGTTCGTTCGCCGCACCGTGGGTGCTTCGCCCATCCTCGAGCCGATCGTCGTTCATGGCCCTCGCGTTCGGGCGATCTTGCGCGAGGCCTTCGGCATCGCTGGGCCCGAGAGCGCAGAAATTCCACAGCCGACAGCGGTCCGCGTCGCGCTCGACCCGAGTGACGACGAGTGTTCGGCGCCGTCCGATGAGCCAGCGATGCGATCGTCGTCGTCGCAGAAGAACAGCGGCTGACCGCCCTCCGACATCTGGTACCTTGATGTCTGCTGTGAGGTTGCCACAGTCGATCGTGCGAACACTCGTCGCGACCGCAGCGTCGCTCGGCAGCGGCTGCCAGTTGCCCGCGACGCAGGTCCTGGTCGTGCTCGACACGGACGCTCCGATGACGCAGCGGCTCGACCTCCGCACGACGGTGTCGCTCCCAGAGTCGACGATCGCGCCCAACCCGCGAACGTGGTCGCACGGCGGAGACGCACGGCCCTCGATTCGACTCCCCGCGAGCTTCTCCGTGGTCCCTGCCGATGGCGCGCCGAAGAACGGCCGCGTCCTTTTGTATGTCGACGCGACGCTTCGCACTTCGCCGACGACCACGGTGTCCTTTCGTCGAACGGCGACGTTCGACTTTCGACCCAACGAGAGTTGGACGCTGCGCGTGTTCATCGCCACCTCGTGCCTCGCCCCGGCGACAGGGTGCACGCGGTCCGGCGTTTGTACGGTCGCCCAGCGTTGCGACGAGCAGGGGCTGACCTGCGGCGACGAAGGGCGCTGCGTTCGACGCGAGGCGGTGCTCACGCCGTCGGATCTCGACGCAGACACAGCGGGGCGCGACGCGCGTTCGATCGACGCGATAGACGTCGCGAATCTCCCTGATATTTCAGAGCCGCCCGACGTCGCGACCTTCGACGTGCCGACCCCCATGGACACCGGACCGATGTGCCCTTCGGGATCGAGACGGTGCGGAGGCGTGTGCGTCTCTGTCTCCGACGACCCCAGGCACTGTGGCGGGTGCGATCGCGCGTGCGCCGCGGGGCAGGGCTGCGTCGCTGGCGCGTGCACTGCGTGTACAGCGCCGCGCGCGATGTGCGGCGCCGACTGCGTCAACCGCGACAACAACACGAGTCACTGCGGCGCTTGCGGCAACGCCTGCCCCGATCGCCCCAACGCGACCTCGACGTGCACGAGCGCGCGCTGCGGGATCTCCTGCGCCGCGCCGTTCATCGACTGCGACGGCCGCGACGACACAGGGTGCGAGATCAACAGCAGCAACGACCCGTCGCAGTGCGGAATGTGCGGCGTCCGCTGCAGCGGCGGGATGGCCTGCGTCTCGGGGCGATGTCAGTGTCCGGCGGGCCAGAGCAACTGCGGTGGAACGTGCCGCTCGACAGGAGCCCCGTGCTCCACCGGCGTCGGCGCCTGCGCTCGGATGGGGCGCGTCGTGTGCTCGGGCTCGAGCACCATGTGCGACGCGGTCGCCGGCGCTCCTGCCACAGAGACGTGCAACGGCCTCGATGACAACTGCGACGGAACGACGGACGAAGACCCCGCGTGCCTCGCGTGCGTGGGATTTTCGTCGCGATTGATGGTGAACAACCTCGCGTTGCTCGAGGGAGACCGCGAGTTCGAAGGCCACGGACCGACCGTCACGTTGACGTCGAGCTGGTCCATCGTGGGCGATCGCGTTCAGGCCGAGGCGTGCGTCCGCGCGCGAGAGACCACCTCGAATTGGACGACGGGCTATGGTTGTCGAACGCTGCTCAGCGACGCCGCGCCGAGCGCCATCGCCGCGGTGTTGGAAGGCAATTATTCCGGCGGCTACACGGACACCGACCACAGCTGCGATTTCATCGGCGGCGGCTCGGGCGTCGCCAGCGTCACGTGCGTCGGCGACACGAGCGGCGACGACATCTGCGTCGGCTCGTCGACCTGCGGGGCCAACTCCTGCACGGGCTGCGACTTCGCGTTCGGCTGCGTGCGTGTTCGTCTCAGGCCGTGACGGTGGTCACTGAAGGTTGCTCATCGCTCCTGCGTTGACGACGTTGCTTCGTCCTGCGCTGCGCAAGGTGCTGGCCGCAGAAGCGCTGCGCGCGCCCGAGCGGCAGTAGAGAACCACCGGCTTTCCCTCGGGGATCTCGCGCATGCGCGCAGAGATTTGGTCGACCGGGATGTTGATCGCTCCGTTGATGTGACCCGACGCAAACTCACCGGGCGAGCGGACGTCTACGAGCGTCGCGCCTTGCTGCAACATGGTCCTGACCTGGCTGACATCCGCGTCGGGGCGCGACGTAAACGACTTGAACCCGAAGAAGAGCACCACCAGCAGCAGCGGCAGCGCGTAGCGAAAGAACTGGTCTCGTGTCATGGCGACTCGTCGATGTCCGTTGTGGACGCAGGGTAGGAGCCTACGACCGCGGCGTTGGGTTCGCAGTCGTACGCGTGAAGAAATCGCCGCACAGCCAATGCGCGATTTCTCACTGTTGTCCGGTCGACCCGCGAGAATCCGCGCTGACACAGCGCCTCGACGCACTCGTCCAGCGTCCGCTCGCACAGCTCGCTTTGGATGTAGGCCTCTCGGTCGAACGCCGAGATCTTCGACGCTCGCACCAGGGCGTCGAGGTGCTGTCGGACCATCGTTCGATCCTGCGCCGAGAGCGCGGCGCGATCGGGGGACGAGTGCTCGTCGAACGCGAGCTGCGCAGGCGCGCGCTTGTTTGCGCGAAACAGGTCGATCACCAGGTTGCGCAACACCGCGAAGAGCTGCCTGCGCACGTCGATCGTCCAGGGGTCTTCGCGCTCGACGGTCTCGTCTCGGCCTCGTCCCGTAAACCGCTCGGGCCGCACCTGACCGACGCGGATCGCGCGCACCATTCGCTCGCGTGCCGTCTGCGCGACATCCTGGGCGTCCTCGGCGCTCGCGCGACCGAGCATGCGCCGCGCGAGCTTGGTGAGCCCCTGGCTCGCCTCGACGAGCGCGTGCTCGAGCCGTCGCCGCGCCACCGTTTCGCGACCCTCGATGGGCGCGTTGGGCGCTCGCTCTGGGCCGAGCGAATCCTTCGTTTTAGTTCGGGTCATGGTCGCTCCAAGAGAGTCGCAAGGGGAGGTCGACGTCGATCGGGCGGCCGGGGTCCGCGGTGGCGATCGACGCGATGCGGGCGCGAATGCAATCGCTCGTTCGTGGGTCGAGAGCGCCGCCGCGCAGGAGTTCGACGCGCTTGACGCGCGCTCTGTGGCCCTCGACCGAGGGCGCAAGGCTGACGCGATAGGTGGCCTCACGAGGCGCGGGCTGCGCTCGGCGCGAATCGCGCATGCACGCAGCGCCCCAGCCCCGCGCGGCGCGAGCGCGTGCTTCTCGCAAGAACTCCTCGGCCGCGTAGCGCGCGAGCCGCTCGCTCGCCGGACCCTCTGCGCGAAACTCCGGCCCGCGCGCGGCGAAGTCGTCGCGATTCGAGCCTCGATTCTCAGCGGTGGTGCCTCGCGGGGGCTGGACGATCGCGCGGGTCGGCGCGCGGTCTTCGCGCGATGCGGCGTCGATCGCGCCCGTTCGCCACACGAGGGGCGTCGGCCGCTCGGGGAGTCGGATTTCGGTCACCGGCGCGGCGCCGTCGCTCGAACCGCGGCTTGCGCGTCGCGTCGCCATCGCGAAGGTCATCGCGATCGCGGCGATCGTCGTGAGCGTCGTCAGCGCGAAGGCAACCGTCACGCTCGAAGGAGACCTTTGCGGCGCGTGTCGGCGCTGTCGACCGTTCGCGAGTCCGTGCAAGATCCGGTCGATCGCGGTGAGCTCGTCGAGCAGCGACACGAGCGAGCCTCGCTCTTCTGGGGCGCAGTCGAGGTAGCGCTCGCGCATCGCTCGCAGCCGCACGAGCAGCGCCTGCTCGAGCCTCGGGTCGCGCGCGGCGCGAGCGTGATGACTGAGCGCTTCGAGGACGAGCCGCGAAAAGCCGAAGACGTCGGCGCTGGCCGAGATGGGGGCGTCGGTGCGCTCTTCGGGGGCGTTCCACGGGGAGAGAAGGGCGAACGCTCCGCGGTGCAGGGGGCGGATCGCATGGGAAAAATCAGTGAGCCACAGGCGCCCGTCGCGGTCGACGAGGAGGTTGGCCCCGTGAATGTCGCGATGAACAACCCCGCGTTCGTGCAGGGCTGACAGGAGCCTGCCCACGCTCGCCAACGAGCGGACGATCGCGCGGGGATCTCGTTCGATGCGCCACCAGTCACCGAAGGCGAACGCGCCGTCGACGAGCGATTCGACGACGAACCACTCCGATGGCTCCCCCTCGGTGTGCACTTCGAGCACAGGCGGCACGCGCACTTCGTGCGCGCGCGAGATCGCGTCGAGCGTCTCTCGGTGCAGCGCGCAGAGCGCCCAGAGCCCCTCTCGCCGCGCGGCGAACTCGTCCGCCGCGGTGCTCGCGACGGTCTGCCCGAACCGAGGATCGCCTGGAAGCACGAGGACCTTGAGCGCGACCTCTGCGCAGAGCGCGCGATCGAACGCGAGGTACACGTAGAACTCTCCGCCTGCTCCCAGAAAGTCACGCACTTCGAAGCGATCCGCGATCACGTCGCGCGCAGAGAAACGCCCGGTCTCTTGCTCGCAGCGGCTGTGTTCGTCGAGGAGGAGCATCGCGCGCGTGTTGGCTGAATACGTGTGCGCGAGCCGTCCATTCACTCGTTGAACGCGGTGTTGCCACGCGCTCGCGACACCTTCGAGGTACGCGCGCTCGCGCTCGAGGCTTCCTTCCTCGATGATCGCTGTGAACAGCGCTTCACACAGCGACGCGACTCACCCTGCTTCGGCGACGCGAAACCCTTCTGCGCTGTGGCTCGGCCGCGCGATGTTTCCTCGAAACGGTCCGCGCACAGGGACGTCGATCACGCGGTCGCGCTCGACTCTCGTGACCACGGTCTCCGCCGCTGGATCGCGCAGAACCGCGTCGCGTTCGGCGTCGAACACCCCCACCGGGAGCGTCGCTGTGCACTCGACCGGAAGAAACATCGCTCCTGCCACGAGCGCGATCGGCCCGTGGTAGCCCTGCGGGCGCTCGGCGACCTCGAGCAAGAGCACCGCATGTCGAATGCGAGGAACGTTGACGACCGCCGCCCTCCTCACCGCCACGCGCGCGCCTCCCTGCAGCTCGACGACGCGTCGCGTGTCGTCGAGGGCGTTGATCACCGCGGCGGCCACGAACGAACGCTCGTCGCAGTCCATCGCCGCCGCGCCGTTGGCGAGCGCGAGCTGCGCGATGGTCGCGGGCGTCACCGTTCCGCGCGCGTAGGGCATCGCTTGGACCCGACGGATCACCTCGGACACGAGCGCGCTCTCGCCGTTCGAGTGAGCGACCAACTCCGTCGCGATCTCTCGCGTCAGGACGTTGGGCAGAAGGTGTGCTCCTGCGGTGAGCCCCGAGACCGTCCGCGCGCTCGCGCAGCGCACTTGTTCACCGAGCGCCGCGCACAATTGGCGCTCGTCCGTCGCCGCGCTGCTGGCGCGCTGCGGGCTCGCCGCCACGCTCGCTCTTCGTGCGGCCCTGGGTGTTCGCGCGCTCGCGTCGCTCGCGCTCGTGAGCACGATGGTCGCTGCCAGGGCGATCGCAAACCGCTCGATCGTCGATCGCTGGTACATCACGTCAGCGCCCCGTGTTGATCGCGCCCACGACGCGCGGCTCGGGAGCGTTCGCGACCGATGGCGAGCTCTCGCTCACCGCCACCCCACCGGAGACGAGCGCTGGCTCGTTGCGGGGAGCCCCAACGTGCGTGGCCACCGTCGCTGCTCCGCTCGGCGCTCTGCACCGCGCCGCGACCGCGAGCACCGTCGCGAGCGCGGGACCCGAGACCTCTCGCCCCGCGCGATGAACCACCACGGCCATCGAAGACGCGGTGAGGTCCTCTCGCGCTCGCTGGGTTCGCGCGGCGCTGGACGCCGCTGCGCTCGTGGGACTACCGCCGGTGGCAGACAAGAGCTGCCCGCACCACGCGCGTTGATGAACGAGCGCGTCGGGGAGCCTCGCGTGCATCGCCGCGAGATACGCTCCACGGTTGTCGGCGCCCTCGGTCACTGTTGCCCGGACGCGCGCTCGCAAGACGAGCTCCATCGCGTCGACGTGGTTGACGACTCGCTCGCAAATCGTGCGGGCGAGGGCGATCGACGCGCACGTGCCCTGCGCGCCCGCTGTGACCGCGATCGAGAAGAGCCTCGCGTTGCTGCGGCAGAGGACGTCTTCGCCGTCGAGCCCGCAGGTGGCCATCGCGCCCGGCGCCTGCGCGAGCTGCGGGGTGCTCACGTCCCTCGAGGGAGGGGAGGTGTTTTGATTTTGTGTGCCGTTCGATCGTGCCGCTCTGGCTTGGGCGAAGGCGTCGTTCGAGCCGATCCACAGACTGGCGAACGACAGCGCTGCGAGCGCGCGAAGGTTCACGGACGGACGGCGGCGCTTCATCGTGCACCTCCTTGGTTCATCGCGACAGCGCTCTGAAAATCCACGCCCATTTCGAAGGGCGAGCCGCCGGCTTCGAGCCGCTCTGTCACGCGGTCGAACTCGTGCACGAGCGCTCTGCCTCCTTGCGGGCACGCCGACGCGGCCTGGCCTCCTTCTCGGGCGGCTTCGAGCAGCGCGCCTCCGTAGTGCGCGAGCGGGAGGCTCCTCGCGCCGGGGTCGGCCTCGAAGTCCGAGAGCACTTCGAGCATCTGCCGCGCGCGATCGCAGGGCGGCTGCACCGAACGAACGGAGGTCGTGATTCCGAGCCCGAGCATCGCCAGCGCGCGCTCGGGGCCGTTGACCCGACGAAGTCCCAGTCGCAGCGCTCGCAGCCGCGCGAGCTCAGCGTCAGGAACAGGAGCAGCGGCAGCCCGAATGAGCGGCAGCTGTCCGAGCGCCTGCGCGACCGGCGCGTGCGCGAGCAGCCCGCGGTCGAGCATCCATTGGACCGTGGCGGTCATCTGTCCGTAGTTCGACGGCGAGAGCCTCGTCGTGGCGCCCTCGAGCGCGAGCAGCGCGCGGCCCGAGACGAGCACGGGGTTCGACGGCGCGGCGACGCGATTGGAGGCCGCCATGCGCCGCAAGAACTCTGCGCTCCTGGCGCGCAGCGTGGGCGTCGTGACCATCGCGCGCGCCCCAGCCGAGAGCCAGTCGCTCAAGCGCACGACGAGGTTGGCGTCGGTGAGTAGGTAGGGCAGCGGGTCGGCGCGCAGCACCTCGAGCTCTCTCGATCGAACATCGAAGTCCGCCGCGAGCACCGTGGCCGTCGCGAACAAATCGCCGTCGTCTCGGCACACTTCTGCGGTGTCGATCACCGCGCGCACCGCCGCAGCGGCAGCGCTCGAGTCGCTTTCGAGCTCGCCGCAGTACGCCAGGGCGTCGGTGGCTCGCGTGAGCGGAGCGCCGCACGAGACGATGTCCCCTGTTCCTTGGAGGGTCGCCTCGCCGCGGATGCGGCAGTGTTCGGCGAGTCCCCAAACGCACTGCGCCGAAGGCTCGTTGGGGGCGAGCGAAACCGCGAGCGACGCCGCGTCGTGACCGCGCGCGCACTCGGTCCGAGCGATGTATCTCGCGGAGACTTTGGCGAGGCACCCGACGTCGCGTCGACCCGCGGCCTCGGCGCTCGCTCGCTCGAGCAACGAGAGGTCTTCGCTCACGGCGGGGTCCAGAGAATCGAGCTGCTGACAGGGCGTGAGCTGCGGCTGCGGCGCGGGTTGACCGCGGCGCGCGCGCGATCGACGCGCCTGCGCTAGCGCGTCGGTGCTGTGACTGAGCGCGGCGATCGCGACGAGCGTCGTCGCGGAGAGCCGAAGCACAAGGGGTACGTGATGACGTCGATGGTCCATGAGGGCGAAGACTCACTCTCTCGACCCGCTGTCAGCGCTGGTGCGCCGCGAGGGTCTCGACAGTGCTCAACGACGGTCAGGGACGGTTGTAGAAGCGCGCGTGCGATTTCTTTCGAAGCCCCCCATTTCGCAGACGCACACGGCTCAGGGAGCCGTCAGGTGGCGGTCCCTGACTGCCAGCGCGAGAAGCCTTCGGTCCCCACGAAGCCGACGGCGAGCGCGAGCGCGTGCGACAGGGCCCACGCGCGCGCGTGTTCTTTGACGCCCGCCCGCTCGAGCAGCGCGCCGAGGGGCTCTTTGGCGAGCTGGTCGAACACGATCCGCACTTCGCCCTCGATCGCCTCGCGCAGCTCCTGGCGGGCGAGGTTGTGCGCGACGACCGAGGGCAAGAGCGCGTCGACGTCCTTCCACCGGATGGACTTCTCGATCCACGTGGCCGCTTCGGGCTCGGTGCGCGAGAGCAGGCGCTGAAAGAACTTCTGCCTGCGCTTTCCCAGGGTTTTGGCGGTGTCTTCGCTCGCGATTCGATCGGCGAGGCGCTTTTGCGCGGCCGCCATCGAGCTGTCGACGAACCCCTTGGCGCGCTCTTGCAGCTGCTTCTGCATCTCTTCGCCGATGCCTCCCAAGAGGCCCTTGCCGACGCCCGCCGCCGCCCGCGCGCCAAACGAGAGGACGCCGCGGAGGCCGCCGCCCGAGCCGCCGCTCGCGCTCGGGTCGCCTTGAAGCGCCTTGGTGACGAAGCCGTCGAGGGTCTCGGTCACCATCTGCCTGACGCCTTCGCGCACTTGTTCGCTGGCGACCGCGTCGTCGATGGCCTTGCGCGGGAGCTTCACGGGTCGCCCGAGCTGCTCGTCGAGCGCCTTCTTGGCGTCTTCAGGGAGCCACGCCCCCACGAGCACCGCGCTCTTCTTCGCGCGCTCGATCAGCCGCTCTCTCAGCGGAACGCCGAGCCACGCGTGCGTGTCCGCCGTCCGCTCGGGCGCGAGCGCCGAGTCGAGCACGGGCAACACCTGCTTGGGATCGACGAAGGCCTCGAAGGGCTGCGCGCACACATATTCGAACGCCAGCTCCGCGAGGGCCCTCAGCCGCTCTTCCGTCAACGCGCCGCTCGAGTCGCTCATTTCGCCGCTCCCTTCTTGCCCGGATAGGTATCGATCGTCATCGCGTCGACCTCGTGTTTGACCAGCCCGAACGGCACTGTGACACCGTCGACGTACTTCCACCCGCCGTCTTCTCGGCGAAACGTGCTGAGCTCGATGAAGGACCGATCCTGCCCTCGCTCGAACAATCGCGCGTGAAAGAGCACCCGCGCCTCGCCCTTCTCGGCGTCTTCGCGGGCGTCGAGGATGCGCAGCCCCATGTAGCGAAAGCTCTCGGCCGCGTCCCGCAGCCCGCGCATCACGTCGCCCTTGGGGAGCTTTCGGTCCTCGTGTTCGCTGTGAAACGTCTCGTACAAGTACGGGATCAATTTCAGCGCGAACGCCGCGTACCGCGAGCGCATCAATCGCTCGGCGCTCGGCGCCTCTTTGGTCTTCTTGTGTAGCGGTCCGCAGCAGGACTCGTACTGTTCGCCCGAGTGGCACGGGCACGTGCGGGGAGCAACCATCGCCGGGCGTTGTACACCGATTCTCTGCGAGCACGGAGAGTCGTCGCGCGCGGCACCTTCGTGGCAAGCTTCGGACGTGCTCCATCCGCCCGCTTCGACCGGTCCATGAAGCCTCGCGCGCAGCCCGAGACGCCTCCGAGCCCGACGGTCGACGGTGCGCACTTCGGCGAGCGGCTCTTGCGCCCAGCGCGCCCCACGCTCGGCGCGGCCCGCGTGCTCGCGCGAGAAGAAGACGACCTCCGCGCGCTGTGGGAGCGCGCCGCGGCCCAGTCGCTCATCCCGGCGTCGTGGCTCGAGAGAGCTCCCCTCATCGAAGACGACCTCGAGGGTGCAGAGCGCGACGCGCCCGCGACGGCCGGTCATGCATTGGTGTTCGCGTCGGACGCGGCGGCGATCGAGACCGTGCAGACCCTGGCTCGATCGCTGGCCTACGCGCTCTCGGTGTGGGGCGTTTGCGACGCCGACGCTTCTCCGCGCTGGCGTCTCGTCGAGCGCAGCGCGTGGCGCCCTGCTGGCCTGCACCCGCTGCTGCTCATGCACGCGCGCGTCGCGATGCCCAAGGCGTCGCTCTTCGACGGCGTTCGACTGTCGTTTCTCGGCGCGAGCCGAGACGCCGCGAGCGCTCGCGAGGTGGCCGACACCCTACGCTTCGCTGCCTTGTGGCGCGCGGCGGCAACCATGCGCGACGGCGCGACGGGTCGCTCGTTCGCCGCGGCGCTGACCCCGCCCGGCTTCGACCCGGACGCTCCAGAATCGTGGCCCGACCCGTGGACTCCGCTGCTCGAAATCGTGGGCCTCGGGTACGCAGTGCACGTCTACGAGCGGCGGAGGATCGTGCTCGTGGCTCCTGCGCTGGCGGCGAGGTGAACCAGGGACCCGCACGTGCGCGTGCCGCGGATCAGCGCGCGGCCAACTGCAGCGCCCGGTCGAGCTCGCTCGTCCACGGAAAAGCCCGCTCCTCGCAACGAGCTGGCGAGCTTCGATGGGTCGCTCGGGGTCGCAATCGCGAAGTCCAAGTCCCTCGTGGCGCGAGGCTCGCACCAGACTCCCACCGCGATTCCTCCGACGAGCATCCATGGTTCACCAGTCGTGTCGAGGGTTTGTGCCATCGCGTTCAGGACCGTCGCGAACGCCTCGACGAACTCAGCGACGGTGTACTTCATCGCCCCTTGGCTCGCTGCATGGCTCGCCATCTCTCCGCGGGAGACACCGCGGGCTCCTCTCGTTGAGCGAGCAGCCGCTCGAGCGCAGCTCGGTCCGGCGCTCTCTCAGCGAGTTCCAACACGGCGAGGACGTAGAGCGCGAACGCGTCCTCGCAGCGCTCATCGATCGAGCGGTCTCGCGAGCGGTCTGCTGACTCGCGTCGGGCGGCCTCTTCGTGGGTGGCCCATTTCGCGCTGCGTCCGAGTGTCATCGATGGGCTCCAGTGTACCTCGCGCACTCCCTGGGGTAACCCCGACTGGGTTTCTCGGGAGTCGTCGGGAGACTGATTTCCTCGGTACGAACGAGCTCGAACGCGCTCCCGTCAGAGCGCGATGAATTCGTGGGCTCCGTCGACGCCGCGCGCCGCGAAGAAGCGCCGCGCCGCCTCCACGTGCAACCCGAAGGCGAACGCCGCCTCGAGCCCGTCGGGGCCGAACACGAGCCCGCGCTCGCTGGTCTCGTTGGTCGCAGAAAATACTGGCAATTTGGCCGCGTCCATCTCCGTCGCCGTCGAGAACAAGAGCACCCGATTCGGCCTCGGCTCGGTGCTCGTAAACCAAAACGGAACGAGCGTCGCCTCGTCGATCACCACGTCGGTCTCTTCGCGGACTTCTCGCGCGCCGCCCTGCTGCCACGTCTCGTGCTCTTCGAGAAATCCCCCCACCAGCGCGAGCAGGCCCTTCTTCGGCTCGATCGACCGGCGGACCACCAAGAGCCCCACGCGCGCTCCATGTCTCACCGGCACGAGCACGACCGACACTGGAATCGGGTTGGCCCACACCTGCGTCCCGCAGTTGGGACAGGTCCTCGGATACTTGTCGCTGGTTGGAAAGGCGGTGCCACACGCGTGGCAGTGCGCGTCACGGACGTTTGCCATAGCTCGCCCGAGCGTACACCAGCCGTCGCGGTGAACTGTCACACCGGGCGCCGGCTCTGTGCTATCTCTCTGCAGCCGAGCCGTTCATGGGATCCAGCATCGTCGCAACGCTCTCCAGCGCGGGTAGAGTCGCCATCAGCGGCACGCTCGGCTTGCTGGTGTTTGGCTTGTTTCTCGGGCTCATGGCGCGCAGCTCGCCGACGCCGCTCACGCAACAAATCTCGCGCGAGCGCAACGAAGCGACGGCGGTGATCTTCGCGGGCTTCGCGCTCGGGATCGCCGCTGTGATCGCTGCCACGCTGCGAGGAGGCTGATCGATGGCCGTAGCGCAGGGACAGTGCCCCAATTGCGGCGCGCCGATGTCGTTCGGGGCGGGCGCCAGCGCCTCGCAGGTCTGCAAGTTCTGCCGCACCGTCGTCGTGCGCACGGACCGCGATTGGAAGAACCTCGGCAAGGCCGCGGACCTCGCCAACACCCCCAGCACGCTCGCCGTCGGTGATCGCGGGTCGTTCAAGGGAAAGACCTTCGAGGTGCTCGGCCGCGTCCAGCTCGACTACGGTCGCGGACCCTGGGACGAGTTCTACGTCCAGTTCAACGACGGGCAGATCGGCTGGCTCGCGGAGGCTCAAGGCAACCTCTACGCGACGCAGAAGGTCAACGACGCCATCGCGCTGCCTCCGCCGCAGTCGCTCGGCGTGGACATGCCCGTCAACCTCGGGCGCTACGGGATGTTCAAGGTCGTCGAGCGGCGCAACGCGCGCATGCTCACGGCCGAAGGCGAGCTGCCCTACACGCCGAGCGCGCAGCGCTTCTACGCAGACTGCCACGGTGCTGGCGGCGCGTTCGCGACGCTCGACTACAACGACGGGACGAAACCACCCGAGATCTTCGTCGGGATGATCGTTCCGCTGGGGGAGGTCAAGCTCAACCCGCGCGGAGGAGAGCGCCCCGGCGCGCAGAAGGCCGCCCTCACCGAGCTCACCTGCCAGAACTGCGGAGGCAAGCTCCCCGCGCCCAAGCCGGGCGTCGAGCGCGTCGCCTGCAGGCACTGCAACACCATCTCCGACTCGAACACGATGCAGGTGCTCGCCCGGCAAAACGCCGCGCGTCAGCGCCCAGTGATTCCCCTCGGCGCCGAGGGCAACCTCGGCGGAACGCAGTACATCAACATCGGCTACGTCGAGCGCAGCGCCGTCGTCGAAGGCGAGCAGTTCTTCTGGCAGGAGTACCTGCTCTGGAGCAAGACCGCTGGCTTTCGCTGGCTCATGCTCGACGAGGGCAACTGGCTCTTCGTCAACCCGATCTCCGCGGCGGACGTGCAGTGCAACGAGTACCAGGCCATGTGGCATGGGCGCACGTTTCAGCTGCGCAACCGCAACGACGCGCGGGTCGAGTACGTCCTCGGCGAGTTCTATTGGAAGGTCGAGGTCGGAGAGACCGTCGCCGCCACGGACTTCATCGCTGGCAACGACGTGCTCTCTCGCGAGAAGACCACGGACGAGATCACCTGGAGCTACTGCACGCCCGTCGCCTTCGCGCAGATCGCGCACGCGTTCGGGGTCAACCCCGCCGCGATGGCCACGGGCTTCGCGTACAACCCCACGCCCGGATATGCTGGCGGCGATGGCGGCGGCGGCGGCGCGGGCGGCGGCATGATGACCGTCGGAATCATCATCTGCGTCGTCCTCTGCGTGATTTGCATCGCGGCCAACAGCGACGGCTCGGGCGGCGGTGGCTACTCGAGCGGCCGGCGGCGGCAGCTCGTTCGGCGGCTTCGGCGGTAAGTGAATCGCGCGCTGATCTTCGTGACGGTGTTTCTGCTGTCCACTTGCGGGCTCGCGTATCAGCTGCTCGCGGGAGCCGTCGCCAGCTACGTGCTCGGCGACTCGGTCACGCAGTTCTCCCTCGTGGTGGGCGCGTTTCTCTCGGCCATGGGCGCTGGGGCGTACCTCTCCAAGAGCGTCGAGCCCCCGGGGCGGCTCTTCGTCGAGGCCTCGCTCGCCGCCGCCATGGTCGGGGGAACGTCCTGCGAGCTGTTGCTCATCACCTTTCCTCGCAGCGCGTTCTTTCGCCCGGTGCTCTACGGAGTGGTGCTCGCGACGGGCGTGCTCATCGGCGTCGCGCTGCCGCTCTTGCTCCGCGTGCTCCGCAGGCAGATGGTCTTGAAGGACCTCGCTGCCCGGGCGCTCGCAGTTGATTATGTGGGCGCGGTTGTCGGCTCGCTCGCCCTCTCGATGCTCGCGCTGCCCAAGCTCGGCCTCGCGCGCACCGCCCTGCTCTTCGGCGTCGCGCAGTGCTTCGCCGCGCTGCTCGCGACGTACGCGCTCGGTCCCAGCGTCGGTCCCCCGCGGTGGCTCAGGGTCAAGTGCCTGCTCTCGGCGGCGCTCTTGTTCACGTTGTTTCTCTTGTCTCCGCGGCTGGCGCCGATCGCCGAAGACGCGATGTTTCCCGACCCCGTCGTGTACGCGAAGAAGAGCGCCTACCAGCGGATCGTCGTCACCTCGGGCCGCGGCTCGATGCAGCTCTTCCTCGACGGAAACCTGCAGTTCGCAAGCGTCGACGAGCACCGTTACCACGAGGCGCTCGTTCACCCGGCGCTCTCGTCGGCCGTGTCTCGAAATCGTGTGCTGGTGCTCGGCGGCGGCGACGGCCTCGCGGTCCGCGAGATCCTGCGCTACCCCGACGTGCGCTCGGTCACGCTCGTCGACCTCGACCCGGCGATGACCGAGATGGCCCTCGGGTTCGACCCCGTGGTGCGGCTCAACCGCAACTCGCTCCGCGATCGTCGCGTCACCGTCGTCAACGACGACGCCATGGTGTGGCTCACGCGCGGCGCCGAGCGGTTCGACGCCGTCATCGTCGACTTTCCCGACCCCAACCACTTCTCGCTAGGAAAGCTCTACACGACGCGCTTCTACGCGCTGTTGAGGGCGCGCTTGAATACTGGTGCGGTGGTGGTGGTCCAGAGCACCTCGCCCCTGGCCGCGCGGCAGTCCTTCTGGTGTGTGTCCACCACGATGGAGGCCGCGGGGTTTCGCACGCGCGCCTATCACGCCTCGGTCCCGTCCTTCGGCGAGTGGGGCTACGTGCTCGCGACGCTCGATGCGCCTCGCCCGTTCGCGCGGCTGCCGCAGGGGCTGCGGTATCTCACGGACGAGCTGTTGCCGACGCTGTTCGTGTTTCCGCCGGATATGGCGAGGGTCGAGACGGCGGTCAATCGACTCAACAACCAGGTGCTCGTGCAGTACTACGACCGCGAGTGGCGCAGGTACTACTGAGCGTCGAGGCGAATGGGGGAGGACGGCAAGTTTGCCGAGAGGACGGCAAATTGGCCGAAGCGAGCGCTACGGAAACGTCGGTTCGGGAACCCACCGCGCGCAGCGGAAGCCTTGCGATGGGTCGTTGTTTCCGAGACCACTATTCGTCCAAGTCGCTGCGTGATCAAAGGTGTCGGCTTCGGGACCGGTTTGTTCGAAGTGTCGACCGCGAGCGGCACCAGCAGGATAGACGCTCTCTCCTTCGGGACGCCCTGGGTCGATGCAGCCGTTGGGGCGGAGACGGTTGGTCGTGAACACAGTTTCAGAGACCCCACCCCACAATCCAAACACGCCTGCGGGATCAACAGACTGACCCATGGGGTGAGCGTCGATGGCGTGCGGGAGCCCCCTTGTTCGTGGGCAACGCGCAACGTCCCCGAACAAGCAGTGATCGAACGTCGATCCGCTGATGCGATCGGAGAACGGCAATGCTGTGCGCCCTCCGTTTCTCGCGACGAACTCCCACATCGCTTCGGTCACGAGGTGCTTGCCTTCCCACCAGCAGAAGGCCTCTTGCGCCCCGTACTCCGTGCAATTGACCGGAAGACTGTCATTCTCGCCGGGCGCATCCCGGTAGGCACAACGATCAGGATCGGGGCGCGTGCACTCCCCGGTAAACACGTTACAGCTGTCGGTGGGAAGTCGAAGGATCATGCGCACCGGCCACCGGTCGAAGCCGAACCAGAGCCTCGTTCCTCCAGGGGGTTGGGGCATTCCGGCGCGGACCCAGGCGCGAAAGCGGGCGACGCTCACTTCGTACGCGTCGATGTAGCCTGCGTGAACGTGGACCGTCGCGACGTCGCACGGTGCCGTTTGTCGGCCGGTTGGCGTGCTGTATCTCCACGCGCTCGTCGAGCCCATCGTCATCGCGCCGCCGCAGACCCACACCTCGCGGCAGTGTTCGAGCGGGGCGCCGTCGGCACCCGTACAACTGCGCAGCGACGTCGCTGGCCGCGGGTCCGGCGGAGGCGCACAGGAAGCATCCGATGCGTCGGAGTCTGCGGGTGTGTCCGTCGGCACGTCTCGAGGCCGATCCGCTGGCACATCGGGCAGAACGATCGGATCGAGGAATGCATCGCCCGATGATGAAACGTCGCTCGCGTCGAACGCGTCGATCGACGTGTCGAGTGAAGCCTCGACGACATCAGCGCGGGCGTCCGGTGCTGCGTCCGGTGTGACGACGACACCGCAGCCGTAGCCATGCAGAGCGAGGAACACCAACCATCCGCGCTTCATGGCATCTCTCCTTGTTGCTGGTAGTAGTGCTGCCACGCGCTCTCGGGGTCGCTGGCGCTGCATTGCGGAATGGGCGCGGGCCTCGCGTTGATCGCTGGCAGCAGCTCGGGATCCCTCGGAGCGCCGCCGTACCAGCTCGGGCTCGTGACGAGCTCTGCGATCGCGCGCACGAACTCGTTGCGCTCGATTCCGTCCGGGCGCACGACGATCTCGGACATGATTCGGTTCCACGGGGGCTCGGGCCACGCCTGCGCTCCGGGGCAGAGCAAGCGCGAGTTGTTGCCGAGCCTCGCAGAGCGCTGCGACAGTCCCGCGCCGCGGAGGCCGCGGCTTCCGTTTTCGATCGTTTGGCACGTTGTGTACGCGAGCGTGTGGACGTCGTCGTAGTCGAAGCGGCGCTCGAGGTGCGACCCTTCGGCGCGCCCGACGAACCGTTGGCTGTTGCCCTGCCCGCGAGCGCCAGCGGCCCACGCGCGAACGACGTTCGCGAACGCTTCGTCGTACGATTCGATCCGCTCGCCGGTCACAGGATGAACGCCAACCGATTCGATGGCCGGGCGATCATCGCGAAACAAAGCGAACGTCGTGCCGGGGGTCACGAAGAACGCGCCCTGCCGCTCGTCCAGGGGCCACGCTGTCGCTCCCCGCACCATCGGCTTCGACGTGTTGTATTCCTTCATCCCCCACGCGAGACGAATGGCTCCGGGCCTGAAGGGGTCTGCGAGCGTGCTGCCCAGGGCCTGATACAGCGACGTACCGGCCTCGAATCCGACAACGAGGTTACCGACGCGCGTGAACGCGATGCTGAGCGCGCTCTCGCGAGCCAGCGGAACCTCACTGGTTGCAAGCGAATCCTGGATGCGTCGAGCGGCTGAAACGACAACATCTCCCCCTCCGCCCGGCTCGATCTCGTTCAGCGCGAGCACTGGAGCTGTTGCGACAAGCGCTGTAGCAACCAACGCCAGCCTTCGGACGCCACTGCTGTCCTGGACTGCCAACGCGATTGGGGTCCGGCTCTGCACGGTGAGTCCCGCCGATTGAAGCTGCCGCGCCGCTGCGCACACGCCTGCTGCATCGCAGCTCGTCCACCACAACGTGTTGTCGTCCGCGTCGCGCATAGCGACGAAGAACCGGCTCGCCGATCGATCGACTGTCGACCACGGGGCGATCGCGACGCCCGCCACGCGTGCAGGTGCGCCTGGAATGGTCACGCTTCGAAACGATCCTCCTGCGCGCTCGAGCTGATCGCTCGTGCCGATCGCAAACCGTGGAGCGCCCCAAGGGCACTCGGACTCGATGCGACGAGCGTTGGAGCAGAAGAGCCGCGTTCGACTCGCCGTCGCGGCGAAGATTGTTTCGACGCCTCCCGTGGGTGCAGCGAGCGTCGCTGCCTCGATGATCCCAGGGCCGTCCAAGCGCCATGGAGCTCCGTCGACGATGAAGTCACCGCGCTCTGCGCGGCTCGCGTCGGGGCGGGCGCAGTCGTGAAAGTCACTCGAGCACGATCGCGCCTCGAACCGAGATGGATCCAGCGGATCTGCTCGCGGATCGATGCGGTCCATCGCCTGCCACCGAACCTTGCCTTCGCCCGTGAAGTTACGCTCGGGATTGCCCGTCGTGTCCGTCGCCGAAAGGTCGGCCTGCACCAGCGCGTACATGCGGCGTGCGAGCCCGACCGTGGGCCGCGCAAGAAACGGCCCCTGCCTCGCGACGTTGAACAACGTGCCGGCTGAGCCGCTGGTCGGGGGAAATCTCGCGGCCAACCCCGAACCGAGCGGCAGTTCGCACTCGCCGCGAATGTTGAGGCGGGTACCAATCGGGCAGCAGATTCCGTTGCGGCCAAGAACACGACCCGTGCTGTCGCACACCTGGCCGTAGACACCTGCGGGATACGTCCCGGCGGCTTGAACCGCCTGACTGGGCTCCGCGTTGGGAATCACATTGCTCGTGATCGTCCTGTCGCGGTCGAAGTCGACCGTCGTGCACGTCAGTGAATCCGTGCACGAATCTTGATAGGGATACGCGTCGGACCCAATGCGCTGCCACAGTCCTATAAACGACGTCGAATCGCCGCCGAGCGTGTCTCGTTCGGGCCACCCGAAGATGTTCTGCGTGCCGCGCCAGACGCGGCGCGGCAGCGGGGTGTTCGCGAAGTAGCCCGTCGAAAACACCTGCCCTCGAAACCGCGGCGCATACGACAGAAACGCGACCTCGTAGTCGTACGCGTAGTTCATCAGGCTGGGATAGACCGTCTTGTCTTCGAGCCCGGTGTCCGTCGAACGAATCGATGGAGCAAAGGGATTCGAGAGACATGAGGGAAACGGGCCGCCATGATCGATGCCCATCACGTGCCCGAACTCGTGGCTGCCTACGGTCTGCGCGTTGAAGTGGGTTCCAATGATCTCCGCGTTGCAGCTTGTCGCCCCGCCAGGAATCGCGACCCAGTAGCGTTGAAGTCCGCCGTGCCTCGGATCTGGACTCGTGAAAGCGGGGCTGCAAGAGCATTGCCCCTCCGACCCGAACGGCTGATAGATCAAGAAGCCAGCGCGCGTAAACGCGCGCCCCATCCGATCCGTTGGTACGAACTGCGGCCCCGTGCGATGGCCCCGTGTCGCGATGCGAGGAAAACGAATGTCGAAATGAAGCTCGATGCCGGGCCGCCCGTCGGGGTTCATCACGCTCGTCGCTGGGAGGATCGCCCACGCGCGGCGCCAGCTCCACAACGACTCGAGCTCCAGAGCGATCACTGCGGGTGCGCCCTCGTATGCCTCGCGATTGGGAGGACAACTGTCGCTCGCCACCGTGCATCCAGCTCCCTCTGCGCTTCGATCCATCTCGATCAAGATGTCCTTGTGTCTCGGATCGAAGCCCCACAGAGGAAACGTCTGCGACGCATCCGTGAGCCGCTCGAACGGCACGTCGCCGGGCCGTCCTCCATCGAGCCGAGGCAGTCGCGCCTCGACCACGTTCGTACCGAGCACCTCGGCGGCATCGGAGATTCCGTCGCCGTCGGTGTCGCGCGGATCGCTCATCGCTAGCATTTGAATTCGTGGCCTGCGCCAGCGATCGACGGCGGCCAACACCTCGCTGGCGAGCATGCACGCGACGCGGCGGTCGTCTGGCCCGATGCCGGTTGCGTTCACTCCATCGCACAGCCCGAGCTCGGCTTCGAGTCGGTCTCCTAGCCCGTCTCCGTCCGTGTCTCCACGTACGTCGAGGATTACGCGCATGCGACCGGCGCCGGGCGCAAACGGGTACTTCGAGTTGTCTCGCGCCAACAAGGTCGAGGCCCCTGCGGGACCGACGGCGAACGGCGGCATCGCGAACGGGCGCACCAGCACATAGTGCACTGCCGTTCCGTTGCGGGTCTGCGCGCCGAGCAACTGCGCGGCTGGACCGACTCCACGCATGGCGAGGTCCGCGTCGAGCACGCGAAACTGTTCGTCGAGGAGCCACGCTTCGGTGGCGTCGACGCCCAACCAATCGTTGTCGATGTTGCCTTCTCTCGTTCCTGCGAGCGGGAGTCCTGTGTCGACTTCGACCTCCTCGGGTCCATCGTGGACGAGCACGCTGTGCACATCGAATCCGCTCGATGGTGCGCCGCTCACGTCGAGCACGATGTTGTCGGACACCATCGTCGCGCGAGACGCGAGGACGCGACCCGTGGCCTGGAGCGTCGCGCTTACGGTCACGCCGAGAACTCCTCGCGCCGTTGGACCTCCATGCGTGAACAACGCGTACTCGCCGCTGCTCAGATCTACGGTCGTGCTGCATCTCCGCAGCGGAGGAATGCACCGAAGCGGAAACGAAACAGGCTTTCCGGTGCTGCGCGCGAACGCATGCACGAGAACATCGAAGGAACCAGTGCCAGCACCGGAGCACACGTCGCGTCCCGCCGGATCCGTGCAGATCGCTGAGGTATTGATAGCCTCGATCCGAACCGTTGCGCTCGACGCAGGAGCGGCGTTGACGGAAAACGTGACCCACGGCGCAGACACCGCCCACGATCGATCGTGAACGAGACGAGCGGGAAAAGCCCCAGCCGGGCGAACCGACAGCACGAGCGCGACGGCGCAAGCCAACGCGACGACGAAGATCGCGTTGGCCCTTCGAAACGCCCGAGCACGCCCACTGCGAGACCCAGGCGCATTCATCGGCTCACCCCCGCGTCGAAGATGTCCGAAGGTCCTCCGGGAGGAGGTTCGCCTGCGAGACACTGTGGATTTTGTGCGAGATAGAGCCGCGTCTTCATCTCACGCGTGAGCCGATCACATAGCAATGCGCCGAGCACCCGATCGGTGTCCGTTTGCTCTTGCTGCGTGAGTCGACTCCAGTGTCCCTGCGGTGGACGCATAAACTCCACGAGCCGCGAACGACTGACGCAGCAGCGTCGGACGCTGTTGTGCATCAGCGCTGCCATGGACGCGATGTCGTCCTTCTCTTCAGGCGAGCGGCGACGCTCGATCTCGAGCCTCACCGCGTTGCAGTCGATCCCCAGCTGCTTGTCGTACTCGGTGTCGAGCGCCTCGTCGTCGACACACGACGCGTAGCTCACGTCACGCACATCCGTTGTCGCGCCCGCGTCCCCGCCGCCCGCTCCCGGGCACGCGCCGAAGAGCAGCGCCGAAAACGCTGCAGTCTGAGGCAAGCTCAGTCGACTAGCAAATCGTCTGCCCCCCCCAAAGATCCGAGAGTCCCTCAGCCCATCTCGTTGCATGTCTCGACTCCTATCGTGGTCGTTTCCCTGAGACAACGCGAACATCACGAGAGAACCTGCACCCCAGCGACGAATCGCGTCTGCAGTGAGCATGCTTCGTGATCGTCCGAATTGTCAATCGGCGGTTGGCAATGAGCGCGCAGAGGGCAACCATCGGCCGTCCATTCGCCTCGCTGAAGCATCGCGAGCTCGAACCCGAGCGCTGCACTTGTACCGCTGAAATCTCGCCGGTACGTTCGAGCGTGATGGACCTTGTTTCGCAGTTCGACGCGATCGTCGCGGCGATCGACGCAGCAGGGGTCGAGCATGCCATCTGCGGTGCCTTCGCAGTGAACATCCTCGGCCATGTGCGCGCGACGATGGACATCGACCTGCTCGGGGACATCGAGAGCACCGTCCTCGCGCTGACGCGGGAAGCTATCTCTTCGTCGGCGTTCCGTGGGACGTCGGGCTCGATGAGTGCGTCGCGACGTGGCTCGAGCCGCAGGGAGAGCGCTTCGCGCGACGCCTGTTGCCCGTGCCGCTGCCCGCGTGCTCGAGCGGCTCCGCCTTCGGTTGGCGACACGCGGACTGGGTTTCTCGAGATATTTCCCAGGAGTGTGCTCGTGGCGTGTCTTCTTCCAACCTCGGCTCCGCGCTAGCGCCGAGCGCACTCCAATCGCGTGATGGTCGACGGAAGCGGTGTGCTTCCTGGCGCGAAGCGGATGTGACCGGCGCACGACGCGGACGGTTCGCGCGCTGGCGCGAAGGACCAGCCCGGGCCGTCTTCGGTGAGTCCTCCGATTCGCCCGCGCTGAACGACGACGCACTGACGACGCCCGACGCCATTTTCGTCGACGTATCGTCGGTCCTCGGGTGAAGCAGGGAGCACGCGGCCGCGCGCGGCGTCGCAGTCCTGCACCGACGCAGGCTGCGCCTCGAGGAGCTGACAGTCGACGAATCGGCGTCCGTCGAGGGCGGTTCGCATGGGGACCGAAGGAGCGAGGCACCCAGTGACGGCTCGCTCGCGAAGGCGCCGGGCGAGCGCGTCGAACGCTGGGGCGAAGCTCTGCGCGCAGATCGAAGAGACGAGGCCGTTGCGGCACGGCGCGCCGTTGCACCGCGGGAGCTCGTCGAATCGACGCGCCAGCTCGACGATCCTTCGCGCGGGAAAGGCCATCGATTGCGCGTTCGCGCACGGTGAGCCCGGGTCGTACGTCGACCCTTCGAGTCGACACGCGGGCACGACGTGCTCGCACGCTGGGTCGACGTTGGCCGCGCGCATCGAGAAGGGACCGTTGGACGGCTGGACTCCAGCGATCGACGCGGACGAGTCGCGACCGTCGTAGTCGTCAGGGCCGCGAGACGACGGTGCGCCGAGCAACGCGGTCCAGTCGGTGCGCCCGTCGCGCGTCGCAGTCGCCAGCGGAACGCCAGTGATCGCCGCAAACACGAGCCGCTCGGGGTGTCCCGGCGAGATCGAGTCGAAGTCGCGCTCCCAGCGACGCGCGCTCGATGAAGACCGACGGTCCAGATAGCGGTCGAGCGACCACGTCGGGTCCTGCGGGCCGCCGGGCGCGTAGCGATAGAAGCGCTGGTCGAGGTTGAATTCGTGTGACCATGATGCGGAAGACTGGGCGTAGACGCTCTTCGCGTCCGCGCAAGCAGCTCCGCCGCGGGTCGCAGAGAAGCCCTCGTCGTAGTCGCAGTTGCGCGCCGAGCCGTCTTCTTCGTCGGTGATCACGATGATCGCGTGCAGCGCGTCGGCGCGGAGGAAGCCAGCGTTGGGCGAGCTGTTGTCAGTCCGATCCGAGGCGTCGTGAAAGATCAACGCGCGCCACGCTGCTTCGAGCGGCTGTTCGAGGCCACAGCCATTGACGAACAGACCGGCGTTGCACACGAACCAGTCCGAGAACGTCGCTGGGTGGCGGGTCGACGCGTTCATCCCCGAAACGTCGCAGGTCATGTCCGCGGTGTTCGGGCCGTTCGAGCAGAACGTGATGAAGCTCGGAAACTGGTCGGGGTCGTTGTTGCACGCCATCGGCCGAAAGCCTGCGGGCGCGGTGACCGCGTCGGGCCTGCGCGGCGCCCACGGGAGGTGGGCTCGCTGCGCAAATCCGTTGCGGATCGGGTTGAGCAGGCCGTGATCGCCGCGCGACGCGTCGTCGCAGCCGGGGACCATCGAGCCCGGCGTTCCCAGGTCTGTCGAGATGACGCCGACGTGGATGTCGGTGAACCCGCGGCTGACGAGCGTCTCGTCGCGGCTGACGAAATCGCAGTTGCGCCCGTTCGAGAGGGCGTCGCTGTCGGCGCACAGGGGCGAGCGCAGGTCGCGCACAAACGATTCGATCTGCGCGAACAGACGCAGCTGCGCGTCGGCCATCGAGCGCGAGTTGTCGACGACGAAGAGCAGATCGAGTTTGGTGAGGTCCGGTTGAAGGTGTCGTGGCTCCGAGGGCCAGCCTGAGACCGGCGGCGAGAGCGCGACGACGCCGCGGTCCGGACACGCGGCGCAAGAGAGCGCGAGCGCCGCGAGCCAGAGCCGTTGCCAACGGCGCAACGGAGTTGGCAGCGAATCACGCGAGCCACGCGGTGTTTCGGGACGAGAGCGCACGATGGGAAGAGCGGTGCAATCACGGAGCCAGCGTCGAATGAAATGCGAAATGACTGACCGATGGAGGACGTGGGTAGCTGGCACGGGGTGAACCAACCCGCACCGCGCTGTTCAGCGCGGACGCGCTCGATTTACACGGCGCGCTCGTCGCGCGACGAGCGCCGCGACGAGCGCGAGCAAGATCGAGAGAGTCGCGTGCGAGGGAGCGTCGCGCGACGCCGTTGCGGGCGTCCTGCACGCGCACGCACCGGAGTTGGTACAGAACCGTTCAGTGCTCCGCGGCGCGGCGCGCTCGAGGTACGCCTCGCAGTTCGGACTCAACCAGGCCTCGACGATCGTCGTTGTGCTGAGCACGGACTGCTGGACGAACGAACACGTGCCCACGCCTTCCGCTCGAACTCCGATCGCGACGTACCCCAGCGTCGCCGCGTCGTAGACGCCAACCGGTATGGGTTGACGGCCTTGCTCGTCGATCGCGACCAACGCCCGAGGCCCCGACTCGCCGAGAAACGCGCGGATCTCGATGATCTCGCCGACGACGTGCCCCGAGGCATTTCCGAACACGTGGGTGACTCGAAGCTGCGACGTTCCGATCATGTCGCCGGCGAGCACGCCCACGACGTTGCCCGACGTTGCGAGCTGAGGAGTCTCGAACGATTGACGATAGGGCCGACAGAAGCACTGCGCTGGGGAGCCGCAGTCCCCGTACGAAGGCTGGA